>DASRVZ010000166.1:0-46917 GCA_035654835.1 Dermatophilaceae bacterium | reverse complement strand
CCCTGATTGGTGCGCGTCATGCGGCTGATGACAGGGGGTTTGGGGGGTCCCCTGAGGGTTTCACGGAAGGACGACAGTTCCTGTATGCCGCAACGTCAGGACAACTGCCGTGTGCCCTTTCCTGTATGCCCTTGCTCTGGGCACAGCAGAAGGGCCACACCCTCAACGGTGTGGCCCTTATTGTTACCCAGATGGTTACCCATTATGACCCTGATATGTCGGTAACGGCACTGATCCACGATGAAGCCATGGGGTGACCAGTGAGCCTGATCCCATGCTCACAGAACCGGATTCGTGACTTTGGAGGATCTGCCCTGATTGCCCAATGTCCTAAGCGGTAGGTCGCAGGTTCAAATCCTGCCGGGGGCACACAGACGTGGTCAGCCGGTCAACGTCGCCGATGCGGCATAGCCGATGACCACAGCAGCCAAAGCCGTCCCCACGCTGACCACCACGTTGGCCACGGCCGCGCCGTAGGCCTCCTCCTCGATCAACCGCCACGTCTCGAAGCTGAAGGTGCTGTAGGTGGTCAGGGCACCGCAGAACCCGGTCCCGAGCAGTGCCAGGACCGAAGCGGACACCCCGGGCCCGGCCCCCATCAGCCCGCCCAGGATCAACGACCCGACCACGTTCACGCCCACCGTGCCCCATGGCATCACGCTCTCGTGACGGCTCTGAACGGCCCGGTCGGTGAGGTATCGGACCGGCGCTCCCACCGCGGCGCCGAGCGCAACCATCAACAGCGTCATGTCAGGCTCCTGCCGCCGGGCCCCTGCCACGCCGTGGCGACGCGACGAACGAGCACGACCCCGGCCACGACCGCCAGCAACGCGGCCAGCACCGTTCCGACCAGATAGACGAGGGCGACCAACGGGTGACCAGACGTGACGAGGTCATGTGACTGGACGGCATACGTGGAGAAGGTGGTGAACCCGCCGAGGACACCGACCCCCAGGAACGGCCGCACGAGCCGGTGCTGCGCCGGGAGCTTGCCCAGAACCGCGATGAGTACGCCGATCAGCAGACTGCCGCTCACATTGATCAGGAAGGTGCTCCACGGGAACGATCCGCTCGTCGACCAGGTCTCTCCGACGAGCTGACGGGCCATCGCACCGACCGCCCCACCGGAGGCGATGGCGGCCAGGACCGATGCGTGATGGCGGACGAGCTCCATGCGGTCGAGGGGGACGTGCAGGTCGACGTCAGGGTCCACAGGGTCCAGAGAGTGCACGCTGGGCACGATATCGCCCTCGGCGCATCACGCCTGCGTCCCACGTCGACCCGGCAACGAGACTGGCCCCTCACTGCCGAAGCAGTGAAGGGCCAGAATCCGCGAAGCAGGTATGCCGCGCAGGTGAACGCGAGTGGGTCTAGCCGACCCGACCGTAGGTCACACCGGCGTAGATGGAGCGAAGGGCGATAGCCGAACCCGTCTGCGGTGAGTCCCACATCATGCCGTTTCCGGCGTAGATACCCACATGGTGTGCAGGGGCGCCGAAGAACACCAGGTCGCCCACCGACGGGGTGGACACGGGAGTGGCGAACTGGCGTTGCTGCTCAGCCGTCCGCGGCAGCGTGATGCCGACCCGGTTGAAGACGTACTGCGTGTAGCCGGAGCAGTCGAAGCCGGCCAGCGTGGTGCCGCCGTAGACGTAGTAGATGCCCTTCAGGCTGGCCGCGATGGCGAGCACGCCGGCCGAGGCGGGAGCCGGGGCCACGTCGGCCAGTGGCACGCGGGTAGCCGAGCGGCTTGAGCTGACGGTCGCCGAACGGACGGGCGCGGAACGGACGGGCGCGGAACGGACGGGCTTTGGCTTGTCAACCCCGCTGAAGCCGATGTTCCCGAATGCCGGGGAGACCAGGGGTGCCTGCGCGGCCGACGGAGCCGCGACGGCCAGGACGTCAGTCGCGGCTGGTGCCTTGGCAGTCGCCGGGGTGACCAGCGTGGCCGCGGAGGCCGGAAGGGCGAAGGAAGCCGCCATGCCACCGGAGACGACGATCACGGCAGAGGCTTTGGCCGCCGGCTTGGCAGAACGCGAGATGGCCGTTGACAGCGATGAGACAGGGTTCAAGCGACCTTGGGAGCGATGGCGTCCCGAGATGGTGTTCGACACAGTAGATAAACCTCTCCAAACGCCTACGAGGTCAGCTGTCGGGTTCGGGTTGGAGATCACCCGGCCTTCACGCCAGCGAATCGACCCGAGGTCGATCACTGCCGAGAGGGCTTCACCCCAAGGAGCGTCTCTCGACGCCCCACATGTGGGTCCCCCGCTCCTGCCAAGCGGAATTAGACAATCTTGAGTGCGGTGACAGGACTAGGCGAACCGCATCAAGAACTCCATCCGGGGGGATGTAGTCCATTTACCGTACACACCGAAGGATTCAATGTCACATTCAGGTCACGGAGAGTCCTTGATTCGGCCAAGAAGCTACGAGGTCGGGGTGTCTGCGAATACGTGGACGGCAACGTCATCGGGCAACGAGACCCCGCTGACCTCGGCGGCGCCCTCACGCGCGACCACGATGCGGCCATCTTCGCGGCGTACGCGCACCCGCCGTCCGGGCATCAGACCGGCCTGGGTCAGGAGGTTCAACGCCTCGGGCTCGACCTGGGCCGGCTCGCCGATCCGCCGCACGGTCACCACGGTGGGCCCGTCGGCGACCAGCTCGACCAGGTTGCTCACGCCCAGACGGAAGTCCTCGTTCGGCGGCTCCCCCAGCTCGTCGAGCCCCGGGATGGGGTTGCCATAGGGGCTTTCGTGATGCTCGCCGATCAGCGTCAGGATCTTGCGTTCGACCCGTTCGCTCATCACGTGCTCCCACCGGCACGCCTCATCGTGGACGAACTCCCACTCGAGACCGATGACGTCGAGCAGCAGACGCTCGGCAAGTCGATGCTTGCGCATGACCCGGGTCGCAACCTGGCGGCCCTCCACGGACAGCTGGATGTGACGGTCACCGGCCAGCGTGAGCAAGCCGTCCCGTTCCATGCGAGCCACGGTCTGGGAGACGGTGGGACCCGAGTGGCCCAGACGCTCGGCGATGCGCGCCCGCAGAGGGACGATGCCCTCCTCGTCCAGCTCGAAGATTGTTCGGAGGTACATCTCGGTGGTGTCTATCAAGTCGGTCACGGACATAGCCTCTCACCCATGAGCGATGCAATGACCTCTTTGACCCCACCCAACGAGAGCTCGCTGTCATGAGCGAGTCCTTCGTCGTGCCAGCGCGTTTCTGCGGTCCGCCAATGTCGGGCAACGGCGGATGGACCAGCGGTCATCTGGCCCAGCTCGTCGACGGGGCTCTGGACGGCGGCGCGGTCACGGTTCGCCTCCGCACGCCCCCACCGCTGGACACCGAGATGGTGGTTCTGCGCGGCGACGACGGCACGGTCGAGGTATGGGACGGCCAGACGCTGGTGGCGCAGGCCTTTCCGGCGGAGTCCCTCGACCCCGACGAGCTGCCGGCGCCGGTGACCTACGCTCAGGCGGAGGCGGCAGGGCCGGCATACGAGGGTCTGGTCTCGCATCCGTTCCCCACCTGTTTCACCTGCGGTACCGGCCGCGACCCTTCCGACGCGCTGTGCCTGCATACCGGTCTGCTCGCCGGGCACGAGAGCCTGCGGGCGGCAGCCTGGACTCCGCGCGAGTCGACCCCGGAGCTGGTCTGGGCGGCCCTGGACTGCCCCGGAGCCTGGGCGTCCGGTATCGCCAAACGCGAGATCGTGCTGGGGACGATGACGACAGCTGTCCATGAGCTGCCGACGGTCGGGGAGCCCCATGTCGTGATGGCGTGGCCGCGAAGGCACGACGGCCGCAAGTTCTACAGCGGGACCTGCCTGTATGCCGCCGACGGTCGCCTTCTCGCCCAGGCCGATGCCGTGTGGATCGCGGTGGACGCCGCGACGGTTCGCCCTCTCTGAGCGCCTCGTGTCACTCTCTGAGCGCCTCGTGTCACTCTGGGCAGTTGACCGGTCGGGAATGGAACCAATTAGTTGACGGTTCAACTATGCATAACCATCTCCGTAAATGACCAGCCCGCCGTTGACATCACCGAGTTCGAGACGGAGTTCGCCCGCCGGCTCGAGCTCTCTCCGGAAGCTCAGGACCTGCTGTTCCGAAAGGCCCGCACCGCCAACACGTTCACCGACGAGCCGGTCGGCGATGACCAGGTCAAAGCCATCTACGACCTGGCCAAGTGGGCGCCCACGTCCATGAACAACCAGCCTCTGCGGATCGTGCTGGTCCGCTCGCCCGAGGCGCGCACACGACTCGTACGGACGATGGCCGAGGGCAACAGGGCCAAGACCGCCAGTGCACCGCTTGTCGCAATCCTCGCGGCTGACCACGCGTTCCATGAGGAGCTTCCCAAGACGTTCCCGCACTTCTCGGGCGCCCGTGACGTGTTCGCCGCCAACGACACCATGCGGGCGCAGTCGGCTGACATGAACGCCACCTTGCAGGTCGCGTACTTCATCCTGGCCGTTCGCGCGGCCGGCCTGGCCGCAGGTCCGATGACCGGCTACGACGCCGCCGATCTGAACAACGAGTTCTTCCCCGACGGAGAGCACAAGGTCCTTGCCGTGATCAACATCGGCAAGCCCGGCAAGGACGCCTGGACGGATCGCCTGCCGCGACTGGACTACGACGAGGTGGTCACCAACGTCTGACCCGGTCGATGCCCCTTGTTCACGTCGCGGTCGATGCCCCTTGTTCACATCGCGGACAAAGTCATTGCGAGAGCCGGTCCGCGCAATTACCGTTGAGGGACACGAGAAGGGAGGTGGTCCGCCTAGTGAGAATCAAACGGACGCGTGAGGTGGCTGAGCGTTAGCCCAGCCCGTTCCTGGCCTCCTTTCGGTGTGCCAGAGCATGGACGGCAGGGTGACCGCAATCCACGCAGTCACCGCGGCCCGTGAGCAGATGCGATTCGTCCGTCGCACGCCAGAGCGTCAGCCCTGGACTCGCGGGCTGTTCCATGCCCTTGCTCAGTCGAGAAGGACGCGGGCCAGCAGGTCGACCGCCGCCTTCGCGCTCCACTCCATCGTCGCCGAGCCCACCGTGAACTCGGTCCACGACCAACCAGGGACGTCCTCGGAATCCCCCCACCTGGGAGTCACCGCAAGATGCTCGCGCTCCATGACTGTGACCACCCGCTCGGTGACCACGTCGCCGGGTGACTCGACGAAGATCCGGAATGCGTTGCAGTGCGGCTTCGTCGGGAAAGTACGAATCCCCTTTGCTGCCAACAGTTCCGCCATCTCCACAGCTCGTACGTGGTACTCCGCCATACGCGGCAGCTCCTCGCGCAGCCCACGAAGGGCAGACACGGCATACGGGAGCATCGTGAACAACGTGCCGCCGTGACGGCTGCGCCAGAGCCGGACCTCGGCGATGACGTCCTCGGGTCCGGCGACCACTGCGCCGGCCAGCCCACGCAGGCCCTTGTAGAAGGAGACATAGACCGTGTCGGCCAGCGCCGCGATCTCCGCGGGGCTGTGTCCCAGGTAAGGGGCGGACTCCCAGATCCGCGCGCCGTCGAGGTGGAGTGGCACGCCGCGATCGCTGCACGCCCGCGAGAACGCCTCAAGCTCTTCCCACGACGGAAGCAGGTAGCCGCCATCACGAAGCGGTATCTCCAGCAGCGCCGCACCAAGCTCGCCGGGGATGGCCGCCAGGTGGTCGACGGTCGGGACGACGCCACCGGTCGTCACTCCGGTGGTCAACAGCGCCCACTCGAAGCCGTTGAGCAGCCGGGGACCGTCCTGCTCGTGGAGCAGCAGGTGGGACAACGCCGGAATGGCGATGCGCCTGCTGCCCAGCCGATCACTCCAGACCCGCAGTGTCGACTGCTGCGCCATGGTGCCGCTCGGGAACATCACCGCCGCAGGCTTGCCGAGCACGGTGGCGACCCGGCTCTCCAGTGCTGCGACCGGACCACCATCGCCGTATCGGTCCCAGGCCGGGTCGCCGGACCCGTCCATGGCATCGAGCTCGGCGATGATGCTGCGCAGCTCGTCCCGTGGTGACACGGGACGCCGACCCATCAGGTTGCGTTCGACGCCAGGCATCGCGAGGCGGCGGCGTTCGTCCAGGGACAGGGCGTGCGGCGGTTCAGTCATGACACCCGACATTAGGCTGAAAGAACATCCGCTCAAACGGGAGGGCACCATGCCGGGCAAAGCAAGAGCACTGAGCAACGTCGCCAAGCTGGGCGTCAAGTACGGCCCGGTGGCGTACGAGGCGATCAGGCATGGCAAGGAGCCGGTCATGGAGCTCGCCCAGAAGCAGATGAACAAGCTGACCGCTCGCAAGCAGGCTCTCGCCCACGCAAAGGGGCTCATGGACGGCTCGGCGATGCCCGTGTGGGAAGGCGACGTGCAGGTGTGGGTCGTCTTCAACGGCAACGAGCCGATCGCGAGCCATCCCACCGCGACAACTCCGCTTGCGCAGCTGATCGAGGGCTACGACTTGGCCAAACGCATCCGGCCGACCGACGACCAGCGCCCGAAAGCCAATCCCCTCAAAGCCATTCGTCGCAAGAGGTAACAGCGCCGCAAGAGGTAGCCGTTGCCGAAAGTAATGGTCAGGGCACAATGATTTGCGGTCCGGCAACAGCGCCGTCCCGGGAGAGGGTCTACGCATGAGCGACAGCGAGTTCAGGCCAGGGCTCGAGGGCGTCATCGCCTTCGAGTCCGAGATCGCCGAACCAGACAAGGAAGGTGGCGCGCTGCGCTACCGCGGCGTCGACATCAACGACCTGGTCGGGCGGGTGTCCTTCGGCCACGTCTGGGGCCTTCTCGTTGACAACGAGTTCAACCCCGGTCTGCCGCCGGCCGAGCCGTTCCCGCTCCCGGTGCATACCGGTGACGTGCGCGTGGACGTCCAGAGTGCCTTGGCGCAGCTTGCCCCGGTCTGGGGATACCAGCCGATGCTGGACATCGACGCCGCGCAGGTGCGCGAGGATCTCGCCCGAGCCTCCGTCATGGCCCTGTCGTTCGTCGCCCAGTCGGCACGCGGCCAGGACCAGCCGATGGTGCCCCAACGCGAGGTCGACAAGGCACACTCCATCGTCGAGCGCTTCATGATCCGGTGGCGCGGCGAGCCCGACCCCCGCCACGTCGAGGCGGTCGACGCCTACTGGGTGTCCGCCGCCGAGCACGGGATGAACGCCTCGACGTTCACCGCACGCGTGATCGCCTCGACCGGAGCCGACGTCGCAGCCTGTCTGTCCGGCGCGGTGGGTGCGATCAGCGGCCCGCTGCACGGCGGAGCGCCCTCACGTGTCCTACACATGATCGAGGGCGTCGAGCGGACCGGCGACGCCACGGCATACGTCAGAAGCGTGCTCGACAAGGGCGACCGGCTCATGGGTTTCGGCCACCGCGTGTATCGCGCGGAGGACCCGCGCGCTCGCGTCCTGCGAGCTGCCTGCGAGCGCCTGGGCGCACCACGCTTCGCCGTCGCGGCCGCCTTGGAGAAGGCTGCGCTCGACGAGCTCCACGCCCGTCGACCCGACCGGGTGCTCGCCACGAACGTCGAGTTCTGGGCCGCCGTCCTGCTTGACTTCGCCGAGGTTCCCGCCGCGATGTTCACCCCGATGTTCACCTGCGCGCGCACCGCCGGGTGGTCTGCCCACGTGCTCGAGCAGAAGCGCACGGGTCGTCTGGTCCGTCCGTCGGCTCGCTATATCGGCGAGGGGCCGCGCGGCCCGGAGGGCGTCGCCGGGTGGACCGCGGCCGTTTCGTCTGGTCAGGCCCGCTGATCCGTCCGGGGGGTCGATCCGGGTCCGATCCTGGATCGACCGGCCGCGGGTTGAGATCTACGTCCCAATCGCCGGACTGCAGGTCCGAGCGGCCACAGTGGCTGACAGACTGGCCACCCAGCGATCTGCCAACGGTGTCGGGTCGGGTTTCTTGCCCGCCGCTCTCACCCTGAGGTGATTCTTCGTGACTGACCCCGCCACGCTGTCCATCCCCGCCGAGCTCCTGCCCCAGGACGGTCGATTCGGCTGCGGGCCCAGCAAGGTCCGCCCCGAGCAGGTCGACCACCTGTCCTCGCTCGGTCGTTCGGTCCTTGGAACCTCTCATCGTCAGGCCCCTGTCAGGAACCTCGTGGGCCAGATCCGCGAAGGGCTGGCCGACCTGTTCAGCCTGCCTGAGGGCTATGAGATCGTCCTCGGCAACGGCGGCTCGACCGCCTTCTGGGACATCGCCGCGTTCGGCCTTGTCCGCGAGCGCGCCCAGCACCTGGCGTTCGGCGAGTTCTCCGCCAAGTTCGGCTCGGTCACCCAAAAGGCCCCCTTCCTCGGCGACTCGACGATCATCGAGGGCGCTCCGGGGACCTTGGCCACGCCGGTGGCTGAGGCGGGCGTGGACGTCTACGCCTGGCCGCACAACGAGACCTCGACCGGCGTCATGGCACCCGTGAAGCGGGTTGAAGGCGCCGACGAGGGGGCGCTGGTGCTGATCGACGCCACCTCAGGTGCCGGCGGCCTGCCGGTTGACCTCGCCGAGACCGACGTCTACTACTTCGGGCCCCAGAAGTGCTTGGCGTCTGACGGTGGTCTTTGGCTGGCAGCCTTCTCCCCGGCGGCTTTGGCTCGGGTCGATGAGATCGCGGCCTCGGGCAGGTGGGTGCCTGACTTCTTCAGCCTGCCGACCGCGATCAACAACTCTCGGCTGAACCAGACCTACAACACCCCCGCTGTGGCGACCTTGGCGCTGCTGTCCAACCAGATCGACTGGATCAACGGCAAGGGCGGTCTGGACTGGGCCGTGCAGCGCACGACCGACAGCTCCACCCGGCTCTATGAGTGGGCCGAGGCGACGTCGTACACCTCGCCCTTCGTGGCGGACCCGGCCGCGCGCTCGCTGGTCGTCGGCACGGTCGACTTCGCCGACGAGGTCGATGCTGCCGCGGTCGCCGGAATGCTACGCGCCAATGGTGTCCTCGACGTGGAGCCCTACCGCAAGCTCGGGCGCAACCAGCTGCGCGTGGGGATGTTCCCGGCCATCGACCCGGAGGACATCTCGAAACTCATCGCGAGCATCGAGTACGTCGTCAGCCGGCTCGGCTGATCAGAGACGTCTGTCGATCAGACAGATCGTCCAATCAGGCCGGGGCACCGGGACGTACCAACGCCACGATCGTCCCGCCGGGAGCAAACAGCAGGGGCTTCCCCGCAGCATCAGTGAACGTTGTGGGGGCGCCAATGCTGGCACGCGACCACGTGCCTTCGATTCGCCTGCCGTCACGGAAGAGCACGACACGACCAGAGCCGATGGACTTGGTGTACATCGCGGGTTTTCCGTTGACGTCGTGGTCGTTGCGGTCGGCGACGACCTGGCAGTACTGCACGAGCACGTTGGGCTTGGCGACGGGATCGCCACTGACCGTGAGGAGCCGTCGGCCGTCAATGGTGCGGACGTAACGGGTCAGCTTGGCGTCCCAGACAAAGCCCACTCGTGTGGAACCCACTCGGGTGGTCACGGTCGCGGCCGACGTGGCAGCGGCAAGCCGTGGGTCGCTGGCCGCCCAGGTGAACCCCACGTTGCGCACACCGTCCCCCTTGACCGCGGCACTCACCTTGGCCAGGTCCGAGACCAGGTTGTATGGCGCCGGCCGTGAGTGGTCACGCAAGAAGCCCACCTGCCCACGGTCGTTGATCACGCTGTGGAGCGTGGAGCGGCCCAGAACCTGTAGAGCCGGGCGCCCGCCGCCGCTGGCGACCACGATGATGCGCCCGTACTGACCCAGGAGCTCCGGATCGCTGGAACGGATGCTTCGGACGGCCATGACCTTGGGCTTGGCACTGGCGAACACCGCCACCATCCGCGTCAGCCCGCCCTCGACTTCTTCGATGTAGATCACATCGGCCTTCTCCAGCCCCATCGAGGGGCGGCTTGAGGCGGTGTCATCGATCTTGACCGCGACCACGGGGCCGGTGAGCGACGTGGGAAGACCGGTAAGGGGGTTCAGGACCACAACCGGCGTCGGCGTGGGGGTGGGCGTCGCCGTCGTGGTGGGACTCGACGCCACCTTGGGCTTGGCATCGCTGCTGCAACCCCCGAGAGCTGTTGCCATCAACGGAACCACGGCGAAAGCCGTGATCATTCGAACGACAAATCCGGCGCCCTTGTCAGACCCAGCACTGCGCACGTCGTTCCCCACTCGTAGACCATTGGATGTCCGAATTCAACCACGTGTCGGTCTCTGACCGACCCGTGGGCTCTCAACGAAGCAGTGGTCCGATGAGGGCTGCCGCCAGCATCGCAACGAGGGCGATGAGCACGATGACACGGCGAAATCTGGGAGTCATCAGCTCGTCATCTCAGGCACGGGCTCGATGACCTCGCCGCGGGTGACGCGTAGCCGGGGACGCTCATGGCGGTGGAAGGTCACGCGGACGTTTTCGCTTCGCACGAGGTACAGAATGACAGCAAGGACCGCCAGACTGGTGGTGATGCTGCCGATCAGAATGGTCCAGCGGGGGCCCCAGGCCGAGCCGATCCACCCTATGAGCGGTGCGCCAAGGGGCGTGCCACCCATGAAGACCGCCAGGTACAGCGCCATGACCCGACCGCGCATGGCCGGGTCGACGCTGAGCTGGACCATCGCGGTGGCCGTGGTGATAACCGTGAGCGCCGTCAGCCCGACCGGGATGAGCAGGACCGCGAACCAGACGTATGAAGGGGCGAGCGCGGCGGCGGCCGAGGCCACGGCGAAAGCGCCATAGGCCACCAGCAGGACGCGCAGGCGCGGGTTCGGGCGCCGCGCAGATAGCAGCGCAGCAGCCAGGGATCCGATGGCCATGATCGAGCCCAGCAAGCCATATCCTCCTGCGCCCTTGCCGAACACCGCGGTGGCCATGAGCGCGGTAGTCATCTGGAAGTTCATCCCGAAGGTGCCCAGCACAAAGACGAGCGCCATGATCAGGATGATGTCGGGACGACCACGGACATAGCGAAGACCCTCGCGGATCTGCCCCTTCCCGCGTTGGCTCGGCGTGACATTCAGCTCACCCGTCCGCATCCTCGCCAGCGCGAACAGCACCGCAACGAAGCTGAGCGTGTTGAGGAAGAATGCCGGACCGGTGTCGAAGGCTGCAATGACCAGCCCTGCCAGGCCCGGTCCGATGAGGCGGGCTCCGTTGAACGATGCGCTGTTGAGGCCGACCGCGTTGCTCAACGACTCGTGCGGCACCATCTCGGAGACGAAGGTCTGGCGGGCCGGGTTGTCCAGGGCCGTCGCGACTCCCTGGACGAAGGCCAGCAGGAAGATGTGCCAGAGCTGAACCGCACCGGTGACGACCAGAATGCCGGTAAGCAGCGAGGTCAGCGCCATCGCGCTCTGGGTGGCAAACAAGATGCGTCGCTTCGGGAAACGGTCGGCGACCATCCCCCCAAGGGGCGCAAAGAGCGCGAGGGGAGCGAACTGCAACCCCGTCACGATCCCCAACGCGACGGGTGGCGCCACAGACGTGTGGGGGGCGAGAACTGTCAGGACCAGCCAGTCCTGGGCAACCCGGCCCATCCAGGTCCCGGTGTTGGAGATGAGGGCACCCGCGGCGAAAAGGCGGTAGTTGTAGATGGACAAGGAGGCGAAGGTGGGGCTCATTCGCTGGCCACCCGGGTGAGGATCGCGGTGGCCTTGATCAGGACCTCACGCTCGTCGGCGGTAATCCCCTTGAGCCTGGTCGCCATCCAGGCATCGCGCTGGCGGCGAGTCTCCCTGAGCAGCGACACTCCCTCGGGCGTCAACGAGATGAAGACCTGGCGTCCGTCCAGCGGGTCGTCCTGGCGCGTGACAAGTCCGCGCTCGACCAACGTTGCCACGGTGCGAGTCATGCTCGGGGGGCTCACACGTTCGATCTCGGCGAGCTCGCGAGGCGTCAACGCGGTCTTGTCGAGCCGGGCCATGACACTGAGCTGGTGGGGCGCCACGACCTGAGTGCTCTCGAACCGAACACGTCGGCTGATTCGCATGCACGCCAGGCGAAGGTCGTTCGCGAGGTGTGCAAGCGACATCGATGGTGCGGGCTGCTTCGATCGCACCGGCGAGGTCTCTGGCGCCGGCTGTGGTGTTCGCGTTCTGGGTGGCATGAGCTCCGTTCGGTCTACTTAGCCTAACTCATTACCCAGGCTAAGTATTCCGAACGCCACATACTCTCGTGCCGGCTCGCGTGCATAACCTCGCGTGCCACCCACGTGCCAACCTGAGGGTCAGCCGACGCCGAGAATGTTCTTGATCGGGTCGAGCGCGAAGTACACGACGAACAGGCCGGCGATCCCCCACATCAAGGGGTGAATCACCGAGAACTTGCCGCGCACGACCTTGATCAGGACGTACACGACGAAGCCCGCGCCGATACCGGCCGTGATCGAGTAGGTGAACGGCATCAGGACGATTGTCAGGAAGGCCGGGATCGCGATGTCCAAGTCGTCCCAGTCGATGTTCTTGACCTGCTGCATCATGAGGAAGCCGACCACCACGAGGGCCGGAGTCGCGGCCTCGTAGGGAACCACCGCAACCAGCGGCGCCAGGAACGTCGCGAGAAGGAAGAGCAGGCCGGTCACGACCGAGGCGAGGCCTGTGCGCGCTCCCTCGCCGACTCCCGCGGCCGACTCGATGTATGACGTGTTGCTGCTGACGCCGCTCGCGCCACCGGCGACAGCGGCCAGCGAGTCGACGATGAGGATCTTCTGGGAGTTCGGCGGGTTGCCTTCCTTGTCGAGCAGGCCGGCCTCGGCGCCGATGGCGACCATCGTGCCCATCGTGTCGAAGAAGTCGGCGAGCAGGAGCGTGAAGACGAGCAGGATCGCCGACACCGCCCCGATCTTGCTGAAGGAGCCCAGCAGCGAGAAGTGCCCCAGCAGGCCGAAGTCGGGGACGTCCACCAGCGTCGAGGGGAACTTCGGGACGTTCAGGCCCCAGCCGGTGGGGTTGACCATCTTGCCTGCGTTGTCGAACTGGCCGCCGATCTTGCCGATGGCCTCGACGACGATGGCCAGGAGGGTGGCGCCGATGATTCCGATGAGGATCGCGCCCTTCACCTTCTTGACCAGCATGACGATGATCGAGATCAGTCCGATGACGAAGATGAGCATCGGCCAGCCGGCCAGAAAGCCGCCGACCCCGAGCTCGACGGGAACCGGACCTCCGGACGGCTTGCGGACGATGCCGGAGTCGACGAGGCCGATGATCGTGATGAACAGGCCGATACCCACGCTGATGGCAATCTTCAGCTGCGCGGGGATGGCATGGAGAACGGCCTTGCGGAAGCCGGTCAGCACCAGGACCGTGATGATGAGCCCCTCCATGACGACCAGCCCCATGGCGTCCGGCCAGGTCATGCCCGGCAGCTTGGCGATCCCGAAGGTCACGAACGCATTGAGGCCCAGACCGGTCGCGAGCGCGAGCGGGTAGTTGGCCACGACGCCCATGAGCAGCGTCATAACCCCGGCCACCAGGGCCGTCGCCGCAGCCACCATGGCGAGGTTGGGGTGGCCACCACCACCGAGGAAGCCACCGGTCGCGTCGGCCTCGGTGCCGATGATCAGGGGGTTGAGGACGACGATGTAAGCCATGGTGAAGAACGTGGCGAAGCCGCCGCGAATCTCCCGGGCCGGGGTGGAGCCGCGTTGGGTGATCTGGAAGAACGAGTCGATCGCGCCGTGCGCGCCGGCGGTTTTCCTGGAGGTCGCAGTCGATGGCATGGCGCTCAGCGTAGAGCGTCGACGGACTCCCTCCGCTCGCGGACACATAGGCTTGCCGATGTGAGTCCCCAAGAGCCCGATCCGATCGCCATAGACGCCATCAAAGTGATCGAGATCGGCATCGCACTCTGGGTCGTTGCGCTTGGTGTCATCATGCTCGTCCCTGCGCTACACCTGGGCGACAGGCACTGGTGGCCGTGGGCCTGTGTCTCAGGCATCGTTGGTGGCGCTCTTGCACTCTGGTACGTCCGGCGTGGTCACGGAAACGCAGCAACCGCACTTCGCTCGCGCACCCCCTGACCCGGCGTTGTCCACGCCTCGCGGGGAGGCCGACAACGTGAACGGAAGCGCTACCAGCGGTATTCGACGCCGGTCAGGCCCTCACTGACCTGCCAGAGTCGCGCGGCAAGCTCCTGGTCCTGGGCCAGCGCGCTCAGCCGTGCCGGACCCACAGGCCCTCGAGTCTCTCGCAGCCACGTTGGCCCTGTGTACGAGCCGGGTGTGGCCGCGGACGCGGCGTATAGGGAAGGGTTGGCCCCCGCGGCGGCGGACTGGAAGATGACCCGCATCACCCAAGGCGCCGCGACACGCACCACCGGGTTGGCACCCATGCCCTGAGGGTTCGTCGCCAGACCGGTTGCCGAGACTCCCGGGTGGGCCATGGCCGACGTCAATGCCAGGCCGTGGGACGGGGCGCGCCGCTGGAGCTCGGCACCAAAGAGCAGGTTGGCCAGCTTCGAGTTCCCATAGGCCCGCTCGGACTGATAGCTCTGCGCAGGGTTGCCGTCGAGCAGGTCGGCACGACCGCGATGATGGGCGATCGAGGCCACCGTGACGACACGGGGCAGGGAGCCTGCCCTCAAGGCCGTCAGCAGCAGCCCGGTCAGCGCGAAGTGGCCCAGGTGGTTGGTGCCGAAGTGCAGCTCGAAGCCGTCCGTGGTCGCCACCCACTTGCGCGGCGCCATGACTCCTGCATTGTTGACCAGCAGGTTGAGCGGACCCTGCCACGCCTCAGCGAACCGGCGGACCGAGGCCAGGGAAGACAGATCCAGCTCGGCGACTCGAACGTCAACACCAGTGACGCCACCACTGTGACCGTCAACACCCCTGCGGCCATTGCGGATCAGCTCTGCGGCATGCTCACCCTTCGCGACGTTGCGGCAGGCCAACGTGACACTGGCGCCGCGGGCGGCGAGGGCTCTGGCCGTCTCGAAACCGATGCCCGAGTTGGCTCCGGTGACCACTGCGGTCGTCCCGGTCAGGTCAGGCAGGTCGTTCGGGGTCCAGGTCATGGCAGGAGGCTACGGCAGGAGCGGTTCCGCTCAGAACTGGTCGGCGGCGAATTCGTCGAGAACATGTTCTTCGGGGGGTTTGGGGTCCTCGCGAACCACGTCGACCTCGCTGTGCGCGCCACAACCATGGTCAAGGCTCACGACGCGACCGTCTGAGGGTGACCAGGCGTTGGCGCATACGCCGAAAAAAGATCGAAGTGCACCTGCCATCGGGACGAAGAAGCCGCACGATGAGCAAGGCTCCGGGGACTGTTCTGCGACCGGCGACTTGGGCCCGTGTTCACCGTCATACCAGCGTTGGGCGGCGACCTCGCGGCCCTCGGCGGACAGAACCCGCTTGCGACTCAGCCCCAGCTCCCACAGAGCCACCGCGTCGACGTCTTCGTCGCCCGTGGCTTCGTAGCCTGGCTCGAGACGCTGGTCGTCCTCGATGTACGGAAGCACGTCGCCGGCTCCGAGGTCGCCAGGCGCGAGCCGCTGGTCGTAGGGCAGCCACTCAGGCGAGAGCAATGCGCCATCGCCCGGCACCAGGTTGGTCTCGCAGATCGTGGCCTTCGTGCCGCGTGGCACGCGAGCCACAGTGATCGCCCAACGCCATCCCGGGTACGCCGTGGCGGTGCAGGCGAAGTAGTGGGTCGCGAGACGTTCGGCGTCCATCTCGGCGCCCATGTGCTCGCCGACCGTGCCGGGCTCGGCGATGCTCTCTGCCGCCTCGCGGGCCTGGTCCGCCGCGGCGAAAAGGATGGCGTCGGCCTTGATCGCCATCGCTCAGGCGCCGGTCTCGAGCTGGTCCGCGATCCCGCGCAGCACCTTGGCGACCTTGGCCGCCGATGCCTTGTCCGGGTACTTGCCGCGGTGAAGCGTGGTGGACACGCTGTCGAGGAGCTTGATGACGTCCTCGACGATGACCGTCATCGCCTCGGGCGAGGCGCGGTTCTTGGCAGCCGCAGAGGCAACGACCGACGGAGCCGGGTCAAGCACACGCAAGGACAGCGCCTGCGCGCCGCGCCGGCCCTCAACCACGCCGAACTCGACTCGCGTGCCGCCCTTGAGGGCCGTGACGCCGGCGGGCAGGGCATCCGCGTGCAGGAACACGTCGCTGCCGTCGTCGTCGCTGAGGAAGCCGAAGCCCTTCTCGGCGTCGTACCACTTGACTTTGCCTAAAGGCACAACACACCTCTTGCTCATGGGTCGACCGCCCCCACCAGAAGAGGGGACAGCACGGTGGCGCACGTTGCGCTGACCCCAAGGCTATCCGTTACTGCCAGGCAGTTCTGCCAGCCGCCCGATCAGCTCGCCCCACCTTCCGAGGACCGAAACCCGTTTGAGAGCTGTGTGCGGTCCTCGTCATACTCGGGCGCGTGACCTCCCCCTCACGCGATCGCCCGTCCTTGGCGTCGTTCTGGAACGACTTGCCCCGCGACGGCAAGTTCCTGCTGTCCACGGTCGCCGCGGCGGCTTCTCGGTGTTCGCGCTCGGCGAGACCCTGCTTCAGCCGACCATGATCAGCCCGGTGTGATCCCCCAAGGCGCAGCGAACTCCTGCCCCGGTGCAAGGACGAGCAGGTCGTCGCCGGAGTTGAAGGCGTCCGGAGGGCAGGTCATCGGTTCCACCGCGATGCCGCTGGTGCGCCGGGCCGTGAGGGGCAGCGAGTCGCCAGTGAATACCTGCAACCAGGGGTAGGCAGCAGCATCCGCCCACACGGTGACCGCGCGGCCGGTGTGTGGGTGGGCGATCGTGACCCGCCAGCGACCATCGGTGTCCGCGACGATGTCGGTGAATGCGGTGTCGAGCTCCAGCTCACCCAGCACTCTGGGCTCGCGGAAGTCCTGACCGGTGCCGTCCACCGAGGCCAACCCGGTGGGCAGCAAGCGGTCGTCCAGCTCAAGCCGGGAAGCCGCCGGTATGCCGAGCACCACCTCGTCCAAGCGGTCCTCACCGACGCTGAGATACGGGTGCGCACCAAAGCCGAAGGGTGCTGCGTCGGTCCCGACGTTGCGGGCGCCGGGCGTCACGATCAGACCTGACGCCGTCATCGCGTAGGTGACCGAGAGGTCGAGGCTCCACTCCCAACCGGGCTGCGGGCGAAGGCGGCATCTGAGGGTGACGGTGTCCTCAGCCCGTTCCACGACCGACCAGATCGCCCAGCGCACCAGCCCATGGGCCGCGTTGCCACGCTCAGGCTCGGTGAGTGCGAGCTGGTGCTCCGTGCCGGCGAAGGAATACCTGCCGTCACGGATCCGGTTGGGCCACGGCATCAGCAGCTGACCACGCCCGGCCGGGCAACGCGCGTCCGGCGGGTATCCGGCCAGCACCTCACGTCCGCGAAAAGCGTAGGTGCGCAGGCCGCCTCCGACCTCGACCACTACTGCCTCGTGATCACCATGTCGGATGGTCCATTGCTCACCGCTGGGAAAGACGCTCACGTAGGGAAGATACGGGATGCCGCTCTCGTTGCTCGGCTGCTCTAGCTGCTCGACGCGACCCCGGCCACGCCTGGCATCACCATAATCGTGATGGCCACCTTGTCCGAGGAGCGAGCCAGGACGAACGCCAGCCCACC
The DNA here is from genome assembly GCA_035654835.1 of Dermatophilaceae bacterium. Taxonomy (GTDB): domain Bacteria; phylum Actinomycetota; class Actinomycetes; order Actinomycetales; family Dermatophilaceae; genus UBA4719. Next base: position 29,348 of record DASRVZ010000166.1, on the reverse strand, counting down.
CTTGACGGGCGCAGCCCCTCCGGACCTGGTCGCGGCGTTGCGGCCGTAGGTGCCCACGAAGCCGTCCGAGCTCTTGAGCGTGATCGAGGTGTCACTGACTGCGGTGACCTCGCCACGCTGGAACACGAGCGCCTGGACGGAGCCGTTCAGGGTTCCCGAGACCTCACCGTGCAGAGCCGTTCCACCCAAGAGGTTTCCCAGACCACCAAGACCTTGTCCCCGGCCACCCGGCAGACCTGGAACCTTCATCTGGTCACGCTGCTGCTTCTGAGCCTTCCGGTCCTGCTTGCCGTTCGCCCGAGGCCCCTGACCATTGCCCGGACTTTCCTGACTGAGGAACTGGCGGTCCTGACGGTTCCCCAGCAGGTCGACCCGGTCGTGGTTACGCAGGACCAGGAAGCCGGCGACGCCAATCCCGAGAATCATCAGACACACGAGAGCACCGGCGGCTAAGGCAAGCCCCCAGCGCCCGCCGCGGGTGGACGTCGCGCTGTGCCACATGTTCGGCTTGGGCGACTCGCCCGACAGGTACGCGGCCGGGGGTCCGGTGGGCGGCACAGGCGGACCGGTGGGCGGCGCAGGCGTGGCTTGCGGCCCAGCAACAGGGGCAGGCGGCCCAGCCGGCGGCGCCGGCGGGGCTGACTGTCCGGCAGCCGGCATCGGCCGGGTCGGTGGGGTGGACGGCTGACCGGGCTGCTGCACCGGAGGCTGCTCAGACATGGTCGATCCTTTCGCTCCCTCTCAGCATGGTGCACCTGGCCGGGAGATCCTGGGGAGCAACCTGAGAATTGTCTATGAATCCGTGTCAGGAACCTGCGTCAGGGAGCCCGAGAATCTCCGCGGCTTCCGCCCGCATCTCCACCTTGCGGATCTTGCCGGTCACGGTCATCGGGAACCCGTCCACGACATGGACATAGCGCGGCACCTTGTAGTGCGCGAGCTTGCCGTGGCAGAAGGCGCGCACAGCCTCGGCGGTCAATGGCTCTGCGCCCGGACGCATCACGATCCAGGCCATGAGCTCCTCGCCGTATTTCTCATCGGGTACACCGATGACCTGGACATCGACGATGTCAGGGTGGCTGTACAAGAACTCCTCGACCTCGCGCGGGTAGACGTTCTCGCCGCCCCTGATCACCATGTCCTTGATCCGGCCGACGATCGACAGATAGCCGCCCTCGTCCATCGTCGCCAGGTCGCCGGTATGCATCCAGCGAGCCGCGTCAACGGCCTCGGCGGTATTGTCCGGCTCCTGCCAGTAACCCAACATCACGCTCGGGCCGCGCGTGCAGAGCTCACCGGGCACGCCCCTCACCACAGTCCGGCCGGTGAAGGGGTCGACGACCTTGACTTCGAGGTGCGGCATGACCCGGCCAACGGTTTCCGTCCTTCGCTCGAGGTCGTCGTCGATCCTGGTCATGGTCGAGACCGGCGAGGTCTCGGTCATGCCGTAGGCGATGGCGACCTCGGACATGTTCATCTCGGCCACCACCCGCTTCATCGCCTCAACGGGACACGACGAGCCGGCCATGATCCCGGTGCGGAGCGAGGACAGGTCATACGACGCGAAGTTCTCCAGCGCCAGCTCCGCGATGAACATCGTGGGAACGCCGTACAAGCTCGTGCAGCGTTCCTGCTCAACGGCTTTGAGCGTGGCTGCAGCGTCAAAGGCCGGAGCCGGGATCACCATGCAGGCGCCGTGGCTCGTGGCCGCCAAGTTGCCCATAACCATGCCGAAGCAGTGGTAGAAGGGCACGGGCAGGCAGATACGGTCGTGCTCTGTGTAGCTCACGAGCTCGCCGACGAAGAAGCCGTTGTTCAGGATGTTGTGATGGCTCAGGGTGGCGCCCTTGGGAAACCCCGTCGTGCCAGAGGTGTACTGGATGTTGATCGCGTCATCGGAGCTCAACGTCGCCATCCGCTCGGCCAGCTGACCAACGGTGGCGGACGAACCAGCAGCAACCAGCCTGTCCCAGCTGTCCTTGCCGATGTAGACGACGTCGTGAAGGTCGTGGCAGTCGGGCCGCACCTCGTCGATCATCGCCCGGTAGTCGGACGTCTTGTGCTCGACCGCACTGACCAGCATCCGCATGCCCGACTGCCCCACGACGTAGGCGAGCTCGTGGCTGCGATAGGCAGGGTTGACATTGACCAAGACCGCGCCGACCTTGGCCGTTGCGAACTGCAGCAGCGTCCACTCAGGACAGTTCGGCGCCCAGATGCCGATCCGGTCGCCGGCGTCGATACCGCGGGCCAACAGGCCCAGAGCCAACGCCGTGACGTCAGCATCGAGCTGCGCGTACGTCCAGCGGCGGCCACTGGGCACGTCGACCAGCGCTTCGGCATCGGGCAGACGCGAGACGGTTCGCGCCAGGTTGTCGCCGATCGTGTCACCCAGCAGGGGCGTGTCGGAGGTTCCTGAGCTGTAGGACATGAGCGCGTGGGCCTTCACAGTTCCTCCGTTTTGGCGTGACGTGGTGGCGCCCATCCTCGCCACCAACGGGCCACGCGGCAACCGAGAGCTCAGATGCCAACTACCGTATGAGGTGTGCCCGCGTCCCTGTCCCGACCACAGCCCCACGTCAGGAGCCTCGCCGATGACGTCCGAGGTCGAAGAGACGAACAGCTCCGGCGGTTGGTCCGCTGCCGACCCGATCTGGCCCGGCCGGCTCCGAGCGATCTGACCTCGCTGGCCGCACGGGCCAGCACGCGTTCCAGCGTTCAGCGGGCCCTCGACGGGCTCGACCGCGGCCATCTGCAGGTCCTTGAGGCGCTGGTCGTCAGCGGCGATCCCGTCGACCTCAGCCAGACGGCAGCACTGCTGGGCCGGGCAGTCCCGGACCTGGGGGGGTTCGTCCAGGATCTCTGGGATCGCGGGCTCCTGTGGCGCAGCGGCGACGATCATCACGTGGTGCGGGCGGTCACCGAGGTGCTCGGTCCGCACCCGGCGGGCCTCGGCCCGGCCATCGCCGACCTGCGCGGCTCGACGCCGGCGTCGTACGCCTCACCGGAGGCGATCGACGCGGTCATCGCGTCTGCACCCCCTGATGCGCGAAACATTCTCGACAAGCTCGCTTGGGGACCACCGATCGGGACCCTGTCGCCCGACGGCCCCCTGGCCTCGGCTGGCGCCTGGCTGCTGTCCCATCAGCTGATGACCGCGCTGTCCGCCGACCACTTCGCCCTGCCGCGCGAGGTCGCCCTTCGGCTGCGTGGGGGTCGGCTGCACCGTGAGAGCGCGCTGACCGCCCCAGCCCTGGCCGTCACGTCCCACAAGCAGTCCTCGGTGGATGACGCGGCCGGGGGTCAGGCTTCCGAGCTGCTCGGGCTCGTGGACGAGCTTGCAGCAGACTGGGGCCCTCGCCCGCCCAGGGTCCTGCGTGCCGGCGGACTCTCGGCGCGGGACTTCAAGCACCTCGCCGCGATCCTCGATATTGATCCGCAACATGCCGCGTTTGTCGTCGAAGCTGCCTATGCCGCAGGCCTGCTGGCTGACGACGCATCCCTGGAGCCGGTGTGGGCACCGACCCCCAGCTACGACGAGTGGCAGCAACGTCCTTCCGCGAACCGATGGGTCCGGCTCGCCCAAGCCTGGCTGGCGTCAGGCCGGGCACCGCACCTCGTCGGCACAACTTCCACTGGTGGTGGCAGTCCCATCAACGCGCTGAGCGGGGATCTCGCCTATCCGCCCATGCGCCAGCTGCGCGGCGACATTCTCGCCGAGCTGGCGGCACTGCCCGAAGGCCAGGCACCCGATCTGGCCGGCCTCAGCGAGCGCATCCGCTGGCGCAGACCGATGCGGCGGGGCGAGATCATCGACACGGTCACAGCCGCGGTGCTGCGTGAGGCCGAGTGGCTCGGGATAACCGGGCGCGGAGCACTCAGCACCGCAGGGCATCTCCTCTTCGGCTCCACCGCCAACACGTCTGCGGCCGAGGAAGCGATCAACACCCACCTGCCGTCGCCCGTCGAGCACGTCCTGCTGCAGGCGGATCTGACGGCGGTTGCGCCGGGTCGACTCGAAGGCAGCCTTGCTCAGTTCATGCGCCTCGTCGCCGACGTCGAGTCACGAGGCGGCGCCACCGTCTATCGCTTCTCCCCCGAGAGCGTCCGCCGGGCCCTGGACGCGGGATGGTCGTCCGCGCAGGTTCTCACCGCGCTAAAGGACGCAAGCCGTACGCCGGTTCCGCAACCGCTGGAGTACCTCGTCGGCGATATCGCCCGACGTCACGGCCAGACCCGGGTGGGATCGGTCTCGGCGTACATCCGCAGCGACGACTCGGCGGTCTTGGACAGCATGCTGGCCGATCGCGGGCTGGCTGCCCTGCAGCTGAGGCGGGTCGCGCCCACCGTCATCGTGTCGCCGGCACACACGATGGTGGTCCTGGAGATGTTGCGCGAGAACGGCTTCGCGCCAATTCCCGAGACGAGTGATGGCGGGGTCATGGTCCCCGTCGTCTCACACCACCGGTCCCCCGCCCGACGGCCCCTGGCCTCGTCCGCACTTCCGTCGATCGTCGATGACGAGCTGACCGAGACGCTCATCTCGGCATTGCGCGCGGGTGAAGATTCCGCAGCATTCGAACGCGCGCGCGAGGAGTCCCAGCCCGGCCCTCGGCTGCCGTCGACCGAGCCGGCAGTCGCCCTGGCGCTCCTTCGAGAGGCGTCGGCCGACAACACCGGACTCTGGATCGGCTACGCCGACGCTGATGGGCGGACAACGCGAATACGGTTCTATCCCAAGCGAATCGAGGGCGGACGCGCCTACGGGTCGATCGAGGGATCCGATGTCGAACGCGCCTTCTCGATCCACCGGATCACTGGCGCAGCATTCACCTGACCGGATCACTGCACTGACCGGACTACTCAGGTCGGTATGACTCTCCTGCCACAACTCTCGCTCCTGCTTGTTGCAGTCGCTCGACCACGCGATCGGCGCTGGCCTCGCTGATGCCCGACACCACCACCACCGGAGCCTCCCTCGCGAGATTGCTGGCGGACACAAGGTCGAGCCCGGTCGCCTGGCTGATGATCGCGATGACCTGGACGGGTCTGGGACCGATCAGCTGCAGAACGACATGACGCTCCCCTGGCTCGGTGAGCGCCGTCGCCGCGCGACGGGGCTTGACCAGCATCGCTTCAGCGCGTCGCTGCAACAATCCCCTCCACCCCTTGGCGGGCGCAGGCTCGATGGGCGTCGGGTCAGTCATCGCTACCTGCCAGCGCCTTGACGACCCGCGAGGGCGACGGCCGACCAAGGTGCCCGGCCATCCAGACACTGGTCTCCACCAGCGCCTCGAGGTCGATCCCTGTCTCGATCCCCAGCCCGTCGAGGGCCCAGACGAGGTCCTCCGTCGCCAGGTTGCCGGTCGCGCTCTTCGCATAAGGACACCCGCCCAGACCACCTGTCGAGGCGTCAACGACGGTGACTCCGTGTGCCAGCGCAGCCAAGGTGTTCGCGAGGGCTTGACCATAGGTGTCGTGGAAATGCACCCCAATCCGCTCCGCACCAATTCCGTTGGTGTCCAAGGCATCCAGCAACCGGTGAACGTGGCCTGTCGTGCCGGTGCCGATGGTGTCGCCCAGGCTGAGCTGGTCACAGCCCAGATCCATCATCTGCGAAGCAACGGCCACAACCTGGTCAATGGGAACGTCGCCTTCCCAGGGGTCTCCAAAACACATCGAGACGTAGGCGCGCACCCAAAGTCCCTCGGCACGCGCTCGCGCCACGACGGGAGCAAACATCGCGATGGACTCATCCACGCTGCGGTTGAGGTTCTTGCGGGCGAAGGTCTCGGTCGCACTGCCAAAGATCGCGATGGCTTGGACGCCCTGTGCGAGCGCTGCGTCCAGACCGCGATCGTTGGGCACCAGCACGGGTCGGTTGCGGCCACGGCCGACCTCGCCGAGCAGAGTCAGCAGCGCGGCCGAGTCGGCCAGCTGGGGGACCCACTCCGGCGATACGAACGACGTCGTCTCGACGGTGTCGAGCCCTGCGCTCACGAGCCGTCTGACGAACTCGGCCTTGACCTCCACCGGGACAACGGTCTTCTCGTTCTGCAAACCGTCGCGGGGTCCGACCTCGTAGATGGTGACCCGTCCGGGCATACCCGACTGAGCTTCACGCTGCGGTCCTCGCATCTGTTACCTCCATGTGGCGGCCCCTATCGTGTCAGCAAACGCCATCCCATCACCATGGACTCGGCAGCAGACCCGACGCACGGTTGATACCTTGGCAGGCATGGCTCGAGAACGGGCCGCACGATATTGGGAGAGACAGCATGAGCGAGCCAACCGGCGGCAGCAAGCAGCAGCCCGACCCAGAGCAGCAACCCGAAGCTGCCCCCGGCGACCCCCATGACGAGACGTCGGGCTCTGTGTTCAACGACCCGACCGCACCTGTCTGGGCGGACCCCACAGCACCGATTCCCGCCACGCCGGCTGCCGAGGTGCCTTCGGCCTCGGTGCAGGACACCCCAGAGGCGCAGCTTGTCCCTCCGACCCCTCCGACCCCTCCGGGCGTGTCATCCCCCTACGGCCAGCAACCGCCAGCCCCACAGGCAAGCCCGCCGGTCAGCAACCCTTACGCCCAGCAGCCTCCGGCGCCGCCGTACGCCCCGCCGCTCAGCGACCCCTACGGCCAGCAGTACCCGGCACCGCCCGAAGGCCAGCAGTACCCGGCATATGGCCAGCAGTACTACGCGACCGGCGCGCCCGTGGCTCCGAGCAACACGTCCGCGATCGTGCTGACCATCGTGTCCGGGGTGTCGATGCTGAGCACCGCGTTCCTCGTCGGCATCCCGAGCCTCATCTTCGGCATCATGGCGCTGACCTCCAACACCACCGACCCGGTGGGATCGCGCAAGAAGTCCAGGATCGGCTGGATCATCTATGCCGTCAACGTGGGCGTCCTGATCCTGCTCATCGTCGGCGTCATCGCGCTCTTCGTTATCAGCGGCACGTCCAGCACAAGCTCCGACGCCGGATTCTGACGGACAACAGTCCGCGGCCGGGGAACACTCCCGGCCGGGATATCGTTGTCGCTCACCATGGCTGACGGACCCCTGATCGTTCAGAGCGACAAGACACTTCTCCTCGAGGTCGACCACCCCGACGCCATGGCTGCGCGCCGGGCCATCGCACCTTTTGCCGAGCTGGAGCGCGCGCCGGAGCACGTTCACACCTATCGGCTGACGCCGCTCGGCCTGTGGAACGCCCGAGCCGCCGGACACGACGCCGAGCAGGTCATCAACACGCTCATCACGTACAGCCGCTACGCCGTGCCGCACTCCCTGCTCGTGGACGTCGCCGACACGATGGACCGCTACGGTCGGCTCACTCTCGAGAAGGACGGCGACCAGCTCATCCTTCGCAGCACCGACCGCCCGGTGCTGGAAGAGATCCTGCGGCACAAGAGGATTCAGCCCCTCCTGGGTGAACGGCTGGACGACTCGACCGTCCTGGTGCACCCGTCGGAGCGCGGCCAGCTCAAGCAGCAGCTGCTCAAGATCGGCTGGCCTGCGGAGGACCTGGCGGGCTATGTCAACGGCGAGGCGCACCCGATCTCGCTCGTCCTTGATGACTGGGAGCTACGCCCCTACCAACAGCAGGCGGTCGACGGCTTCTGGCACGGCGGGTCGGGCGTCGTGGTCCTGCCCTGCGGCGCAGGCAAGACCCTGGTCGGCGCGGCCGCCATGGCCCAGGCGGGCGCCACCACCCTGATCCTGGTCACCAACACCGTCGCAGCCCGACAATGGCGCGACGAGCTGATCAGTCGCACCAGCCTGACCGAGGATGAGATCGGCGAGTACTCCGGCGCCCGCAAGGAGATCCGTCCGATCACGATCGCGACCTACCAGGTGATGACGACGAGGCGCAAAGGCGTCTACACCCACCTCGACCTGCTCGACGCCAAGGACTGGGGACTCATCATCTACGACGAGGTCCACCTGCTTCCGGCACCGATCTTCCGGATGACCGCCGACCTGCAGGCCCGCCGCCGACTGGGCCTGACGGCCACGTTGGTCCGCGAGGACGGGCGCGAGGCTGACGTGTTCAGTCTGATCGGACCCAAACGTTTCGATGCCCCCTGGAAGGACATCGAGGCCCAGGGATACATCGCGCCCGCCGACTGCGTCGAGGTCCGGGTCACCCTGCCTGAGACCGAGCGGATGAGCTACGCGATGTCCGAGGCCGAGGATCGCTATCGTCTGGCGTCGACGAGCACGTCCAAGGACCGGATCGTCGAGGCGCTGGTCGAGAAGCATCGGGGCGAGCCGACCTTGGTGATCGGCCAGTACCTCGATCAGCTCGACGTGCTGGCCGACCGGTTGAACGCCGACCTGATCACCGGCGCGACCTCGGTGACCCAGCGCCGAAAGCTCTTCAAACAGTTCCGCATCGGCGAGGTCACACTGCTGGTGGTCAGCAAGGTCGCCAACTTCTCGATCGATCTGCCCGAGGCCAGCGTGGCCATCCAGGTGTCGGGGACCTTCGGCTCACGGCAGGAGGAAGCCCAACGACTGGGGCGGATCCTGCGGCCCAAGGGCGACGGCCGCACCGCGCACTTCTACAGCGTGGTCTCTCGCGACACCGTCGACGCCGACTTCGCCGCTCACCGTCAGCGCTTCCTGGCCGAACAGGGGTACTCCTACCGGATCATCGACGCCGACGACGTGCTGCACCCTGCCGACCCAGCCTGACCGCTGCGCAGGACATTCACAGGAAACTCCCAGACACGGCAGACAAACTTGCTGTCGTGACCACCAGCCCCCCCGAGGCCAAGCTCCTCGTCGTCGAGGACGAGCCCAACATCCGCGAGCTGCTCGCCACCTCCTTGCGCTTTGCAGGGTTCGAGGTGCATGTGGCCGTCGATGGCGCGACGGCGATCAAACAGGCGAACACCCATCACCCCGACCTGGTCGTGCTCGACGTGATGCTGCCGGACATGGACGGATTCACCGTCACACGCAAGCTGCGCGACTCGGGGCGGATTCTGCCGATCGTCTTCGTCACGGCGCGAGACTCTGTCGAGGACAAGGTCAAAGGACTGACCGTCGGTGGCGATGACTACGTCACCAAACCGTTCAGCCTCGAAGAGGTCGTCGCCCGGATCCGCGCGGTGCTCCGACGGACCCGGGGCGAGACCAATGGTGACGCCACCCTGCGCTTTCACGACCTCGAGCTCGACGAGGACTCCCACGAGGTACGACGCGGCCATCGCGCCATCGAGGTCTCCCCGACCGAGTTCAAGCTGCTGCGCTATCTCATGCTCAACCCCAACAGGGTGCTGTCCAAGGCCCAGATCCTCGACCATGTCTGGGACTACGACTTCCGCGGCCAGTCGGGCATCGTCGAGTCCTACATCTCGTACCTGCGCCGCAAGGTCGACGTCGAGGATCCGGCCCTGATCCAGACCAGGCGCGGCGTCGGCTACGTCCTGCGGCTGCCACAAGAGTCGACCTGATCAGGCCAACGTGACGCACCCACCCACACGACGGCCCCGCTGGTCGGCGATCTCGCGAGACACCCCCCGACTCGCGGCACTGCCACTGCGGGTGCGCCTGGTCGCCCTGCTGGTGCTGTTGCTGCTGGTCGCCCTCTCGCTCACCAGCATCGCCACGAGCGCCGTGATGCGTCGACAGCTGATGGACAGCGTCGATCGCGACCTGAACGCGGCCGCCGAGCCGACTGCCTCGCAGGTGCTGACCCAGCTGTTCAACCACAGGGGCGAGGGGATCCCCACCAACTACGCCGTCCGGTTCATGCCCACCGATGGCAGCTCCCCGTTCGGCGTCAACCCCACTGGTGAGCAGCTGCACCCTGATATCCCGACCCTGGCCCTGAACGACCCGCGCGTGGTGAACGGCATCCTCTTCACCGTGAGCTCAACCGACGGCGAGATGCGCTGGCGGGTTGTGCCCGGAGAGCTGCGCGACGGCTCGGCAACGTTCGCGGTGGCCGTGCCGCTGCGTGGAGTCGACACGACGATCCGGCGAATGCTGAGTTTTTCCATCCTGATCGGCCTGGCCGTCATCGCCAGCTGCGCCCTCCTGGGGTGGTTCGGCGTGCGCCGAGCGTTCCGCCCGCTCGCCCAGATCGAGGACACCGCCGCGGGCATCGCCGGGGGCGACCTGACCCAGCGCATCCCGGAGCCCACCAGCAAGGACGAGGTGGCAAGCCTGGCTCGTTCGCTGAACGCGATGCTGGCGCAGGTCGAGCAGTCCTTCGCCGTCCGTGAGGCCTCAGAGGGACGGATGCGCCAGTTCGTCGCCGACGCATCGCACGAGCTGCGCACCCCGCTGGCCACGGTGCGAGGCTATGCCGAGCTCTTCCGTCAAGGGGCGGTCACCAAGCCCGACGACGTCGCCGGCGCCATGCGCCGCATCGAGGATGAGGCCATCCGCATGGGCGGACTGGTCGAGGACCTGCTGCTCCTGACCCGGCTCGACAGCCAGCGTCCCCTCAAAAAGGGGCCCGTGGATCTCACCGTGCTGGCCGCCGACGCCGTGCAGGACGCTCGTGCCCTTGACTCCACCCGGCAGGTGCGACTGCTCGGTCTGTCGGGTGACCTGCAGCCAACCACCATCGAGGGCGACGAGGCCAGACTGCGCCAGGTTGTCTCCAATCTTGTTGGTAACGCTGTGAATCACACACCTCAGGGCACGGACATCGAGATCGCCGTCGGCAGCGACGCCGGTCGCGCCAAGCTCGAGGTCCGCGACCATGGTGCCGGCGTCGACCCGGTCAGGGCCCGTAAGGTCTTTGAACGGTTCTACCGCGCTGACGCCTCCCGCGTTCGCGGCAACGGCGGTGGCAACGGGCTGGGCCTGGCCATCGTGGCTGCCATCGTGAGCGCCCATGGCGGTCGAGTCGGCGTGGCCGCCACGCCCGGCGGTGGTGCGACCTTCGTCGTGGATCTGCCCACAGTCAATTCCCAGTCAGAACCCAGCAACGTTTGAGGCTCATCGAATTGAGTAGAGCCATCAACCACCAAGGAGGTCCCGATGACGCAGCAGCCGCCGCCACAGTCCCCACAGCTCCCACAGTCCCCTCAACCCCCCGAGGGTGCGCCGGAGCCGACTGCGGCGCTCTGGTACGACCAGACGCAGCCGCAGCCGCCGTTCTCGTCATTCCCTCCGGTGGATCCACAGACCCCGACTGAGCCGCACCCCGCTGTGTTGACGCAGCCCGGCGTAGAGCCCGCTCAGCCGGCCAAACCTCGCAGAATGGCCGAGCTGATCACCGTCGCCCTCCTCGCGGCGGCCTTGGCCAGCACCGGGACGTACGCCGTCACGCGCGTTGATGAGACCGCCTCACCTGCGGCGCCGGCCGGGTCCAGCGCGACCACCGCCGCGGCGCCGGTCGTGCAGGCCGACGCCTCGGCCCCCAACTGGTCCGTCACGGCCGCCGCGGTGTCGCCCAGCGTGGTGGCCATCTCGGTGACCAGCGGCCAGAGCGGCGGGCAGGGCTCCGGGGTCATCTTTGACACCCAGGGCCACATCCTGACCAACAACCACGTCGTGGCAGCCGGGGGATCAAACTCACAGATCACGGTGACCCTGAACGACAAGCGGACCTATGACGCGACCGTCGTGGGCACCGACCCCACCACCGACCTGGCCGTCATCAAGCTGACCAACGCCCCCGGCGACCTCAAGGCCATCGCGCTCGGCGACGCCAACGCGCTCACCGTCGGCGACCCCGTCATGGCTGTCGGCAACCCTCTGGGCCTGGCCGGCACCGTCACCACCGGCATCGTCAGCGCCCTCAACCGGCCCGTCACCACCTCCGACCAGCAGCCCAGCGACCCCTTCGGGCGGCAGCAGTCCTCCGCTGACCCGGTCGTGACCAACGCCATCCAGACCAGTGCCGCGATCAACCCCGGCAACAGCGGCGGCGCCCTGGTCAACGCCAGCGGCCAGCTGGTCGGGATCAACTCCGCCATCGCCTCGCTGGGGTCTTCCGGCGGTTCATCCCAGAGCGGCAACATCGGCATTGGCTTCGCGATCCCGGTCAACGAGGCCAGGTCGATCGCCGAACAGCTGATCAAAACCGGCAAAGCCACCCACCCCTACCTCGGAGTCAGCTCCAAGGACGGCGTCGTTCCCGATGGATCCGCCAAACGCGCCGCAGCCGTCCTCACCAACATCGTCAGCGGGACACCTGCGGACAAGGCGGGGCTGCGGGCCGGAGACGCCGTCATCGCCGTCGACGGCAACACCATCGACGGGTCCTTGTCGCTCGTCGCCCAGATCCGCGAACGCTCGGTCGGCGACAAGGTGACCCTCAAGATCCTGCGCGACGGCCAGTCCCAGGACATCAGCGTCACCCTCATCACCAAGCCCACCACGAACCAGTAGCGCCGCGGTCCCCTTCGCCACAGGCGCTACGGCATACGCCTTCCGCGGGTTTGGCTGCTCGGCTCACCCCCTGCACCCGCCTGCGGAAGGCGTTCTGTCGTCCATGTCCGTTGCTGCCCCATGTCTGTTGCCCGCGGGTATCGGTAGGCGTCATCACCCCCGATGCCGTGGTCGGAACTGCCCATCAAGCCGGCGGGCTGACAGACTGAGGACATGCCTGCCCTGATCACCTGGTGGAGTATGGACGTTCAGTCCGTCGCGCCGCGCGCGCACAACGACGCTGTCGCGCGGTTGGGCGCAGACCTGTTGGCCCGATGGAGCGAGACTGCGCGCCGCTATCACACGACCAGACACCTGGTAGAGATGTTCTGGGCTCTGGAAGAGCTTGAGGACGCCGGCGAGATCGACGACCGTCAGTGCGCGGTCGCCCGCCTCGCTGCGTGGTTTCACGACGCGATCTACGACCCCGAAGCCAAACCCGGAGCGAACGAAGCAGACAGCGCCGTTCTGGCCCGAGACACCCTGCAACAGCTGGGGATCGGCGACGAAGACGTCAACGTCATCAACCGACTGATCCGGCTCACGGCCGGCCACAACGCCAATGGCGAAGAGCATCTCGACGCGGCCTTCCAGGACGCCGACATGTGGATCCTGTCTGCTCCGCAGGAGCGGTTCGACGGCTACTGCGCCCAGATCCGCGAGGAGTTCGCGTACGCGCCCGAAGCGGCATACCGGCAGGGTCGGGCGGCCCTTCTCGAACCCTTTCTCCGCCGCGACACGATCTATCGGACGTCACAGGCACTGCACACCTGGGAGATGCCGGCCCGCATCAACCTCGGCCGCGAGCTGACCCGTCTGCGCGCCGCGGTCTGAGGCCGCCGGCTGAGTCAGCCCGGTGAATGGACGTGGGCGAACAACGGCCACCAGAACTCCTCGCGGCAGCGGATCTCGACCTCTTGGCGGTGGACCCACTCGGCGGCGTCCACGCCGCGCGGGGCGACCGCAGGCCTGATGTCCTCCAGCACGGTGGCGAAGCAGGCGATGTAGTTGCGCTGGTTCGGCCAGCGACCGGCCGGGCCCCCGTCCAACGTCACCCGCTCATAACCGCAGGGCGTCAGCCTCGCGGGGTCGATGCGTAGCCCTGACTCCTCCCACGTCTCGCGGGTCGCACACTCCAGCACCGTCTCGCCCGGCTCGCGTCCGCCCGCCGGAGCGCCCCACGCATCGCGGGTCACGGTGCGCACCAGCAGCATCGCGCCACCTGCGTCAGTGACGAAAACCACTGCAGCTGCGGTGAGCTCGTCGGGCGTCGGCAGCGGCGAGGCAACAATGTGAAGGCTGTGCCCAACATCAAGATGGGACAGCACGTTGCGGTATGCGGCGAGCGGTCGCTCCCCTTTGCGTTTCTGGAACCGGAGCCCGCTGTCCCGCAAGCGGCGGGCAAGGTCCTTACCCCCCGTCGGCCGCGCGCCGGCCGCAACCAGCCCGGCATACAGCTCCTGCGGCACGTCAAAGTGGTCGCCGTCGAACCCGCGGGCCGGAATGCCGGCCCGCCCCGCGAACTCCTGCAGCTCGTCATATGACGTGTCGCTGATCAGGTGTGACCACGACCGGCCGTGCGCGGGCCAGGCTGGTGGGTCGATCCAGATCGTCATCGCCTGTTCCTCTCCTGTCCACCCATTCTTCCCTGACCCCAAGGCCGCTTGTTGCGCCCGAACCACCGAATCTTGCTCTTCCACCACCAGATTCGGTGGTTTCAGCGCAAGGAGGGCGGCATGGGGAGCGTCACGGAGCAACGCGAAGGGCGGCTCCCCCTCTCGGGGGAACCGCCCTCTGCAATGCGTTGGTGCGTTACTGCGTCACTGCGTTGAGTTCTGCTAGATGCGTGGGCTCAGAAGCCCATGCCACCCATCTCGTCTCCACCCGGGGCCATCGGCGCAGCCTTTTCGGGCTTGTCGGCGATGACGACCTCGGTGGTGAGGAACAGGGCGGCGATGGACGCAGCGTTCTGCAGCGCCGAACGCGTGACCTTGGCCGGGTCGATGATGCCCTCGGCGATCAGGTCGACGTACTCGCCGTTGGCCGCGTTCAGACCCCAGCCGGAGGGCAGGTTGCGGACCTTCTCGGCCACGACGCCACCCTCAAGACCACCGTTGATGGCGATCTGCTTGAGCGGAGCCTCGGCCGCGACGCGAACGATGTTCGCACCCGTGGCTTCGTCACCCTCGAGATCCAGCTTCAAGAACGCCGCGTCAGTCGCCTGAAGCAGGGCCACGCCGCCACCGGCGACGATTCCCTCTTCAACAGCAGCCTTGGCGTTGCGGACAGCGTCCTCGATGCGGTGCTTGCGCTCCTTGAGCTCAACCTCGGTGGCCGCGCCCGCCTTGATGACAGCAACGCCACCGGCAAGCTTGGCAAGGCGCTCCTGGAGCTTCTCGCGGTCGTAGTCCGAGTCGGACTTGTCGATCTCGGCGCGGATCTGCTTGACGCGACCAGCAATCTGGTCGGCCTCGCCACCACCCTCGACGATGGTCGTGTCGTCCTTGGTGACGACGACCTTGCGAGCCTTACCGAGCTGGTCGAGCTCGGTGGTGTCGAGCTTGAGCCCGACCTCCTCGGAGATGACCTGGCCACCGGTGAGGATGGCGATGTCGGCCATCATGGCCTTGCGACGGTCACCGAAGCCCGGCGCCTTGACGGCGACGACACTCAGGGTGCGACGGATGTGGTTGAGCACCAGGGTCGCGAGGGCTTCGCCCTCGACGTCCTCGGCGATGATCAGGACGGGCTTGCCGGCCTGGCGGATCTTGTCCAGCAGCGGGATGAGGTCCTTGATGCTGCCGATCTTGGAGTTGACAACCAGAACGTACGGGTCCTCGAGGACGGTCTCCATGCGCTCTGCGTCAGTGACGAAGTACGCGGAGATGTAGCCCTTGTCGAAGCGCATGCCCTCGGTCAGCTCGAGCTCGAGACCGAAGGTCTGGCTCTCCTCGACCGTGATGACGCCTTCCTTGCCGACCTTGTCCATAGCCTCGGCGATCATCTCGCCGATCTGGGTGTCGGCCGCGGAGATCGAGGCGGTGGCCGCGATCTGCTGCTTGGTCTCGACGTCCTGGGCCATGCCCAGCAGCTGGTCCGAGACAGCCGAGACGGCCTGCTCGATGCCGCGCTTGAGCGCCATCGGGTTCGCGCCGGCGGCAACGTTGCGCAGACCCTCGCGCACCATGGCCTGGGCCAGAACCGTCGCCGTCGTGGTGCCGTCTCCGGCCACGTCGTCGGTCTTCTTGGCAACTTCCTTGACCAGCTCTGCGCCGATCTTCTCGTACGGGTCCTCGAGCTCGATCTCTTTGGCGATGCTCACACCATCGTTGGTGATGGTGGGGGCTCCCCACTTCTTCTCGAGGACGACGTTGCGGCCCTTCGGGCCGAGGGTCACCTTGACGGCGTCGGCGAGGATGTTCATGCCCCGCTCGAGACCGCGGCGAGCCTCTTCATCAAAAGCGATGAGTTTGGCCATTCGGGTGGTACCTCCCACGCGAAACGGATGTGTGACCGGCTGGTGCCCGCGACGGACGGACCAGATCTGGCGTGCGCCGTTCGCACGCGTTCTCGGGCCCTCACCAAACGGTCAGGATTATCACTCTCATGGTGAGAGTGCTAACCCAATGATTAGCACTCGACCCCCTCGAGTGCAAATGCTCGGGCGGTATGACGGGTGGCGCGAAAGGCAGGCGGGTCGCTGGCCCTGCTCGCGCCCGCCTGAAGGCAAGGAATGGGATACGGGGCTACTGGCCCTGCTCGAGGGCTCCCTTGATGGGCTGCGCAGCCCCCATCCCGTTCCTTGCCGCGTCCCTGGTCGTGCTCAGAGCTGAACGCCGAGCCGCCGGGCCGAACGCGCACGCTGACGGGTCGCACGAAGTCGGCGCAGACGCTTGATCAGCATCGGGTCGGCCGCAAGAGCGACAGGACTGTCGATCAACAGGTTGAGCACCTGGTAGTACCGGGTGGCGCTCATGTCGAACAGCTCGCGGATCGCCTGTTCCTTGGCGCCGGCGTACTTCCACCACTGGCGCTCGAAGGCGATGATCTCGCGGTCGCGGTCGCTCAGCTCGCGCAACGGGACTGTCTCGATCTGTGCTGCGGCGTCCATGTGGTCCTCCGGATAGCGTGGCGTTCGGGTCCAATGGTAGCCGTCAAATGACACGGATGTCATTCACATCGCGTGTCCCGATCGGTCACCTGATCGACCTTTCGCCACCCCTGTCACACCGGTCACACAGGCCTCAGATGTAGTCGATCTCAGGTCATCGTGTCCAGGATCGCGGTGATGTCATCCTCGGTGGTCGTGGGGTTGACGATCGCAAACCGCGCCACCGTCTCACCCGCGTGCGAGGTCGGCACGACGAAGGCGAGCTCCTCGCGCATCAGCTCGTCGCTCCACGCGTGGTAGTCCTCGGCCTCCCACCCGAGCCTGCGGAAGACCACGACGGACAGGTCGGCCTCGCGCAGCGCCTCGAGATAGGGGCGTCGGGCGATCTCGGCCTCGGCGAACCGCGTCACCTCAAGGGTCCGCTCGATCGCCGCCGTGTAGGCCGCGGTCCCGTAGGTGGCGAGCGAGAACCACAACGGCAGCCCGCGAGCGCGGCGGGTCAGCCCGATCGAGTAGTCGGTCGGGTTCCACTCGGCATCGGTGAGCACGTCGAGATACGAGGCCTTCTGGGTGTGGGCCGCGCGGGCCAGAGCGGGCTCGCGATACAGCAGCGCGCAGCAGTCGAACGGCGCGAACAGCCACTTGTGCGGGTCGACGATGAACGAGTCGGCGTGCTCGATCCCGGCATACAGGCTGCGCACGCTCGGCGCGGCCAGACCTGCCCCGCCGTAGGCCCCGTCCACGTGGAACCAGATGCCGTACTCACGGCAGACCTCGGCGACAGAGGCGAGATCGTCGACGATGCCGAAGTTCGTGGTGCCCGCTGTCGCGACGACGGCAAAGAAGCTCTCGGGCCCCTCGGCCTCAAGGACCGTCCGCAGGTTGTCCCCGCTGAGGCGCTGATGCTCATCGCTGCGAACGCCCACGAGCTCGGCGTCCATGACCTCGCAGGCGGACCTGATCGAGGAGTGCGCCCCCATCTGCGCCGCTACCTTCGTGGGTCGCGGCCCGGTCGAACCCGACGCGGTATGCCGTGCCCGCGCCCCCGTCCGCGCCGTCACCAGGGACGACAGGTTGCCGATCGTGCCGCCGGGGACGAACACGCCGCCGGCTTCGGCCGGCAGCCCGGCCAGGTCGGCAATCCACCGCAACGCAGCATTCTCGGCGAAGATGGCGCCGGCACCCTCGAGCCACGACCCGGCGTAGATGCCCGAGGCGCCGACGACCAGGTCGAACATCGCGGCGGCCTCGGTGGGGGCGCAGGGGATGAAGGACAGGTAGCGCGGATGGTCGTTCGACAGGCAGGCCTTGGCGAGCTCGTCGCCGAACAGCTTCAGGGCAGCCAGTCCGCCCATGCCCTCTGCCGTGATGGTGTTGCCGGCGACGGCCTGGAGCTCCTCAAACGTCTTGGGTCCGTCCAACGGCACCGGTTGAAGCCGCATCCGCTTCTCCGCATACGTCAGGATGGCCTCGCCGAGGGCCTCGGTGTCTGCGTCGAATCCGTGCATCGCCGGAGTCTATGACCGGCCTCGAGCGAGCAACCGATCAGCGCTGGCTACATTGGCTGACGTGTCCAACGTCCGCGCCCTGACCGAGCTGGTGCATCCCTCATGGGCGCAAGCGCTTGCCCCCGTGGCTGCTCAGGTGACTGCGCTCGGAGCCTTCCTGCGTGCGGAGCGGGCGTCCGGCCGCGGATACCTGCCGGCGGGTGGACACGTCCTGCGGGCGTTCGCACAGCCGCTCGACGCGGTGCGGGTCCTTATCGTCGGCCAGGACCCCTACCCGAGCCCCGGTCACGCCGTCGGTCTGTCGTTCTCGGTCGCCGCGGACGTGCACCCGATCCCGCGCAGCCTGCAGAACATGTTCCAGGAGCTCGGAACGGACCTCGGACTACCCCGACCCGGCAACGGAGACCTCTCCCCGTGGGTCGACCAAGGCGTGCTGCTCCTGAACCGAGTGCTGACGGTCGAGCCGGGCACTGCGGGCGGACATCGCGGCAAAGGTTGGGAAACCGTGACGGCACAGGCGATTTCGACTCTCGCCGCGCGTGGCGGGCCGCTCGTGGCCATCCTGTGGGGCCGCGACGCCCAAGCCCTTGAACCGGACCTCGGGCGCGTCCCCTGCATCAAGAGCGCGCACCCTTCGCCGCTGTCCGCACATCGGGGATTCTTCGGCTCCCGGCCCTTCAGCCGCGCCAACGACCTTCTGCGCCAACAGGGTGCCGAGCCCATCGACTGGAGGCTGCCGTGAAGCCCCGGCCTTTCACTCGGTTCGTCGCCCTCGGGGACTCCTTCACCGAAGGACTGAACGACCCCGAGCCCAACCAGACGAATGCGTATGTCGGCTGGGCCGACCGTCTCGCCGGGCACCTGGCCCGGAGCGCTCGCCAAGGCGACCGGGGCAACCCGGAGTTTGGCTATGCCAACCTCGCGGTGCGGGGCCGGCTCCTGGACAACATCGCCGGTCAGCAGGTCGACGACGCCCTCGCCCTTGAACCGGATCTGGTGAGCATCGTCGGCGGCGGCAACGACATCCTGCGGCCCAAGGCCGATATCGACGCGTTGGCCGCCCGGCTCGACCACGCGGTGGGTCGGCTGCGCGCGACCGGGGCCGACGTCCTGCTCGCCACCCCGGTGGATCCCCGTGACGCTCCGCTGATGAAGGCAACCCGGGGACGGGCCGCGATCTACACCGCGCACATCTGGTCGATCGCCCGTCGCCACAACGCGCACGTCATCGACCAGTGGGGCATGGCCGCGCTACGCGACTGGCGGCTGTGGTCGCCCGACCGGATCCACCTGACCTCCGAGGGTCATCGTCGAGTGGCGCTGAACGCGTTCACCACCCTGGGATTCACCGCCGAGGACGCCGGCTGGGCCGAACCCCTGCCAGTCGCCGCGCCGATCTCGCGGACCGACGCCACACGCGCCAACGCCCAGTGGGCACGGGAGTATGTCGGACCGTGGGTGCAGCGTCGGCTGCGCGGCCGGTCATCCGGGGACGCCATCTCCCCCAAGCGCCCCACCGTCACGCCGTTCGAGGGCTGACAGCCTCTCGTCGAGGTGGCGCTGCAGGTCGAGGACGGCCTGACGCAGCTCACCGTAGGTCGCGTTCTCGGCCCCACGGTTCAGCTCGACCGAGATGCTGCCACCGGGCTCCAACATCGCCTGGCGCACATCCCGCACCGCACTGGCACCCTGATGGCGCAGTGCCGACACGACCTCGGGGTCGCGCAGTCCGGTGCGACGGACCTGCCTCTCCACGATCCGCCCGTCGGAGACGAGAGTCGTCGGCTTGCCTTCGAAGATCCTCGTCGCGCGTTTGGAGGAGGTTGCGATCCGCTCCAGCGCGGCGTTGAAACCCACCAGCACGACCGCCCCCAACAGACCCCCGGTCAGTGAGTTGTCCGGCCCGATCACGGCGTTCTGCACCACGTTGCTCAACAGCAGCATGACGATGAGGTCGAAGGAGTTGAGCTGGGCCAGCTGTCGCTTGCCGGCCAGACGCATGATGATCGCCAGGCCCAGATAGACCCCGAGGGTGCGGACGATCTTCTCCGTCGCGGGGATCTCGAAGCCGAACATGCTCTGCCAGATCGAGGATCCCGCGACCGCTGAGGCGCTGATGGCGTGTGTGAACATCGGCATCTTCCTGTTCAGGACGCAATTGCGGTAATATAGTGGCTCGCATGCCGCACTTGCGAATCTCCGAGGCCGCCGAGCTTCTCGGCGTGTCCGACGACACGGTACGACGGATGGCCGACTCGGGACGTCTGGACACGGCGAAGGACAGCGCCGGACGACTGACCGTCAGCGGCCGGGTCGTGGCTGCCCTGGCCCGCGAGATCGCCCACCCCGCGCCCGTCGGCGCCGTGCATGAGGAGTCCGCTCGCAACCGGATGCGAGGCATCGTGACGCGCGTCGTGAAGGACACCGTGATGGCGCAGGTCGAGATGCAGGCCGGACCGTTCCGCATCGTGTCCCTGATGTCCCGCGAAGCCGTCGACGAGCTGGGCCTGGACGTGGGTGTTGTGGCCATTGCCTCGATCAAGTCCACCCATGTGGTGATGGGCATCCCGACGTGAGATCGCAGGTGGGCCGGGTCGCTGCAGGCGTCGCAGCGCTCGCGCTCGCCCTCGGTGTCGCCGGGTGCAGTGCGGCGGGCGGAACGCCGGGGAACGGGCCCACCCGGCATACCGTGGTCGTGCTGGCCGCATCGTCACTGACCGAGTCGCTCACAGCCATTGCCAAGGACTTCGAGGCGGCTCATCCCGGCACCGATGTCCAGCTGAGCTTTGCGGCCAGCTCGACCGTGGTGACCCAGGTCAACCAGGGAGCCCCCGCAGACCTGATCGCCCTGGCGGGGACGTCCGCGGCGGGGCGGCTGGACGCAAAGCGGATCGTCGGCGGCAGTCGGTCGGTGGCCAGCAACACTCTCGAGATTGCCACTCCCCCAGGCAATCCCGGCAAGGTCAATGCCATCACCGACCTGTCCCGTGCGACCCTCAAGGTGGTCCTGTGCGTCGCCACCGCGCCCTGCGGGGAAGCCGCGGCCAAGGCCTTGTCAGCCGCCGGCGTCGTGGCCCACGTCGTGTCCTACGAGAACGACGTGAAGGCCACGCTCGCCAAGGTCCAGCTCGGCGAGGCTGACGCCGCCATCGTCTATCACAGCGATGTGGTCTCGGCCGGCGGCCGCGTCCGGGGCGTCCAGATCCCGGCGTCGGTGAACCAGACCCTCGACTACCCGTTGATCCGGCTGACCGACGACCCGACAACGGCGGAGTTCGCCACCTTCCTTCTGTCCGACCAGTCACGACGACGCTTGCGTGACAACGGGTTTCAGACACCATGAGATCCGTCCGCTGGGCACGAGCCGGCTTGGTCTTTCCGGCGTGGGTCGCGATAGCCGTCCTGCTGGTACCGCTACTTGCACTGCTGCTCAAGGCGGACTGGGCCGGCATACCCGCCCATCTGGCCAACCCCACGGTGGTTCCCGCGCTACGTCTCTCGCTGCTGACGACGACCTCGACTCTCGTCATCTGCGCGCTGATCGGTACCCCGCTCGCATGGCTCTTGGCCCGGTCGACACACCGCGCGACTCCGTGGCTGCGAGCGCTGGTGACCGTCCCCCTGGTGCTGCCGCCGGTCGTCGGCGGAGTGGCACTGCTGATGGCGTACGGGCGCGAAGGTGTTGTGGGCAGAACGCTTCTCGAGGTCGCGGGATGGTCCATACCGTTCACTCCGGTCGCCGTCGTCTGCGCCGAGGTGTTCGTCGCACTCCCCTTCTATGTGCTTGCCGTCGAAGGGGCCATGCAAGGGCTGGACCCCAGGTATGACGGGTTGGCGGCCACGCTCGGAGCCTCGCCATGGCGAACCTTCCGAACGGTCGTGGTGCCCATGGTTGCCCCGGGCATCGCCAGTGGCGCGGCGCTGGCCTGGGCCCGCGCGCTGGGAGAGTTCGGTGCCACGATCACCTTCGCGGGCAACTTCCCCGGTCGTACCCAGACCGCTCCGCTCGCCGTCTATGTGGCCCTCGAAAGCGACCCGCAGGCGGCCATCGCGCTCAGTCTGGTCATGCTGCTGATCAGCGTCGTCATCCTCGGCGCGCTGCGCGGGCGGTGGCTGCGTTGAGCCTCCAGACGGACGTGAACGGTCTGCAGGCCGATGTCCGGCTCACCCGCGGTGTGCTCCAGCTGGGCATCGAGCTCAGCGCCCACCCGGGTCAGATCGTGGCTGTCCTCGGACCGAACGGCTCGGGCAAGACCACCCTTCTGCACACCCTGGCCGGCCTGATTCGCTTGCAGCACGGGCAGATTCACGTCGCCGGCTCCGTATGGGACAGCCCTGCGAACAACGTCTGGATGGCTCCCGAGCAGCGCCGGACCGGCCTTGTCGTGGCAGACCACTTGCTCTTCCCCCATCTCAGCGTCATCGACAACGTCGGCTTCGGGCCACGGGCGCGGGGTGTCCCCAAGGCCGACGCGCGAGCGCGTGCCGGCGCTGAGCTCGACGCGGTGGGCCTCGGCGACCACCTTGAGGTCAGGCCGGGCGAGCTCTCCTCCGGCCAGGCCCAACGGGTCGCCCTCGCGAGGGCTCTGGCCACCGACCCCGCGCTGCTGCTGCTGGACGAACCGTTGTCGGCACTCGACCCGACGACACGAGCGCAGACCCGCGCCGACCTCGGCGTACGACTGCGCGCGTTCGGCGGCGTCACCATCCTGGTGACCCACGATCCTCTCGACGCCCTGTCGCTGGCCGATCGACTGGTCTTCATCGAGGCCGGCAGGTTGGTCCAGGAGGGAACCCCGCAAGAGGTGATCGCCCGGCCCCGTGACGCGTACGTGGCACAGGTCGTCGGGCTCAACTTCCTGCGAGGGCAACGAGTCGGTGACCAACAGGTGGATGTCGGAGGAACCATCGTCGTGGCGCCCGACATCCCGACCGGTGGATCCGGCGGATCGGTCTGCGTGACCATCCCACCGTCGGCCGTCGCCCTCTACCGGACCCGCCCCGACGGCTCACCGCGAAACACCTGGCCGGTCACCGTCAGTGACATTCAGCTCATCGGCCAGACGGCAAGGGTGATCCTTGACGGTCCGTTCATCCTGGCCGCCGAGGTCACCGCGGGAGCTGTTGCCGACCTGCGGCTGGGCGTGGGTCAGGAGCTGTGGGCCACCGTGAAGGCGACCGAGGTCAGCGTCTATCCGGCGTGACGATGGGCGTGACGATGACTTCACGGTGGGTGGTCGGGGCTATCCCTGCCGCTCGGTCGCCATCTCGGTCTTGAGTGCGGCGGCAAACCCGTCGACGTCCGCCTCGGTGGTGTCGAACGACGTCATCCAGCGGACCTCGCCAGTCTTCTCGTCCCACACATAGAACGGGTAGCGCGTCTGCAGGCGCTCGGTCACCGCCGGGGGCAGGACCGCGAACACCGCATTGGCCTCGACCGGCCTCTGCACCTCGACCCCGTCGACCTCACGGACGGCGGTCTCGAGCCGAACCGCCATAGCGTTCGCGTGGCTCGCATTGCGGAGCCATAGATCGCCGGACAGCAGCGCATCGAACTGCGCTGACACGAAGCGCATCTTGGACGCCAGCTGCATCGAGAACTTACGCAGGAACGCCATCCCGCTGACCGCCCCGGCGTTGAGGACGACGACGCACTCACCGAGCATCATCCCGTTCTTGGTGCCACCGAACGAGACGACGTCGACACCGACGTCGGTGGTGAACGCCCGCAACGGAACGCCCAGTGCCGCAGCGGCATTCGAGATCCGGGCGCCGTCGAGATGCACGAGCATGTCGTGCCCATGGGCGTGCTCGACGATCGCGGCAATCTCGTCCACCGAGTATCGCGTCCCGAGCTCCGTGCTCTGCGTGATCGAGACGACCCTGGGCTGAGCCCTGTGCTCATTGCCCCACCCCCACGCCTGCAGGTCGACCAGCTCGGGGGTGAGCTTGCCCAGCGGGGTCGGGATGGCCAGCAGCTTCAGGCCGCCGACCCGCTCGGGAGCGCCGCACTCGTCGACGTTGATATGCGCAGACTCGGCGCAGATGACCGCATCCCAGCGCTCGGTCATCGCCTGCAGCGAGATGACGTTGGCGCCGGTCCCGTTGAAGACCGGGTAGGCCGTGGCGTCGCCACCGAAGTGCTGCTGGAAGACGCTCTGCAGGCGCTGCGTGTAGACGTCGGCGCCGTAGGCCACTTGGTGTCCACCGTTGGCCCGGACGATGGCCTCGAGGATCTCGGGGTGGATGCCGGCGTAGTTGTCGCTGGCGAATCCTCGGGCTCCGGGGTCGTGCAGAGGTGACGCGTTCACAGGCGTTGTCCGTTCAGCTCGGCGGCTGGTGTGAGCCACACGTTGTCGATGGTGTCGTCCTTTCGGAGAAGGTCTGGTCCAGGCTCGGCGGGCAGGGCCGTATCGTCTGCATCATGCCAGCGGAACGTGTGATGCCCACCGAGGAGTCCCAGGACCTCATCGACCTGACGCGCGAGATCTGCGCCGACCAGCTTGCACCCAAGGTGGATGCCGCCGAGGAGGCAGCCGAGTTCCCGCGCGACACCTTCGCCTTGTTGGGCCGCTCGGGCCTGCTCTCGCTGCCGTATGCCGAGGAGCTCGGCGGAGGCGGCCAGCCGTATGAGGTCTACCTCCAGGTCGTTGAGGAGATCGCCTCGGCCTGGATGAGCGTGGCCGTGGGTGTCTCGGTGCACTCCCTGACCTGTTTCCCGGTGGCGGAGTACGGCAGTGACCAGCAACGAGCAGACCTGCTCCCGGCGATGCTCAGCGGCCAGACCCTCGGTGCCTACTGCCTTTCCGAGCCGCAGGCCGGCAGCGACGTCTCGGCGATCTCCACCAGGGCCACCCCCACTCAGGATGGCTCGCAGTACAGCATCAAGGGCACCAAGGCCTGGATCTCGCACGCCGGACATGCCGACTACTACACCGCCTTCGTGCGCACGGACGACCACCCGAGCAAGGGCTTGTCCTGCTTCGTCATCCCCGCCGACACCGAGGGCATCTCCTTCGGCGCGCCCGAGCGCAAGATGGGCCTGACCTGCGACACCGTCCGCCAGGTCATCTTTGACGGAGCCCTCGTCGACAACGCCCGTCTGATCGGCGCACCTGGCTCGGGCATGTCGATCGCCCTTCACGCGCTCGACTCAGGCCGCCTCGGAATCGCCGCAGCCGCAACGGGTCTGGCGCAAGCGGCGCTGGACGTGGCCGCGAAATACAGCAAGGAGCGGGAGCAGTTCGGCAAAGCCATCAGCGAGTTCCAGGGCCTGTCGTTCCTGCTCGCTGACATGGAAGCCGCCGTGACGTCATCGCGCGCAACCTATCTCCATGCCGCTCGGCTCAAGGACGCCGGCAAGCCCTTCACCCGTCAGGCCGCGGTGGCCAAGCTCATCTGCACAGACGCGGCCATGAAGGTCACGACCGACGCGGTTCAGGTGCTCGGTGGCTACGGTTACACGCGTGACTTCCCCGTCGAGCGATACATGCGCGAGGCCAAGGTCACCCAGATCTTCGAAGGCACCAACCAGATCCAGCGCCTCGTCATCGCCCGCCAGCTGCTTCGCGGCTGACCCGTCTTCCTAGGAGAAATCCCTTGCAGATCAACGCTTCCACGGTCGCGCTTGTCACCGGCGGCGCCTCCGGACTGGGTGAGTCCACCACCCGCCGTCTGCACGCGGGCGGCGCCTCGGTCGTCATCATCGACCTGCCCTCGTCTGCCGGCCAGGCCCTCGCTGCCGAGCTCGGCGACCGTGTTCGCTTCAGTCCTGCCGACGTGCGCGACGAGGCCCAGGTCCAGGCCGCGATCGCCGCCGCCAGGGAGCTCGGCGATCTTCGGATCGTGGTCAACTGCGCAGGCATCGGAACACCCGGCCGGGTCGTCGGTCGAAAGGGCCCGATGGACCTCGAGTCCTTCCGGAACGTCATCGACATCAACCTGATCGGCACGTTCAACGTCGTCCGCCTGGCCGCGGCGGCCATGCTCGAGAACGAACCGGTTGACGGTGACCGCGGGGTCATCGTGATGACGGCGTCCATCGCCGCGTACGACGGGCAGATCGGGCAGGCCGCGTATGCCGCGTCCAAGGGAGGCATCGTCGCCCTCACGCTCTCTGCAGCGCGAGACCTCGCCGACAAGCTCATCCGGGTCGTGACCATCGCGCCCGGGACGTTCGCGACACCGATGTTGGCCGGACTACCGGATGAGGCCACAGCGGTCCTCGAGGCCCAGGTGCCTCACCCCTCGCGGCTGGGCCGGCCCCCGGAGTATGCCTCGCTGGTCGCCCACATCGTCGACAACGGCATGCTCAACGGCGAGGTCATCCGGCTCGACGGCGCCCTGCGGATGCCTCCTCGCTGACCCCGGTCGAGGCACCGCCGCACCTACCGGCACGCAGCTCCGGTGAGGCGTGCCGGACCTCTTGCGAACGCCGCCGACAAGGCGTAGAACAGAAAGTACGCACCCGGTAACGGGCGGCGTCGACGGTCAGTAAACGAGGTCCTGCAGCCAGCGGGGGAACCCACTGGACCCGCCCGTGACGGAGCGTGGGGATCCTGCCGCACTGACCGGCCAGTCGGGGAGTGTCACACCCAGACAAAGATGAGGCCCCGCCAACTCATACTTGGCGGGGTCTCCTCATTCATAGCGCGGACGAGTCGCCGATCAGGTGAACGACACGCAAACGGCGCACATCTACCGCCGAGAATGCCGATCGTGGCCACCTCAATGTTCGGGCGGCCACGTGCCTGACAATGCGCTGCGTCAACTGGGCCGAAGTCCAGTGGCGAGCGCGGGTCCTGGCCTGAGGTTTACCCGCGCCAGGCGATGCTCCCGACCAGCAGAGGACACGCGGGGTCAACGGCACAGGACAGGCCGGGCCAGTGGCCCGGCCTGTCCTGTGGGAAGAACGCTCAGGCGTTCGTGCTCATCTGCGCCATCTCGGGGATGATGCCGAGCTGCTGCAGGCATCCGAGCAGGTCGTAGACCGTCCACTCCTCGATGATCCTGTCGTTCTGCCACTTGTCG
Source organism: Dermatophilaceae bacterium (assembly GCA_035654835.1). Taxonomy (GTDB): domain Bacteria; phylum Actinomycetota; class Actinomycetes; order Actinomycetales; family Dermatophilaceae; genus UBA4719. The sequence goes on along the minus strand of DASRVZ010000166.1, from coordinate 2,301 downwards.
ATCGTCATGCCGCTCATCGCGTAGGACTTGCCGGTAGGCGGAACCCCACGGAACTCCTTCTTCGAGGTCCCGCTGAGGGTGTAGCGGGTCGCGGTCATGTCGCCGGCCACCAGGACGTCGTGGACGTCGAGGCGGAAATCGGGTTGTGCCACTCTCAGCTGGCGAACCTGATCCTTGATGCCTTTGACTCCGTTGACGGGGAAGCTCGGGTCATGGATAGAGGCGTGGGTTTCGAAGATGTCATCACACAGATCGACGTTGCCCTTGTTCCAGACCTCGTCCGTGTACCGCCGGATGAGCTTCTCGCGATCTTCAGTCATGTTCGGCCTCCTTTGCCAAACGGTGCTCGGGCGTCACAGACCGGCGTGCTGACGACACTGGTCCGCGATGCCACCTATCTCATTTTGGCCGCCCTCGTTCGCCAACAAGCCATCTCCGCCCGAACGTGTCGGGGTGTTGGCATAGCGCTCGGCCGACTACATTCTTACACCCGTCGGGGAGCCAGGGCCAGAGGGATTTCGCCACGGCTCATGACCCGTTCGCAAACCGGTTCTGCTTCTCCGGCTGGCTGCTGGAGGAGGAGTGCGCTTGTTACAGACGCACTGCCGGGACCATGGAGGTAGTCACCTCCAGCAGCCAGCCGGAGAAGCAGAATGGTGAAGCTGATCAGTCTGGGGTTCGCCCAGTCAGGGCCCAACCTAAGCCAATGGGGGGTCCGAATGATGAAGAAACGCGTAAGTGCCGCGTGGGCGGCAGGTCGATCGACCTCCCCGCCTCGTCTCGTGGCCTGGTCGAACAGCTCCGATGGGGAGAAGGAGGTGGATTCAGACCTCGAGCTCGGCTCGAACACCCAGCAACCGCACCGGCTGTCGTGAGGTGAACGCGTCCAGGGCAGCCAGGGCGGCCAGCTCGATCGCCTCCACGTCCGAGGATGGCGCTGTCAGCGCCCGGCCGTGGGTGAGGGTGGTGAACGGCGCGTAGCGCACCTTCACGATGACGCGGACGGCGCGACGATGCCCAGCGACGACATCTTCAGCGACGTGCCGAACGAGGACGGCGACCTCGTGGCGTACGCGGTCCCAGTCCTCCAGGTCTTGCTGGAACGTGGTCTCACGGCTGTGTGAGCGGGCAACGTGCGGCGCGCTCACCACCGTCGAGCTGCCCCGGCCCTGCGCCAGCGCCACCAACCACGGACCGGTCGTGGGTCCGAATGCCGCGGCCAGGGCTTGTGGATCAGCCCGCGAGAGCTCGAGAACGGTGGAGATGCCCATCCCGCTGAGCCGCGTGGCCGTCTTGGAGCCGATGCCCCACAGCACGTCGGTCGGCCGCTCGCCGAGTACGGCGAACCACGACTCGTGGGTCAGCCGGAAGATGCCGGCCGGCTTGCCGAAGCCGGTGGCCAACTTGGCCTGCAGCTTGTTCTGGCCGATGCCCACGCTGCAGTCGAGCTCGGTGGCCGCACGGACGCGCTGCTGGATCCCCCGCGCATACGCCTCCGGGTCGTCCGTCTCGACGGCAAGGAATGCCTCGTCCCAGCCGAGGACCTCGACGACGGCATCGAGCTCGTGGAGCGTCTCCATGACCTTTGCGGAGGCGGCCTCGTAGAGCTCGCGGTCAACGGCCAGGAACACCGCTTCGGGGCACCGTCTCGCCGCGGTCCGCAAGGGGAGCCCTGAGTGCACGCCGTATTCGCGGGCTTCGTACGAGGCGGTGCTGACCACGCCGCGCTTGGTCGGGTCGCCATCACCCCCGACGACCACTGGACGCCCCCGCAGCTGGGGATGGCGCAGCAGCTCGACAGCCGCGATGAACTGGTCGAGGTCGACGTGCAGCACCCAGTGGCTCACACCACATTCTCGCCCGGAGGGGACTCCTACCCCCACAGGTTCGCCTGGTCGCTGAAGCCGAACGTCGCGTACCTCGTCTTGAACTTCTGCGCGACCTGGAAGAAGCAGACGACCTTGCCGTCCATGGCAGTGATCGGCGTCAGGCCAGCTTGCGCACCCCGTCGGAGTCCACGAGCACGAGCCAATCCGCCTCGTCAGGTGCCCCGTCCGCGGGCGGTTCGTCACCGGGCAATCGACTGGGGACTTCTGACGCTGATGAATGCAGGATTGGGCCCAGGGCAAGGGGCGGGGGCTCGCTGCGCTCGCTCTTGGTCTCTTACCTGGTGAGGAATGTGAAGTAGAGGTACACACTGTCGACCAGGGCGAAGGTTGCAATCAGATAGGAAACGCCTAGGCCGACGTAAGCCAGCATGGCGCCCCGCTCGCCTCGAACTTTGATCTGCTGCAATGCCAC
>DASRVZ010000165.1:0-12025 GCA_035654835.1 Dermatophilaceae bacterium | reverse complement strand
CCACCCGGCGGCGCCGAACGATGGACCCGCACGAACCACGCGGGTTGCCCCGTCACCTTGTTCGAAGGCCCTGCCTATGCCGTGGGTGCGGTCGTTGGAGCCCTCTCCGGAGGTGCCGGCGCACCTGCGGCGGTGGCAGGTCTGGGCGCCGGTGTCTTCGGCGCCCTCGATGACGTGTTCGGCGGCAGTTCCAGCAAGGGCCTGCGCGGCCATCTTGCTGCCGCCCGACGGGGCCAGGTGACAACTGGGGTCGTCAAGATCGTTGGTCTGGGGGTCACTGGGCTGGCGGCCGCGTGGATTGCAGACCGGTCGCGCGCCGGGACCGGGCCGCGTGCGAACGGGCCGTTTTCCACACTCGTGGGCGGTGCCGTGATCGCGGGCTCGGCCAACGTGATCAACCTTTTCGACCTTCGCCCGGGGAGGGCACTGAAGGTGACTCTGCTGCTCGTCGCGCCCTTTGTCGCCGGCGGCCGCGGAACGCGCCTGTCGACCGCCACCGCCGCCGCAGCAGCGGGTGCGGCGATGGCGGCCCTTCCCGAAGACCTGGCCGGTCGGAGCATGCTCGGTGACACCGGTGCCAACAGCGCGGGAGCCCTGATCGGGACCGCTCTGATGGCGCGCACGGGTCTGGGTGGCCGACTCCTCGCCCTCGCGTCAGTGGCTGTCCTGACGCTCGCCTCAGAGAAGGTCAGCTTCACCACAGTGATCGAGTCGTCGCCCGGCTTGCGCCGGCTCGACGAGCTCGGCCGTCCTCGGGCATCCCACGGTGACCCTCTAAAACCATGACTCGCCACGACGAGACCTCCCGACGGGCCACCAAGGTCAGCAAGGCAGCACCCGGGGTCTTCGCGGCCGCCGGACTCATTGCGGTGGTCACCCTGGCGGCGCGGGTCTTCGGGTTCGGCCGTTGGCTGGTGTTCTCCCAGAGCGTGGGGGCCACCTGTGTCGGCAGTGTCTACCAGGCCGCGAACCAGCTGCCGAATGTCATCTTCGAGGTGGCCGCGGGCGGAGCCCTGGCCGCGGTCGCCGTGCCGATCATCGCGGGCCAGCTGGCCCGCGATGCCCGGGACGAGGCAGCTCAGACCGCTTCGGCCATGCTCTCCTGGGCGCTGGCCGTGCTGGCACCCCTTTCCATTCTGATGGCCGCGGCCGCGAGGCCGTTGTCGACGTTGTTGGTCGACAGCCAGAGGTGTTCTGGCTCAACGGATCTCATGGCGGCCATGCTCGTGGTCTTCGCGCCACAGATCGCGCTGTACGGCGTCGGTATCGTTCTGGCCGGAGTACTTCAGGCCCATCGGCGCTTCCTCGCCGCGGCCGCGGCCCCCCTCTTGTCCAGCGTCGTGGTCATGGCGACGTACCTGCTGTATGCGGCCATGGCGCAGGGGAGAGGAAACGACCTGACGCGACTTCCTGTCCAGGCCACCACCGTGTTGGCGGCCGGAACAACGCTCGGCGTTGTTGCGTTGAGCCTGCCCCTGCTCATCCCGGTGCACCGCGCCGGTATACGACTGCATCTGACCTGGACCTTTCCGCAGGGAGTTGCGCGACGAGCCAGAGCCCTCGCCGGTGCTGGGCTACTGGCGCTGGTCGCTCAACAGGTTGCCGTACTGGTTGCCCTCTGGGTGTCCCAGCATCGCGGTGGTCCAGGCACGCTGAACGTCTACACCTACGTCCAGGCCGTCTATCTCCTGCCGTATGCCGTGCTCGCGGTTCCCATTGCCACAGCGGCATTCCCGGCGCTGGCGACGGGCATGAACCAGTCGGCGCTGGCGACGGGCATGAACCAGTCGGCGCCGGCGACGGGCATGAACCAGTCGTCGGTCGAGCGCGCGCAGCAGACGCTGTCCTCATCCGCGCGGGCAATCACCGTTGCCACCTGCGCCGGTGCCGCTGTCCTGTTCGCCGCCGCCCCGCCCATCGGTGCGTTCTTCAGCGCTTTGGATGCCGGCCGTCACAGCCCAGCCGGCCAGGAGGCGCTGGCGGCCCTACCCGCTGCCCTTAGTGCCTTCGCGCCCGGGCTGGTCGGCTTCGGCTTGCTGGCCTTGTTCACCCGTGCGCTCTATGCCAGGGGTCGTCCTGGCGTGGCTGGGGGAGTGGCAGCTCTCGGCTGGCTCATCGCCGCAGCCGTGCCTCTGGCCCTGCTCCGAGGTGATGCTGGACCGCAAAACACGTTGCAGTCGTTGGGACTTGCCAGCTCCTTGGGTATGACCGTCGCTGCCGTCGTACTACTGGTCGCGGTTCATCGAGCGTGGGGTCCACACATGGGCCGGGGCCTTGTTCGAAGCGCGGTGGTGGCAGTTGGCTCTGGCGCCCTCTCGGCTGCTGTGGGTCGTGCCATCTCCGGTAATCTCCACCCGCTTGGGCTGGCGACCGCCGCAACGGTGACCGTCATGGTCGCGATCGCCGTAGTGACGTTGTACACCGCCTCGATCTGGATCGGTGATCGCGATTCCGCTCGACTGGCGGCAGCGCATCTCCGAAGGCGGGCTCGGAAAGAGATGACAAGGTGAGGGTGGTCATGGTCGTCGGCCGCAGCACCGGTGGCATCGGAACCCACGTCGCTCAGCTCAGCGCGGATCTGAGGGACCGTGGTACGGACGTGATCGTCGTGACCCACCCACTCACAGCCGAACGCTTTGACCTGGAGCCTGTACGGCTGTGGTGGCCGGGGTCTGCCGGCTGGATCCGTGCGCTGGATGACTTCCGGCTTCTGCGACGGCTGGCTTTGAACAGCGACATCGTGCACGCACACGGACACCAGGGCTCGCTGCTGGCAACCCTGTCGACGATGTCAATCGCCATCACGCGAGACCGGAGTCGACCGAAACTCATTGTCTCCCAACACAATGCGGTGCTGGAGGGCAGCGGTCGACAGGGGCTCAAACGACTCGCTCAACGCTGGGTGGCGCGTCGCGCGGATCTCGTGACCGGGGCGAGCAGCGACCTGGTGAAAGAGGCGCTCCTGTTCGGGGCCGGCCGGGCCGAGCTCGCTCAGGTGCCGTCACCCAGAGTCCCCGAGCTGCTCGAGCAGAGGCCCGCCGACGCGCAGATGCGCGCCAAGAACAGGGCGACCCTGTTCTCCTCGGTCGACCTGACGGAGGTCGATCTCGCGCTGCCGCTCGTCGTCACGATCTCGCGGATCGCACCTCAGAAGAACCTGCCGGTGCTGGTCGAGGCGGCGTCGCGGCTGCTCAGCCCCTGCACGTGGGTGGTCCTGGGCGATGGAGACCCTGACCTGTTGACCACGCTGCGGGCGCAGGCGCACGCACTGCGCGTGCCGGTTCATTTCGTCGGCGCCCGCAGCGACGCTGGCCAATGGTTGCGCGCTGCAGAGGTGTTCGTCCTGCCAAGCGAGTGGGAAGCCCGGGCGCTCGTGGTGCAGGAGGCCATGGCCGCCGGAACGCCGGTTGTTGCCACCGACGTCGGCGGCCTGCACGACCTGGTCGCACGGGCCGGACTGCTCGTCATACCGGGTGATCCAGATGCGATCGCGGAGGCGACCGACCGGGTTCTGAGCGATCAAGGTCTGCGCGCTGACCTCGCCCTACGGGGTCGAGAGGTTGCCACGATGCTGCCGGACGGGCACGACACGGCGACATGGTGGCTCGAGCGGTACGCCGAGACCCTCGTGATGACGTAGAGTCAAAGCCCGTGGTGAAGCAGACGAAACATATCTTCGTAACCGGAGGCGTTGCCTCTTCGCTCGGCAAGGGCCTGACGGCTTCCAGCCTCGGACATCTGCTGCGTGCGCGCGGTATTCAGGTGACGATGCAGAAGCTCGACCCCTACCTCAATGTGGATCCCGGGACGATGAACCCGTTCCAGCATGGTGAGGTCTTCGTCACTGATGACGGCGCCGAGGCCGACCTGGACATCGGCCACTACGAGCGCTTCCTGGACGTCCCACTGGTCGGTTCGGCCAACGTCACGACGGGCCAGATCTACAGCCAGGTGATCGCCAAGGAGCGTCGCGGGGAGTACCTCGGGGACACGGTGCAGGTGATCCCGCACATCACCAACGAGATCAAGTCGCGGATGCGCGACCAGGCCCGTGTCGCTGTCAAGGACCGCCCGGACATCATCATCACCGAGATCGGCGGCACCGTCGGCGACATCGAGTCGCTGCCTTTCCTGGAGGCTGCGCGCCAGGTCCGCCACGACGAGGGCCGCGACAACGTCTTCTTCCTGCACATCTCGCTGGTGCCATACCTTGCGCCCAGCGGTGAGCTGAAGACAAAGCCGACCCAGCACTCAGTGGCGGCCCTGCGGCAGGTCGGTATCCAGCCGGACGCCATCGTGCTGCGGGCCGACCGTGAGATCCCCCTGAGTGTCAAGCGCAAGATCTCGCTCATGTGCGACGTCGACATGGAAGCGTGCGTCGCGGCTGTCGACGCGCCGAGCATCTACGACATTCCCAAGGTGCTGCACTCCGAGGGACTCGATGCCTACGTCGTCAGGCGCCTCGGCCTGCCCTTCCGCGACGTCGACTGGCGCGAATGGGACGAGCTCCTGCGCCGGGTCCACAACCCCGAGCACGCTGTCGAGATCGCTCTGGTCGGCAAGTACATCGACCTGCCGGACGCATACCTCTCGGTCACCGAAGCCTTGCGCGCGGGCGGTTTCCACCATGACGCCAAGGTCTCGATCCGCTGGGTCGCCAGCGATGAGTGCGAGACCGACGCCGGCGCCCAGAAGGCACTTGGCGGCGTCGACGCGATCGTTGTCCCGGGTGGCTTCGGCATTCGCGGCATCGAGGGCATGTTCGGGGCACTGAAGTGGGCCCGCGTCAGACAGGTGCCGGCGTTAGGTCTTTGTCTGGGCTTGCAGTGCATGGTGATCGAGTACGCCCGCAACGTCGTTGGCATCGCAGATGCCTCCTCCACCGAGTTCGACCCGCAGACCACCCATCCGGTGATCGCCACGATGGAGGAGCAGAAGGCCTTCGTCGAGGGCGCCGGAGACCTGGGCGGGACCATGCGGCTGGGGACCTACCCCGCCAAGCTGGTCGACGGCTCGGTCATCGCCGACGCCTACGGATCCACGCTGGTGAACGAACGCCACCGCCACCGCTACGAGGTCAACAACACCTACCGGGACCAGCTCGAGGAAGCCGGGCTCCGCTTCTCGGGCACCTCGCCCGACGGAAACCTGGTGGAGTTCGTCGAGCTGCCGGCTGATGTGCACCCGTACTACGTCTCGACCCAGGCCCACCCGGAGTTCAAGTCCCGCCCGGATCGCGCTCATCCGCTCTTCGCCGGGTTGGTCGAGGCCGCGATCAACTCACACAGGGCATCGCGTCTGGTCGAGGTCGAACGGGCCAAGGGCACCGAAACTGTTGCGGCGCAATGAGTCTGGACGCTCGTGTCCTCCGTGGCCCAGATCTGACTGACCGGCTCGACAGGCGTCCGGTCTCCGACACCGCGCTCGTGTTCGAGGGCATGGTCTGGGACGTACGCAGCGACATCATCGACCTCGGCGCAGCCGGCGAGGTCACGCGCGAGTACGTCGACCACCCTGGTGCTGTGTCGATCGTTGCACTTCGCGAGGTCGATGGCCGTGATCAGGTGCTGCTCATCCAGCAGTACCGCCACCCGGTCGGTTCGTTCGAGTGGGAGCTGCCGGCGGGGTTGCTCGACATCGCAGGGGAGCAACCGTGGCTCTGCGCGGCCCGCGAGCTGCACGAGGAGGCTGACCTCATCGCCAGTCGTTGGGACGTCCTCATCGACTATTTCAGCTCTCCGGGAGGCAACTCCGAAGCGCTTCGCATCTTCCTGGCCCGGGAGCTCGTCGACGTCCACCACCACGAGCTGTTCACTCGCGAGGGCGAGGAACATGGCATGCCGGTCGGCTGGGTCGACCTGGATGAGGCGCACGAGGCCGTTTTGCAGGGCCAGCTGCACAACCCCGGCGCGGTGATCGGAATCCTGACGGCACACGCGTCACGGGCTCGCAACTGGGCCACATTACGACCACACGACGATCCCTGGCCTGAGCACCCGGCATACCGCTGATCGTCGTTCCGTAAGATGTCGGGTGCTGCCCACGAGAATCAGGCGCAGGACCCACAACTAGCCATTGACTCACCGAAACTAGGGACTTCACCGTGCTTCGCACTCACGAGGCCGGCACCTTGCGCGCCGACCACGCTTCGCAGACCGTCACGCTGACCGGGTGGGTTGCCCGACGCCGCGATCACGGGGGCGTTGCCTTTCTTGACCTGCGTGACGCGTCGGGAGTGGCGCAGGTGGTCGTTCGCGACGAGATCCTCGCCCAGGGTGGAGCGCACGACCTGCGTAACGAGTACTGCGTCAAGGTCACCGGCGAGGTGCGGATGCGCCCGGAGGGCAACGCCAACACCGACCTGCCCACGGGTGAGATCGAGGTGGTGGCGACCGATCTTGAGGTCCTCAGCCCGGCTGCCCCTCTGCCGTTCCAGATCGACGAGCGCGTCACCGTCGGCGAAGAGGCACGGCTCAAGCACCGCTACCTCGACCTTCGCCGCCCGGGCCCGGCAGCGGCGATTCGGCTGCGGAGCAAGGTGAACCAGGCTGCGCGAGCTGTCCTGGCCGAGCGGGACTTCGTCGAGATCGAGACGCCCACCCTGACCCGCTCGACCCCTGAGGGTGCCCGCGACTTCCTGGTGCCGGCTCGCCTGCGGCCCGGCTCCTGGTACGCCCTGCCCCAGAGTCCGCAGCTGTTCAAACAGCTGCTCATGGTCGCCGGCATGGAGCGTTACTACCAGATCGCGCGCTGCTATCGCGATGAGGACTTCCGCGCCGACCGCCAGCCCGAGTTCACGCAGCTCGACATCGAGATGAGCTTCATCGAGCAGGACGACATCATCGAGCTCGGAGAGGCGATCGTGACCTCGGCGTGGAGGCTCATCGGTCACGAGATCTCGACACCGATGGTGCGGATGACCTATGCGGACGCGATGGCCAGCTACGGCACGGACAAGCCGGACCTGCGTTTTGGTCTGCAGCTCACCGACTGCACCGAGTTCTTCAATGACACCGCTTTTCGCGTGTTCCAGGCGCCGTATGTCGGAGCGGTTGTCATGCCCGGCGGTGCATCTCAGCCGCGCAAACAGCTCGACGGCTGGCAGGAGTTTGCCAAACAACGTGGGGCCAAGGGCCTGGCCTACGTCCTCGTTGGCGAGGACGGTGAGCTCGGCGGTCCGGTCGCCAAGAACCTGACCGACACCGAACGTGAGGGGCTCGCCAAGCACGTCGGCGCCAGCAATGGTGACTGCATCTTCTTCGCGGCGGGTCCAGCCAAGGCCGCACGTGGGCTGCTGGGCGCGGCCCGTCTGGAGATCGGCAAGCGGTGTGAGCTCATTGATGAGAATGAGTGGTCGTTCCTCTGGGTTCTGGACGCGCCGCTGTTCGAGCCGACCACTGAGGCCGAGGCTTCAGGCGATGTAGCGGTGGGCTCGGGCGCCTGGACAGCCGTGCACCACGCGTTCACGTCGCCCAAGGCCGAGTTCATGGACACCTTCGACACCGACCCGGGTTCGGCACTGGCCTATGCCTACGACATGGTGTGCAACGGCAACGAGATCGGTGGCGGCTCCATCCGTATTCACCGCCGGGAGATCCAGGAGCGTGTCTTCGCCGTGATGGGTCTGTCCGAGGCCGAGTCGCAGGAGAAGTTCGGCTTCCTGCTGGACGCCTTTGCATTTGGCGCGCCCCCGCACGGCGGCATCGCTTTCGGCTGGGACCGCATCTGCTCCCTGCTCTCCGGCACGGACTCGATCCGCGACGTCATCGCCTTCCCGAAGTCCGGCGGTGGCTTCGACCCCCTGACCTCGGCGCCCGCCCCAATCACATGGGCTCAGCGACTGGAGGCCGGGGTGGACGCCACGCCCGAAGCTCAGCTCGAGGGCAAAACCTGACGGTTGGGGACGTGGCTGGTCGCGCGACAGGCCTGGCGAGATAGCCTGCCAACCGTGACCACCGGCGCCGACGACGACCTTTTCGCGGTCTCTTCCCGTGATTCTTCGGCTGGCCCCGATGCCGGCGCATCCTCGATGCCGCCTCTGGCTGTCCGGATGCGCCCCCGCACCCTCGACGAGGTCCGGGGCCAGGCAGAGGTCCTGCGTGCCGGAAGCCCGTTGCGGCGGTTGATCGAAGGACACGCCGGCGCTGCCGGCCCATTGTCGGCGATCATCTGGGGCCCGCCGGGGACCGGAAAGACGACGCTGGCGCATCTGGTTGCGAACGCTGCCGGACGTCGGTTCGTGGAGCTGTCGGCCGTCACAGCGGGGGTCAAGGACGTCCGAGCTGTTATGGAGGCGGCCGCTCGGGAGCAGTCCATGTACGACCGTCAGACCGTCCTCTTTCTGGACGAGATACATCGATTCACCAAGGCACAGCAGGACGCATTGTTGGCAGGGGTGGAGAACCGCCTCGTGGTCCTGGTCGCGGCAACCACGGAGAACCCGTCCTTCAGCGTCATCGCGCCGCTGTTGTCGAGGTCGATGCTGATTACTCTCGTGCCGCTGTCCGACGATGAGCTCGACGACGTGCTCACGTCTGCGTTGGTCGAACAGCGTGGATTGGCAGGGGTTTTCAGCCTCGAGCCAGAGGCAAGACAGCACGTCATACGGATGGCGGGTGGGGACGCGCGCCGTGTACTTACCTCCTTGGAGGCCGCAGCTGGCGTTGCCCTGGACGCACAACCGGCCGGACGCGTGAGTGACGACGCAATCTCGATCTCGTTGTCCCAGGTCGAGCAGGCCGTAGCCCACGCCGCGGTCCGCTATGACCGGGCCGGCGACCAGCACTACGACGTCGCCAGCGCGCTGATCAAGTCGATGCGGGGCAGTGATGTCGACGCCTCGTTGCACTACCTGGCGCGGATGCTGGAGGCAGGGGAGGACCCGCGCTTCATCGCCCGGCGGATCGTCATCGCGGCCAGTGAGGACGTCGGGATGGCCGACCCAACGGCCTTGCAGACCGCGGTCGCCGCGATGCACGCGGTCGCGCAGATCGGCATGCCCGAAGCGCGGATCATCCTGGCCCAGGCCGTCGTTCACAACGCGATCGCGCCCAAGTCGAACTCCAGCTATCTCGGCATCAACGCGGCGATCGCAGACATCCGGGCCGGCAAGGGTGGTCCCGTGCCGGTGCACCTGCGGGGGAGCGGATACGCCGGAGCCACCCGGCTCGGACACGGCGAGGGATACAGGTACGCGCACGACGACCCCGCTGGCGTTGTCACCCAGCAGTACCTCCCCGACGACCTGCTGGTGGACGCCGACTACTACCGGCCCACGGACCGGGGTTTCGAGCAGACCCTGTCCTCGCGTTGGGCTCGGCTCAAGGAACGAATCAGGGGCAGGTGACCCTCGGTAAGGATTCATCTCCAAACGTCGTTCAAATGCTGGTCGGTTGCCGTTTCCGGACGCGCTGCTGGAAAACTCAGGACATCTGCGCCGCGCAGGAGCCGGTCCTGGAGCTGAAGAACGTGGCTGGCGACCCGTTCGCGGACGAGCACACGATCGCCTGCCACTTCCCGGAGGTCAAGACAGACTTGGTGGCTGAGGTCCTCGTCCAGGACGTCACCCGATAGGGTTCTGACTCCGGTCGTGATCAGTATCTGTCGTAGACCCATCTGTCGTGAGGTGAGAGTGGATGAGCGTGGCACCAGTGTCCATCGGTGACGTGGCGGGTGTGGTCGCAGCGCTGTCCTTCGCCTTCCTGGTCCTGCGTCTGGGCAGCCTGATCGGCAAAGCCGGCAAGGTTCTGGACGAGGCCCGGATCGGCGTCCGCGGTGTTTCCGAGCAGACCGTCCCGCTGCTCTCGCAAGTGACCGACACCGTGGCGTCCACCAATGAGCAGATCGTGCGGCTGGACACCATCACCGCCAACGTCTCGTCGATGACGACGAACGTCAACGCCCTGACATCGCTTTTTGCGGCGACGCTGGGCTCTCCTGTTGTCAAGGTGGCCGCCTTCAGCTACGGCGTGCGTTCGGCGATGCACGGTGCTGGCAAAGGCAAACCCAAGACACGGCACGGCCGACGTAGGAGGGACTGACGCATGCGTCGCCTGTTCTGGGTTGCGCTCGGCGCCACCGTCGGCGTGCTCGTCGTCCGCAAGGTCGCCAAGACCGCGCAGGCATACTCGCCCTCGGGTTTGGCAGAGGGTCTGTCCGACGGACTGTCCGACCTTGGTGAGGGTCTGCGCGAGATGGCAGAGGCGGTCCGAGAGGGCATGGCCGAACGAGAGACCGAGCTGCGCCTCGCCCTTGGCATCGACACCGGAACCATGCCGGACGGGCGCGAGATGAGCGCCGATCAGGCCCGGGCCCTGCTCGAGGACCCCACCTCGCCGCGAGCTCTCTAGGGGATCGGCCCCATCCCCATCCCCATCGCTCCCGGTCGGGCTCGCCCCTATAGGCGGCACCCGGCATACCCTTGGCTTTGGCTTGCCCGCCGCAGGCCTGCTCAGACCGTTAGGAACATCACGATGGAGACCGCCGAGATCAGGCGACGTTGGCTTGCGTTCTTCCAGAGCAAGGGCCATGCGATCGTGCCCAGCTCGTCCTTGGTGTACGACGACCCGAACCTGTTGTTCGTCAACGCCGGCATGGTGCCTTTCAAGCCCTACTTCCTGGGTCAGGAGACGCCGCCCTGGCAGCGGGCCACCAGCGTGCAGAAGTGCCTGCGCACCGCAGACATCGACGAGGTGGGCAAGACCAGCCGCCACGGCACCTTCTTCCAGATGAACGGCAACTTCTCGTTCGGCGACTACTTCAAGGCAGACGCGATTGCGTTCGCGTGGGAGCTGCTGACGACCAGCCAGGATGCAGGCGGTTACGGCCTGGACAAGGAGCGGTTGTGGGCGACGGTCTACCTCGACGACGACGAGGCCGCAGACCTCTGGCTCACCCACTCCGAGATCCCGGCAGAGCGCATCGTCCGCCGCGGCATGGCCGACAACTACTGGTCCATGGGCGTCCCCGGACCGTGTGGGCCGTGTTCTGAGATCTACTACGACCGCGGTCCTGAGTACGGCCCTGAGGGCGGTCCTGCGGTGGACGAGGACCGCTACATGGAGATCTGGAACCTCGTCTTCATGCAGAACATCCGTGGCGAGGGCAACACCAAGGACGACTTCCCGATCCTGGGCGACCTGCCGGCAAAGAGCGTCGACACCGGTATGGGTCTGGAGCGCCTCGCCTCCGTGTTGCAGGGTGTGGACAACCTGTACGAGATCGATGAGGTCTATCCGGTCCTGGACAAGGCAGCCGAGCTGACCGGCAAGCAGTATGGCGTGAACTCCGCGCACGACGCTGCTCACAGCCACCCCGACGACGTGCGCCTGCGCATCGTGGCCGACCACATCCGCAGCTCACTCATGCTCATCGGTGACGGTGTTACCCCGGGCAACGAGGGCCGAGGCTACGTTCTGCGCCGGATGCTTCGGCGTGCGGTGCGATCGATGCGGCTGCTCGGGTTCGACCAGCCGTGCCTGCCGCACCTGCTGCCGGTGAGCATGGACCGGATGAAGGCGTCCTATCCAGAGCTCGAGACCGGGTTCTCCCGGATCTCGCAGATCGCGTATGCCGAGGAGGAGGCGTTCCGTCGCACCCTCGCGTCCGGGACCACACTCCTGGACACCGCCGTCGCCAAGGTCAAGTCGTCCGGTCAGAGCACCCTGGCGGGGGACCAGGCGTTCGCGCTGCACGACACCTACGGCTTCCCGATCGACCTGACGCTCGAGATGGCTGCAGAACAGGGCCTCCAGGTCGACCAGGACGGCTTCCGTCGCCTCATGAAGGAGCAGCGCGACCGGGCCAAGGCCGATGCCAGGTCCAAGAAGAGCGCGCATGGCGACACCTCCGTATACCGCTCCGCACTGGACTCGCTCGGACGCGCGGTGGAGTTCACGGGATACCAGGAAACCGTCTCGGAGGCGCAGGTCGCCGGTGTGCTCGTTGACGGCGTGTCCGTCCCATCCGCCCATGGCGGAGACGAGATCGAGCTCGTTCTCGACCGCACCCCGTTCTACGCCGAGGG
>DASRVZ010000164.1:0-18657 GCA_035654835.1 Dermatophilaceae bacterium | reverse complement strand
GGTGGCTCAGGTGAGTGCCATCACGGAGGGCGACGTTGAGCACAAGGTCTGTCCGCGCAGGCGCACCAATAACGCTCCTGCTGTTGTCACGAGGGCCACCGCCGCGAGGAAGGGTTGCACGGGCGCGAACCAGGTGATCGCCCCGGAGTAGCCGAGTGCCAGCAGGGCAAGCTTGTTGCACACCGGGCATCCCACGGCGAACCAGGCCAGCACTGCGCCGACCATCCCGAACCGGCTCGGCGCATCGGCGGTGTCGTCCGTCTGCTTCGTGTCGGAGACGCCACGTGTTCCTCTGACATAGGTCGCCGCCAGCATCCCCGCGAGGATCGATGAGGCGATCCACACCGGGTAGTTCCAGGCGTGGACCGGAATCTCGCGACCAAAGACCGGGTTGGGGATCAGCACCGTCGGAATCCCGATCAGCAGGGCGAAGGTGAAGCTGAAGCCCGCCGCAGCAAGACGCTGACGGACCGTCCAGCCGCGCAGGGCAAGGGCGCTCGCCCGAAGGGTGATCATGGAGGTGCAATATACCCCCGCGGGTATTGATCGAGCGACCGTGTCGCCTCGACATCCGTCTGGAGGTCCGCATCAATGGCACTCTGGTGTCGAGCCCGACCTACGCCGGCATGTACTGGTCACCCGCGCAGATGCTTACCCACATGACGGTCAACGGAGCGGGCCGACTTTCTTCATCGTTTCTTCATGGTTCCTCGCCAAGAAGGCTGCACGGTGGGGTCATGCTGGAGATGACCCGCAGAAGCCGGGCAGAGCAAGGAGGAGTTCACCATGATGCATTGGTATGGCAGCGGAATGGGTCCGGTCGGATGGCTTGCCATGGGCTTGTTCTGGCTCGTCCTGCTCGGGCTGATCGTGTGGCTGGTCTCGCGGCTGCTGCCGGGCAGCGCCGGTGGGACGACGCACGGCTCGGGTGAGTCGGCGCTGGACACACTCGACCGCCGGCTGGCCAGCGGTGAGATCGACCTGGCGGCCTGGCAGGCCGCACGGGCTGCCCTCGTGGCCGCCCAGCGCGACAGGCGGTGACCGCCCCGCGACGTCCCGCGCCGATCGCGTCCACGGTGGCCCCGATCCCGCAGCTGCCACCGACGTCGTCCTCGACCAGCACCCCCGTCAGGGCGCTGGTCGTGGACGACGAGCCAAGCCTGACCCGGGTGGTTGCCGGCTACCTCGAGCACGAAGGGTTCGTGGTGACCACGGCAGCCGACGGGGAGCAGGCCCTGGTCGAGGCGCGACGTGACCCGCCTGACGTGGTCGTGCTCGACCTGATGTTGCCGGGCATCGACGGCATCGAGGTATGCCGCCAGCTGCGCACCTTCACCGACGCGTACGTGATCATGCTGACCGCCCGCAGCGAAGAGGTCGACACACTCATCGGCCTGTCCGTCGGCGCGGACGACTACATGACCAAGCCGTTCTCGCCGCGCGAGCTGACCGCCCGTATCCGCGGCCTGCTTCGCCGACCGCGCATGAGCACCCACGCCGGAGGCGACCCGCAGGTGCGCACGATTGGGGACCTGAGTCTGGACACCCAGTCCCGCCAGGTCTACGTGCGGCAGACTCCGGTGGAGCTCACCCGTACCGAGTTCGACCTGCTGGACGCCCTGACCGAACGACCCAAGCTCGCCTACACCCGGCGCCAGCTCATCGAGCGGGTCTGGGGTCCGGACTGGGTCGGAGACGAGCACCTCGTCGACATTCACATCGCCCACATCCGGGCCAAGCTCGACGACGACGCCGCCACGCCGCGATTCGTCCTGACCGTCCGCGGCGTCGGCTACCGGATGGGGCCCGGGTGACTGGCCGGACGAAGACATCGACCAGCCCGCCCCGCAAGCCTGCTCTGGGTTTGACATGGCGACTCTTCGCCGCGGTGAGCCTGGTCGTGATCGCCGATGCTGCCACCATGCTGGTCGCGGTCCTGTTCGTCGCCGAGCCGGCCTTTCACGCGCACCTGACCGAGGTCCAGCCGGCGATATCCGAACAGGTCCACGTCTATGTTGACGATGCCTTTGCCAGTGCGGTGCTTATCGCCCTGGCCGTGGGAGTGGTTGTCGCCCTGGCGGTCGCTCTGTTCGTGACCTGGCTCGTGGCGAGGCGACTTGCCGCCCCGGTGGCCGACGTCTCCGAGGCCGCGTACCGGATTGCCGACGGCGACTACCAGACCCGGCTTCGGCAACCGGGTCTTGGGCCCGAGTTCGACCAGCTGACCACGTCGTTCAACACCATGGCCCGCCGGTTGGCAACCACCGAGCAGACCCGCCGGCGCCTGCTCCAAGACCTGGCCCACGAGCTGCGCACGCCCTTGTCCTCGATAGAGGCCACGATCGAGGCGGTCAATGACGGCATCCTTCCCAGCGACCAGACGACTCTGTTGACGCTGACCGAGCAGTCGCAACGGTTGCACCGGCTCGTCGGCGACCTGTCTGCGGTATCGCGGGCCGAGGAGCGCCAGCTGAACCTGAACCCGGTCCTGATCCCGCTCGAGGACGTCGTCAACGACTCGGTGACCGCGGCCCGCCCACGATTCGATGCCAAAGGCATCAGCCTCACGGCCAACCACGGTGACGCCGTCGGCCAGGTCATGGCCGACCCGGACCGCCTCGCCGAAGTGCTCGGGGCACTCCTGGACAACGCCCTACGGCATACCGCCCCAGGGGGAACCGTCACCGTCGCCACCACCAGACACCGCGGCCAGTGCCGGATCGTGGTGACCGACACCGGAGAGGGCTTCGACCCCGACCAGGCCGCCGAGCTGTTCGAGCGCTTCTACCGGGGCGACTCCTCGCGCACCGCAAGTGGCGCCGGCAGCGGCATCGGGCTGACCATCGCCAAGGCGATCGTCACGGCCCACCACGGAGAGCTGAAGGGCCACAGCGACGGGCCCGGCACGGGAGCAAGGTTCGAGATCACGCTGCCCGTCACCGCCGGCAAGAGCTAACGGCCACTCCTGTCGCTACCCCGTGCGAACCGCAGATCAGGTGAGATCGCGGCTAGCCGGTTGGGGCGTCCGACAACGTGATGGACACGTCGGGTGTCGTTTCCAGCGTGTTGTGCACGGTGCAGTGCGTGGCGACGGCCAGTAGCGGGTCACGACGCTCGGCTGGGACACCGTCAGGGAGGATGACGCGCAGCGTGATCCCGGCGACGCGGGCGGGTCTGGATCCCATCTCGAACGTGGCTTCGACCGCCAGCCCCTCCGTCGGCAGGCTGTGCCGGGCCAGGTAACGGCGCGCGTAGAAAGCCACGCACGAAGCGAGACTCGCAACGAACAGCTCGGTGGGTGTGGGAGCCGTGTCGTCGCCACCGTCCTTGACGGGTTGGTCAACCGTGATGATGTGGCCGCGGACGCTGATGTCGAACTGGTCCCCGCCTCGGTGCTCGACCCGCATCGGTCGTCCTTCGGAGGCTTCGACCTTGGCGGCAAGGCGCGCCAGCGTCGCGGGGTGACCCGCCGCACCGCCGGCCGGCCTCAGCCATCGAAGGCTCTCGGTGTTGGTGAGCAGCTCCAGCCGTCGCCACAGAACGCTGCCCGGTGGCGATTGGCTGGCGTGGGCGTGGCAGGCAACCATCTGCCGGGTGCGGTCGACGGTCAGGCGCAGGTCGATGTCCTCGTCCCGATGCCCGATGAAGGCGGCGCCATATTCCTGGTTCAGCTGTGCCGCAACGGTTTCCGGAAGGGTCCAGCCCAACACGGGCAGGTTGAGCGTCTCCGCCGCCAGCAGCGCGGCCGCGGTCGCGGCAACGTGGTCGCGATGGCCGGTCACCCCCGCGGTGTCGAAGACCAACAGCCCCTCAGCGCCTGAGGACTCGGCCGCGGTCACCACCTCGGTGGCCAGCCTGGTCCGGCACAGCTCGCTGAGAGCTCCGTCCGGGTGGTCGTGCAGCGTGGTGTGGGCCACCCCGAGCGCGGTGGCCGCCGCGGTCAGCTCAGACCCGCGAACCGAGGCGAGCTCTCCGGGGGCTCCATGCAGCGTCGAGGCCTCACCATGGGTCAGGCAGAGGACCTCGACCCTGGCCCCGGCGACGACGAAGCCGTCCAGGATCGCCCCGAGACCAAACGACTCGTCGTCGGGATGGGCGACCACCGCCAGCACCGACGTCCACATCGGCAGGGTATCCGCGCTGAGGCGCGTGGGGGGCACGACTTCGATGCTCATATATGGCTCCTCAAACGAATGGCGACCTGCGTCAACACGGCCGGGTTGTGACAACCCAGCGTGTTCTGATCAGTTCAACCTGCATACCCCTGGGGGCATTCCTTCCGGAAGGGTCCTTGGTCCCGGAAGGGTCCTTGGTCCCGGCTCCCTGTTCCGGCGCGCGGTGACCAACCGGCATACGCTCGCGGTATGAGCGATCGTGAACCGATCCAGAGTCCGCTGCTGGCTCGGGTCCGCCAGTCCGTCATCGGCGACGACCAGGTGCTGCCCGGGCCCTATGGACCACGCCGCGTGACGTACGCCGACTACACCGCATCGGGCCGAGCCCTGACGTTCATTGAGGACTTCATCCGGGACGAGGTGCTGCCCCGCTACGCCAACACCCACACCGAGTCCAGCGGCACCGGCCTGCAGACCACGCGGTTGCGTGAGGACGCGCGCGGGATCATCCGTGATGCGGTTGGTGGGGACGAGGACACAGCGGTCATCTTCGCCGGTTCGGGATGCACGGGCGCTATCGACAAGCTGGTCGGCATCCTGGGGCTGCGGATCCCCTCGAACCTGGACGACACCTATCACCTCAGCGACAGCATCCCCGCCGGCCTGCGCCCCGTCGTGTTCACCGGACCTTTCGAACACCATTCCAACGAGCTGCCCTGGCGCGAGTCGATCGCCGACGTGGTGGTGATTTCCCAGGATGCTGATGGGCACATCGACGCAGCCCACCTCGAACGGGAGCTGGTGGCATACGCCGACCGGCCACTGCGGATCGGCTCGTTCTCGGCCGCCAGCAACGTCACCGGCATCGTGAGCGACGCCCACGGCATCTCGGCCCTGCTGCATCGCCATGGGGCCCTGTCCTTCTGGGACTTCGCCGCGGCGGCCCCCTACGTCGATATCGAGATGTATGGCGGACCGGGGCGCGACCCGCTGTGCTACAAGGACGCGATCTTCCTCAGCCCGCACAAGCTGATCGGTGGCCCGAGCACCCCAGGTGTCCTGGTCGCGCGGCGCGAGCTGCTCCGAAACCGGGTGCCTGACGTCCCGGGCGGCGGCACCGTGGCCTATGTCAACCCGAGCGACCACCGCTACCTCGACGATCCGGTTCAGCGCGAGGAAGGCGGAACCCCTGCCATCGTCGAGGCCATCCGAGCCGGGCTGGTGTTCCAGCTGAAACAGGCCGTGGGGGTGGATGTGATCCGTTCGCACGAGGAAGCCTTCTTGCGGCGCGCCGTCAAGGCCTGGCTGCAGGAGCCGTCGATCCAGATCCTGGGCAACCTCGAGGCGGACCGCCTGTCGATCGTCTCGTTCGTCGTGCGCGCTCCCAGCGGGCGGTACCTGCACCACAACTTCGTCGTCGCCCTGCTCAACGACCTGTTCGGGATCCAGTCGCGCGGCGGCTGCTCCTGTGCTGGCCCGTATGGACACCGGCTGCTGGGCATCGACCTCGACCAGTCGCGGGAGTTCGACCGCGAGATCACCCAGGGGTGCGAAGGCATCAAGCCCGGTTGGGTCCGGGTGAACTTCAACTACTTCATCTCCGAGGCCGTCTTCTCCTACATCGTCGAGGCTGTGCGGCTCGTGGCGAAGGACGGGTGGCGCCTGCTGGGCGACTACCGGTTCGAGCCAAGCACCGGACTCTGGCGGCACCGACAGGGACCAGTCGAGCCTCCGCTGCGACTGAGCCAGGTGACGTATGACGCACAGGGTGCCATGCGCTACCCGCGCCATCAGGACCGCGCGCCGGAGTCCGAGCTGCAGCGCTACCTCGCGGAAGCCAAGGCCACGTTCGAGGCAGCCACGCCGGCGTCCGGGGAGCCCGCGGAAGGCCAGCTGTCCGCAGACTTCGAGCATCTGCGCTGGTTCGACCTGCCCTCAGCCTGTCTTGGTTGAAATACTTTTGTGACATACCCCATGGGGTAATAGGGACCTTTGGCCCTAGGGAGGGTCGAGTCATCGGTGGGGGCCCTTGCGGCCTACGGCTTGGTTGTGCACGAACACCAGGCTCTGCGTCCGTGATGTCGGTGCGGACGTCCCGGCCACGCTCGAGAGCCATTACCTATGGGGGTATTTGTCGTTACCCCTAGGGGTATGTTTTTCAAAGCGTCGACCCAGGCGTAGAGGACCACACCGCGGCGCATCTTCACGCGCCCCATCCAGAAGGAACGACCATGACAGTTGCAGTCGAGGAGCTCAAAGAGCTGAAGTCCGATCAGGTTATTGACGCGCGGGCCACCTCGTGCCCGGGACCGATCCTGGCGGCCAAGAAGGCCATCGGCGGTATCCCTGTCGGCGGGGTCATGGAAGTGCTCGCCTCCGACACCGGGACGCTCAAGGACCTGCCCGCCTGGTGCAAGAAGATGGGCCACGACTACCTCGGTTCGGTCGACGACGCCGGCTACCTGCAGCTTTTCCTGCGCAAGATGAAGTGAGCTGACCATGTCCACTGCTACCGCGACCGGGTTCAAGCCAAGGATCCTCGTCTTCTCGACGAACAACATCTCCGATCCCGGCATCGACCTGGCCGGGAGCAGGCACATGCACTACCCGGCCCAGGTCTCGACGATGAACGTCCCCTGCAGCAGCGGGCTCAAGCCCGGATGGATCCTGCACGCCTTCGAGCAAGGGCTCGACGGGGTGTTCATCGGCTCCGACGGGGACGAGTGCGCACTACTGGACGACTGCGGCAAGCGGACGGGCGCGATCATCACGCAGGCGCAGGAGCTGATGAAGGCCAAGGGCATCGCGCCCCAGCGGCTGAAGATGGCCGCCCTGTGCTCGGTGTGTGCTGAGCCGTTCGTCGGCTACATGCGGGAGTTCTCCGCGACCCTGACCGATCTGGGTCCCATCACCGCGGTCGAATCATGATTGACGAGAAGCTGGAGAGAGAAGCCGAGACGGTGGACACCACAACACGCAAGACGATCATCTTGTTCAGCGGGGAGTTCGACAAGGTGGTGGCGGCGTTCGTCATCGCCAATGGTGCCGCGGCGATGGACGACGAGGTCACGATGTTCTTCACGTTCTGGAGCATCAACGCCCTGCGGCGCCCCGAGAAGGTGGCCATCAGCGGCAAGACCCCCCTGCAGAAGGCGTTCTCCGTGATGATGCCCCGGGGACCGGGACGCCTGACAACCTCGCGGATGAACTTCGCCGGCGCGGGCCCCAAGCTCATGAAGCGAATGATGCGCGAGCAGAAAGTCATGTCACTGGACGATCTCATCGCCTCTGCCAGGGAGCAGAACATCAAGATGGTCGTCTGCCAGATGTCGATGGACATCATGGGGCTGAAGGCCGAAGAGCTTATCGACGGTCTTGAGTTCGCCGGTGTCGCGAGCTACCTGAGCGACGCGGACGACGCGAACGTCAACCTCTTCATCTAGGACAACTCCGGCGAGGACCTCGCTCTTCGAGGACTCGCCTTTCGAGGACCTCGCCGGGCTTGTGGGGCGGCATCGATGGATGAACTACGAACTTGGAGCCACAGATGGACAACGAAGTAGCAACGCAGACGGACTACGACGTCATGGTGATCGGCAGCGGCATTGGCGGGATGGAGTCGTCGATCAAGCTCGCCGACATGGGCCACAAGGTCCTGCTGGTCGAGAAAGAGGCCAGCGTCGGCGGACGGATGATCCTGCTCAGCAAGGTCTTCCCGACGCTCGACTGCGCCAGCTGTATCTCCGGCCCGAAGATGTCGTCGACCATCAACCACCCCAACATCACGACCAAGAACTACAGCGAGGTCCTGGGGATTGAACGGGACGCCCTCGGTCTGTTCCACGCGAAGGTGCGCGAGAACCCCACATTCGTCGACTGGGCAGCCTGCACCGGCTGCGCCAAGTGCGAGACTGCCTGCTCTGTCGCGGTCCCTGACCAGTTCAACTACAACCTGGTTGCGCGTCGTGCCGCTTACATCGCCTTCCCGCAGGCCGTGCCGAAGAAGGCCGTCATCCAGCGGGCCGGCACCTCACCGTGCATCGACACCTGCCCTGCAGGCATCAAGGCACACGGCTACGTCTCCCTCATCCGCAGCGGCAAGTACGAAGAAGCGTTCCAGCTGATCCTGGAGGCAACGCCGCTGGTCGGCACACTGGGACGGGCGTGCTACGCACCGTGCGAGAGCGAGTGCAGCCGCGGGGACCTTGAGGCAGCCATCCCGATCCGCCGCCTCAAGCGCTTCGTCGCCGACCGCCACTACGACGAGCTGGGCGACGCCGGCATCGAACGCCCAGAGCCGAACGGCAAGAGCGTCGCGATCGTCGGCTCCGGGCCGGCCGGCCTGACCGCGGCCTGGCAGCTGGCACGCATTGGCTACCAGGTGCGGATCCTGGAGGCCGAGGCCCAGGCCGGTGGCTTCCTGCGCCACGCCCTGCCCACCTACCGCCTTCCGCAGGAGGTCGTCGAGCAGGACATCGCCAACGTCACGGGGATCGGTGTCGAGATCGTCACCTCCACGACCGTGCATGATCTCGAGGCGCTCAAGGCCGAGGGCTACGACGCCGTGCTGCTCGCGACCGGTACGCCGCTGGCGACCTCGCTGGGCGTGTCGGGCGAAGAGTCCGACGGCGTGCTCACCGGCCTGGACTACCTGCGGCAGGTGAGCCTCGGCGAGGCGCCCGAGCTGACCGGCAAGCGCGTCGTGATCGTCGGCGGCGGCAACGTCGCGATGGACACCGCACGAACGGCTCGACGCCTCGGTGCGCTCGAGGTCAAGGTCGCCTACCGACGCGGTCGCGAGGAGATGCCTGCCCATATCGCCGAGGTCGATGACGCCGAGAAGGAGGGCGTCAACTTCGAGTTCCTCGTCGCCCCGGTATCAGTTGTCGCCGGCGCGGGCGGCAAAGTAGAAGGCCTGCGCTGCCAGAAGATGGTGCTCGGTCAGCCCGACGCATCCGGGCGTCGCCGCCCCGAACCGGTCGCGGGCAGCGAGTTCGTGATCCCGTGCGAGGCAGTGATCTCGGCGATCGGGATGGCGCCCGACACGGCGCCGTTCAAGAGCCTGACCGACGTCGCCAACGGCAGCCGGATCACCGTCGACGCGACAACCCTGCAGACAGAGGTCCCGTACCTGTTCGCAGCCGGTGACGTCACGTCCGGCGCGAGCGACATCACTCGGGCGGTCGGCGCCGGTCGGCGTGCCGCCTTCTCCATCGACAACTTCGTCCAGGGGCGTTCGCTCGGTATCTTCCCGGCGCTTGACGACCTGCTCGGGGCGGTGGACAAGACGGAGGTCATGGCCCGCCAGACGAATTACTCCGATCGGGAGCCCATCGTCGCGGGCACCACCTTCTCGCCCGCTCCTTCGAACTTCGGCGAGCTCGAGCCCGCGATGACCGAGGCAGAGGCGAGGTCCGGTGCCGGTGGCTGCATGGACTGCGGCGTCTGCTCGGAGTGCCAGGAGTGCGTCAAGGCATGCCCTGCTGACGCAATCAACTTCGACCAGCGCGAGAAGACCACGGACTTCACGGTCGGCGCGGTCGTCGTCTCGACCGGTTACAAGCTCTTCGCAGCGGACCTGAAGCCGGAATACGGCTACGGCACCTATGCGAACGTGATCACGGGCACGCAGATGGATCGCCTGCTCGCGCCGACACGTCCGTTCAACACGATTCTTCGGCCCGGCGACGGGAAGGTGCCTGACCGCATCGCCTACGTCTCATGCACCGGATCACGCGACAAGACGTCCGGCAACCCGTTGTGCTCGAAGGTCTGCTGCATGTACTCGGTCAAGCAGAACCAGCTCATCATGGGCTCCCTGCCGCTGGCCGACGTGACCATGCACTACATGGACATCCGCGCGGCCGGCAAGCGCTACAACGAGTTCTACGAGCAGTCCAAGGACATGGGCGCCACCTACATCAAGGGGCGCGTGGCCAAGATCACCGAGAAGGACAACGGGGACCTCATCCTGCGCTACGAGGACATCGAGAACGGCGGCCAGATCGTCGAGGCCGAGTACGACCTCGTGGTGCTCGCCGTGGGCATCCAGCCGAACAGGGACGTGGAGAAGCTCTTCACCGGCGAGAAGCTTGGCCTCGACGAGTACTTCTACGTCGCCGAGCCGGATGGGGATCTTGATCCCGGCCGGACCGACATCCCCGGCGTCTTCGTCGCAGGTACGTCCGCCGGCGCCAAGGACATCGTCGACACGATCCTGCACGCGGGAGCCGCAGTCGCCCAGGTCGCTGCCCACCTCGAGGCTACTCACACCCATGACGCACAGACCATGCAGATCACAGCGGAGGTTCCGGCATGAGCGAGCAGCCCGAAGCCAGCACGAGCGAGCAGGCAGACGCCGGCACCAGCGAGCAGGCAGACACCGGCACGAGCGGGGACCGGCGCATCGGTGTCTTCATCTGTCACTGTGGCGGAAACATCTCTGACTACGTCGACGTGGCCAAGGTTCGCGACGCCCTCAAGGACGAGCCCGACGTGGTGGTCTCCGAGACCACGTTGTTCGCGTGCTCCGACGGCACCCAGCAGGAGATGGTCACCGCCATCCAGGAAAAGAAGCTCGACGGCCTGGTCGTGGCTTCCTGCTCGCCCAAGCTTCACCAGATCACCTTCCAGGGCGTGTCGAAGCGGGCTGACCTCAACCCGTACTCCTATACCCAGGTGAACGTTCGCGAGCAGTGCTCGTGGGCGCACACCGACGACCACGAGGGCGCGACCGAGAAGGCGATCGGCCTGGTCAGGGCTGGTGTCGCCAAGACGAGGTTGTCAACTCCCCTCGAGCCGCTCGTCGTCAAGACGCTGCCCAAGACGATGGTGGTCGGCGGCGGGGTCGCCGGCCTGCGGGCAGCCGTCGGTCTGGCCGACATCGGGCTTGGTGTCGTCATCGTCGAGCGAGCGTCCTCCCTTGGCGGGTGGGTTGCCGAGCTCGGCCCGATGTACCCGAACGAGCACAGCGGCCGAGAGCAGATCGACTTCCTCATCGAGGAGGTCGCGAAGCGGCCGTCGATCACCGTCCTCACCGACGCCGAGCTGGTGTCCAAGTCGGGCAGCTTCGGCAACTACGTCACGGAGGTCCGCGTCCAGGGCCAGGACGAGATGGTCACGGCTGAGGTTGGGACCATCGTGGTCGCGACCGGTTTCGACACCTACGAGCCCGAGGTCGGCGAGTTCGGCTACGGCATCGACGGAGTCGTCACGCTGCCCGAGTTCACGAAGCTCGTCGACAGCTCCAAGGGCCCGTTGATCTACAAGGGCAAGCCGGTCCGCACCATCGCCTATGTCTACTGCGTCGGCAACCGGCAGCCAGCGGGCGGCAACGAGTACTGCTCGAAGTTCTGCTGCGCGGCTACCGTGCACGCCTCACTGAAGATCGCAAAACGCGACTCCGAGCTGCGCCAGTACCACCTGCACCGCGACATCCGGACCTACGGCAAATTCGAGCTCATGTACTCGGAGTCGCGCGAGCGGGGCTCGGTGTACATGAAGTTCCCGGACGAGACCCCGCCCTCGGTGGCCAAGATGGCCGACGGACGCCTGGCAGTGACCGTCGTGGACACCCAGACCGGCAACGAGGAGCTCACGCTCCCTGCCGATCTGGTGGTCCTCGTCACCGGCATGGTGCCGCGCAAGAACCAGGACCTGACCAGCGTCCTGAAGCTCCCGGTCGGCGTCGACGGGTTCTACAACGAGATCCACCCCAAGCTGCGCCCGGTCGAGACCGTCGTGGCCGGCGTGATGATCGCAGGTGCCTGCCAGAGTCCGAAGACCCTGTCGGAGAGCGTTGCGTCCGGGTTGGCTGCGGTCACCCAGAGCGCGGGGATCCTGCTGAAGGGATTCGCCGAGCTCGACCCGCTCGTGGCCACGGTGGACACAGCGGCCTGCGCCGGATGCACGGATACGTGCCTGGCCAGCTGCCCGTATGACGCCATCACCGCAGTCGATACCGATGGGCGAAAGGTGGCGGAGATCAGCGCGGCCGTCTGCAAGGGATGCGGCGGGTGCGTCCCGGTCTGCCCGGAGGACGCGATCAACCTGCTCGGATATACCGATGCCCAGATGCGGGCCTCGATCGACAGCTTGAGCTTGGTGAAGGAGCCAGTCGCATGAGCACCACGCTGAGGGACCCCCGCGAGATCATTCGCGAGGAGCCGATGATGCACAGCCCGATCCTTTGGGCACTGAGGGCGGGACCGCTGACCGTCCCCGAGATCGCCGAGCACATCGGCGAACCAGCCAACGAGGTGCTGTTCTGGGTCATGGGGATGCGTCGCTATGGCCACGTCGTCGAGGTCGAGGACCCGACCGACGAGGGCTACTTCCGCTACGCAAGCGTCCACCAGGAGGCGACCTCGTGACCACCACGACGACCAAGTTCATTGACACCGAGCTGCTGTCCGATCTGAAGCGTTTCGGAGCGGCCGATGTCTCGGCATGCTTCAGCTGCGGCACCTGCACGGCGATCTGCCCGTTGGTGGACAACGACAGCACGTTCCCCCGCCGCATCATCCGATACGCGCAGGTGGGTATGAGGGACGAGCTGCTCTCGAGCAAGGAGCTGTGGACCTGCTACCAGTGCGGTCTGTGCTCCGACAGCTGCCCGACCGAGGCAGATCCCAGCGAGTTCATGGCGGCCGCACGGCGGTACGCCATCGCGAGCTACGAGCCGACCGGGCTCGCCAGGATCCTGTACACCCGACCGGTCATTGGTTCGCTCATCGCGACCGCAGTGGCTATCTTCTTCGCCGTCTTCATGTACGCCTCCCACGGGCCGCAGGACGGGGCGTCGCTCGCGCTCTTCGAGTTCATCCCCGAGGGGCTGATCCACTGGACCGGTGTTGCCGTGATGGTGGCGCTGGCGCTTGCCGGGGTCTTCGGGATCACCTCGATGGCTCGACGGGTCGCACGAAGTGAAGGGGTCAGCCTCTCGACGATGTTCGGCGGCAGTGCCCCCCTCTCAAGAACGCTCAAGGCACTGTGGTCGGCACTCGGGGTCGAGTCGCTGGGACAGCGCCGGTACCGCGAGGACTGCAAGGACGACAACCCGGTCGAGCCGTTGTACCGCCGGCGGTGGCTCATACATGCGCTGACAATCTGGGGTTTCCTCGGCCTGTTCAGCGCGACCATCCTCGACTGGGGCCTTGCTCTCATCGGGGTCAAGGAAACCGGGACCCCGATCCCGCTGTGGTACCCCTCCCGTCTGATCGGGACCATCGCCGGGATCGCCCTGGTGTATGGCGTGAGCATGTTCATGATCAACCGGGTGCGCCAGGTCAACCGCGCGGCGCAGTTCACCACGGCGTCGGACTGGCTCCTGCTGGTGCTGCTGTGGATCACCGGCGCTACCGGGTTCTTCATCGAATTGGCGCTCTACCTTCCGAATGCGCCGGCATGGGGATACTGGGTCTTCCTGTTCCACGTCGCCGTGGCCATGGAGCTCATGCTCCTCCTGCCATTCACCAAGTTTGCCCATGCGATGTACCGGCCCGTGGCGTTGTTCTTCTACGCCCTTGCCGCGGACAAGTCGAAGCAGCCCGCCTGACCGCGATCGGCTGTACAAGAGTCAGGTGGCCCGGAGAGATCCGGGCCCCTTTCTCGTTCCCTGATCGCCTCCACACATCCTCCATCTCAGATCCATCGGTGCTCCTGACTCGTCGACCAGCCTGACTGGGCGAGGCAGCCTCCGGGCACGCCTGCTGCCCACCCGACGGAGGAGACACCGATGAATGTGCAAGGCGAAGGAACGGACCGCAGCCTCGCTGCCGCCGACGAAGCTCGGGTCCGCGTTCCACGCCGCCCTGCAGCCTGGCGGACCAAGGTTCGCTGGACCCGGCACGCCATCCAGGGTGCAGTTGTCGCCCTTGTGGGCTGGCAGGCGGTGGGCCATGTGACGTCCGGGGGGGAGTCCGCTGAGGCGTGGTGCCCATTGGGAGGTTTCGAGACCCTCTGGACCTTGCTGGCCACTGGGCGGACCGTATCTCACGTGCACACCTCGAGCCTGGTGCTGTCGGTCACCGTCCTGGTGCTGGCCATTGCCGGGCGGGGGTTCTTCTGCGGGTGGCTCTGCCCGCTCGGCACGATCCAGGAGATGGTGCACAAGACCGGGCGCGCCGTCACCGACCGGGTACCGGCGCTACGACGACTGCGACGCAGACTGGAGCGCGATGCCAGCACCGAGCGCTGGCATCGGATCGACCGGCTCCTGCGTTGGGGCCGGTGGCTGGTGCTGGCATGGGCAATCATCGGCGCAGCGGCCACCGGGACGATGGTCTTCCGCGAGGCCGACCCATGGATTGCGCTGTTGTCGGTGGCCGAGTTCGAGCTCAGCCTCGCCTTCGTCGTCCTGATCGCCACCCTGGTGCTGGCGCTTTTCATCGAGCGGCCGTTCTGTCGCTACGCGTGCCCACTCGGTGCGGTGCAGTCGCTGGCCGGGAAGCTCAGCCCGATCGCCGTCCAGCGAGACGCCTCCGCCTGTCTCGACTGCGACCTGTGCAACAAGGCGTGCCCCATGGCAATCCCGGTGAACACCCGAACCCGGGTCACCGACACGTCCTGCACCGGCTGCCTCGAGTGTGTCGGGGCCTGCCCCAGCCAGGATGGCCTGACAGTGACCCTGGCCATGCCCACCTTCCCTCCTCGCCGCTCGAAGACGACGGTCGAGCCTGACCCGCAGCCCGCCACCGAGCTGGAGATCGCACGATGAGACTCACGCACCGAACCAGCCACCGTGACGCCACTGCGTCGCCAGCACGGGAGCTCACCATCCCTCTCGGGCGGCACCCCGCGCCGACACAGACCAATCTGCACACCCGCCGGGTCCCGGTCGTGATGTATGTCTTGGCATTGCTCATGATTACGAGCCTGGTGGTAGTCGGGTTCATGAGTGCCGGGTTGTGGGCCACCACCGGCACGTCGATCACGGCTCAGGCAGACACACCTTCGAGAGATGGCGGCACGGGCCCTGCGGCTCCTGCAGACCCGGCCGATGTCAAGGGGTCGATGACGCTGCAACAGGTGGTCGACGCCTTCCCACCGATGACCGCCACGCTGCTCCTGGCCCAGTTCGGCGCCCCGGTGGACACGCCCACCTCCACCCAGCTGAAGTCGCTGGTCGAGTCCGGCAACGGCATGGACATCCCTGCCTTGCGCACCTGGTTGCAGGAACAGGCGAGCGACTGACACCATGCGGCGCTTGGTCCTGGGCCGGCGGCAAGGACGAGCCACCCGTGGACGGTGCTGGCTGACGGTGCTGGCTGACGGTGCTGGCTAGGCGACGAGTGGTTCGCCGACGAGCTCGATCTCGGCCTCGCGCATCGCGGCGAGTGCGTCGTCGGTGGTCTGGCGCGCCACCCCAGCCGTCATGTTCAGCAACACGGTCGTCTCGAAGCCCTCCTCGGCGGCGTCCAAGGCCGTCGCCCGTACGCAGTGGTCTGTCGCGATGCCGACGACGTCCACCTGCTCGATCGCCCTGTCCCGCAACCAGTCGGCGAGAGAGACTCGGCTGTCGCCCTCCGTCGTGAAACCCTCGAATCCGCTGTATGCCGCCGAATGGTGACCTTTGCGGAAGACTGCCTCGACCTGCTCGAAGGCCGTCTCAGCGGCCGGGTGGAAGAGCGCCCCGTCCGTGCCGATCCTGCAGTGTGCGGGCCAGGTGTTGACGTAGTCAGGGTCCTCCGCGAAGTGCGTGCCGGGGTCGTCGTGCCAGTCGGCAGTGGCGACGATGACGGCGTACTCGTCACCATGGCCGAGAACGTGTGCGCTGATCCTTCGCGCGACCTCAGCGCCTCCGGCCACGGCGAGGGACCCACCTTCGCAGAAGTCGTTCTGCACGTCGACCAGGATCAAGGCTTGAGTGAGATTGGCGGACATGGATCCAACGCTAGCCGAGGCGGTTCAGTGGCGCTGGTCGTCGAAGTACGTCGGGATGGCCGGGTCGCCGCGTGAGAGCTTGAGTGCGTGGGGCGGCAGCTCAGCGCGCGAGAGCTCGTGACGGCTTCGTGCGGCGTCCAGAGAAAGATCAGCAACGATCTCGCCGTCGCGCATCAGCTCGACCAGCAGGGGGCGGGCGCTGGGTGAGGGTTTGCCGTTGTAGGCGGGCATCGTGCCGATCCCGATCACCTCCGCCTCAGCCACACCTCCGGCGTCCAGCAGTCGCACGGCCCACTTGCGGCCGCCCACCGAGATCTTGTCCTTGCTCCTCTTGGCCACGGCGATCAGCTGTCCCGCCTCATCCTCGCGGGCGACCAGCTTGTAGACGAGACCAACCGTGGGTGCGCCCGATCCCGTGACGAGGGCCGTCCCAACGCCGTAGGTGTTGACGGGTGCGGCGGCCAGCGCAGCGATCGAGTGCTCATCGAGATCGGAGGTCACGACGATGCGAGTGTTGTTTGCTCCCAACGCATCCAGCTGAGCGCGGACCTGGCGGGCCTGGACAAGCAGGTCGCCCGAGTCGAGTCGGACGGCGCCGAGCCCGACGCCGGCGACTTCAACGGCGAGGCTGACCGCAGCCGTGACGTCATAGGTGTCCACGAGCAGCGTGGTGCCCACACCCAGGCTCGCGACCTGCGCTTCGAAAGCCGTCCGCTCGTCGTCGTGCAGCAGCGTGAACGCATGGGCACTCGTGCCCCTCGTGGGCACCCCGTAGGCGCGCCCGGCTTCAAGGTTGCTGGTTGTGGCGAACCCCGCGACGTATGCCGCCCGGGCAGCTGCCACGGCCGCCCACTCGTGCGTTCGGCGCGACCCCATCTCGATGCACCGGCGGTCACCGGCGGCGTTGGTCATCCGGGAGGCCGCCGAGGCAATCGCCGAATCGTGGTTCAGGACGGACAACAGCACGGTCTCCAGGACGACCGACTCCGCGAACGTGCCCTCGACCATCAGCAGGGGAGACCTGGGGAAGAAACACTCGCCCTCGGCATACCCGTTGATGTTGCCGGTGAAGCGATAGCTCGACAGGAAGTCCAAGGTCAGGGAGTCCACGACGTGGTTCTCGCGCAGCCACTCGATCTCGGCGCCGTCGAACCGGAAGTCGATGACTGTCTGGAGCAGGCGCCCGGTGCCCGCGACCACGCCGTAGCGACGGCCCTCGGGGAGTCCCCTGGCGAACACCTCGAAGATGCAGCGTCGCGAGGCCGCGCCGCTGTGAAGGGCGGCCTGGAGCATGGTGAGCTCGTAGTGGTCGGTCAACAGCGCCGTGCTGGTTGGTCCGGCGCCCGTTGGTGAGGTAGTGGTCACAGCTTGCAGCCTATTGTGGAGCCGTGTCTATTGCCCCCGCCGAACTGTCTCGCACCGAGATTGCCGAGGACACGTCGTTGGACTCACCCTGGATCACGCTCGTGTGGAACGACCCGGTCAACCTGATGTCCTACGTGACATACGTCTTCCGGACATACTTCGGCTACTCGCGTGAGAAGGCCGAGAAACTCATGCTTGACGTCCATCAGAAGGGTCGCGCTGTCGTGTCGAACGGTCCGCGCGAGACGATGGAGCGCGATACCGAGGCGTTGCAGGGCTATGGGCTCTGGGCAACCTTCCAGAAGGATGAGTGAGTGGCAAAAGCCTTCAAGCGCAAGGGCGATCGATTCGTCGCCCGGCTCGATGACGTCGAGCGCGAGGTCGTCGTCGGGCTGATGCAACAGACCCAGGAATTCCTGGAGCCGGCACACCGGGAGCCGACCGGGGACACTTTCGACGACCTCGTGGCCACCCTCGGAGTGCGACCGCTGGGCGACCCGACGCTCACCCCGCAGACGCCTTTCGATCCCGCCCTCGAGCGGCTGTTGCCGCCCGCCAATCGTGAGGACCCGGCGATGGCAGCCGAGTTCCGTCGGCTGACCGAGCACGGTCTGCGCGAGCGCAAGACCGCCAACCTGGCCACCGCGATCGCAGCGCTGCTCGACTCCGACGGCGACAAGGTCAAGCTGGACCAGGCGCAGGCGCAGGCCATGGTGGTCGCGCTGACCGACGTACGGCTGCTCTTGGGGGAGCGGCTGGGGCTGCAGACGGACGATGACGCAGATGCGCTCCAGGACCGGCTCGAGGCGGCGTCGGAGGATGACCCCCAGCTCTACCTCGCGGCCTACTACGACTTCATGACCTGGCTGCAGGAGTCCCTCACCCAAGCCCTCATGTCCTGAGCCAGCAGACCCGCCACCATGCGGCGTTCTGTTGCCCGAAGAATCTGGGCGTCCGCCTTTGACGGAGCCGACGTCGCGCAGATTCGGGATCGGCGTGCTCCCGCGGCTACGCTCGGCTGCGTGGCTGACTCACCGATCGGGATCTTCGACAGCAGCTTCGGCGGACTGACAGTTGCACGCGCCGTCCTGGACCAGCTGCCGCACGAGTCCGTGGTCTACCTGGGTGACACTGCCCGTCAGCCCTACGGACCGCGTCCGATCGCCGAGATCCGCAAGTTCTCGCTCGAGTGCCTCGACCGTCTGGTGGATCGCGGGGTCAAAGCCCTGGTGATCGCCTGCAACTCCGCCTCGGCCGCGGTGCTCCACGACGCTCGCGAGCGCTATGACGTCCC
>DASRVZ010000163.1:0-2194 GCA_035654835.1 Dermatophilaceae bacterium | reverse complement strand
TACGCATCCGGATTCTGGGTACCTGAAAGGACCACCAGCCACACACGCCCGCAAGCTCAAGACCCCCACAACACAACAAGATCGCGCCCAACACGGCGACCCCCGGGGAGCGCGATCTCGAAGACCGTCAACTCATCGTCGCGCGGAAAATGGGACTAGCAACGCATCGATCTGGGTGTTGCTCGTGACCTGAGCATCGTCCTCCAGCGTCTGGGCGATCTGCTCCTTCTGGGCAGGAGGGATCACCGAGCTGGCCTCGGTCATGTCGGTGAAGCTCAGGGAGAGGGCTGCCAGCATGAGGCCTCCTGCCACGGCCAATCCGAACGAGAGCCCGAACGACCCCGCAGCCGAGTTGACGCCGGCCGCCTCGCTGACCCGCTCCTCTTCGATGGGGGCCAACGTGTAGTTGTTCAGCTGGGAGACCAACAGGCCCAAGCCGGAACCAGCCAGCAGCAGGGGACCGATGAGCAGCCAGCCGAAGTCCGCCCGAGGAACGATCGGGATGATCAGCGCCATCCCCACTGTGGTGAGGGCGAACCCTGCACGAACGATGCTGCTCGAGTGGCGCTTTCCGGTCTTCCTGCCCGCACGCATGGCCACCGCGAACATGCTGAGTGACAACGGGGCGAGGGAGAGCCCGGCCTGCATCGCGTTGAACTCGAGGGTCATCTGCAAGAAGATCGGGAGCACGATCATCGCACCGCCCAGGGTGATCTGCTGAAGCATCTGTTGTGAGATCCCGATCCTGAAGTGCGGGAAGCGGAACAGGTCCGGGTCGAGCAACGTCGGCTTCCCTTGACGCTTGCGGCGCACCAGCCAGTAGGCCATCGCGACCACCCGAGTGCGCCGGTCACGATGAGCGCTGCCACGGCTTCGCCGCCCTCCTGCCAGACCAGGATGCCCAGGACGACACCGCCCATACCCACCACGGACAGAACCGCGCCAACCACGTCGATGTGCCGAGGGCCCGTGTAGGGCACGTCGCGGACGAGCTTGATGTTGGCGAGCACCACGGCAATGACCACGACTTCGATGAAGAAGCCCACTCGCCATGACAAGAATGTGGTGACGAAACCTCCGAGCAACGGCCCGACCGCGGCGGCAATCGCGGCCGCGGCACCCACCAAGGCGTAGGTCTTCTTCCGGGCCGCCGCTTCGAAGTTCCCGTGGATGAGCGACTGCATCGCGGGCAGCAGCAACGACGCCCCAAGGCCCCCCAGGATCGCCCAGAAGCTGATGATCGTGATCAAGTCCTGGGCCAGCGTCATCGCCAAGGCGCCGATCGCGTAGGCGAGCAGGCCCAACACATAAGCCCGCTTGCGGCCGATGAGGTCCCCAACCTTGCTGCTGATCAGGATGAACGCGGCAGAGACCAGTGCCTCGAGCGCGATCGCCGACTGGACGCCGCTCACCG
Organism: Dermatophilaceae bacterium; assembly: GCA_035654835.1. Lineage (GTDB taxonomy): Bacteria > Actinomycetota > Actinomycetes > Actinomycetales > Dermatophilaceae > UBA4719. The sequence goes on along the minus strand of DASRVZ010000163.1, from coordinate 780 downwards.
TCGTATCGAGATCCTTGACCACTGACGAGATCGAGACATTCATCAGCGACGTGTTAACGACGAGCACGAACATGGCCGCCGCCAGCAGGAGGGCCAACCGCGAACTGTGCGGACCCTCTTGCGAAACGGGCTCTTGTGACACATCCGTGGGTGCCTGACTGAGCCCCGACGCACCACACGCCGTTTCCCGCCTACGGTTCCTGCTTGTCATGGGCTGGAATCGAGGGTGAGGGGAACGGCGTGCGTTCTGCAAGGTTACTGGCTGGGCTGCTGGGGTTGGTCAAGGTCGTGGTGGAGGGTGTTGAGTTCGACGAAGTTGAGCAGGTGCTGGTGGTGTCGGTCCGGCCACGCAAGGCCACCAAGCGGCGCTGTGGGCGGTGTGGGAAGCGCTGTCCTGGCTATGACCAGGGCCAGGGTCGTCGCCGGTGGCGGGCGCTGGACCTGGGCACGGTCGTGGCGTTCCTGGAGGCCGACTCGCCACGGGTGCGCTGTGCTGAGCATGGGGTCGTCGCCGCGCAGGTGCCGTGGGCGCGCCACGACGCCGGTCACACCTACGCCTTTGATGAGACCGCCGCTTGGCTGGTTACGCACTGCAGCAAGTCCGCGGTCCGTGACCTCCTGCGGATCGCGTGGCGCACCGTCGGGTCGATCGTGACCCGGGTCGTCGCCGACGCCGAGGCCAGCACCGACCGGTTCGCGAACCTGCGCCGGATCGGGATCGACGAGATCAGCTACAAGCGCGGCCACAAGTACCTCACTGTCGTGGTCGACCACGACACC
>DASRVZ010000162.1:0-4443 GCA_035654835.1 Dermatophilaceae bacterium | reverse complement strand
CCCGCGACAAGGGCAGCCAGGCCTAGAAACTTCTTACCACTCATGCAAACCAACCACCTCTCGTACTGGATGGTCCGCCCGGTCAACGGACCGATACTGTCATTTATACCCTGACTGACCGCCCGGTCAACCCCCAAAAAGACTAGGCAAAAGGGGTCTCGGACGTGGTGCAAGGCTGCCCGGGACCCCAACCCGCGCTAGCCGATGATCTGCACCGGCTTGCCGCCTGAGACGAGCTTCCAGTCCACGCTGGCGAACGTCGGCGGGTCGATGACGCCGTGGCCGGTGACCCAGTCGATGATCAGCTGACGGATCTCCTGCTGGGCGTTGTGAACCACGGGAGCCGTCGTGACAGCGGGGAACCCGCCCCCGCCGGACTGACGGTAGTTGTTGATCGCCACGACAAACTGCGCCGCAGGGTCGATCGGCAAGCCGGCATACGTGAGGTTGACGATGCGCGAGCCGGGTGCCTGGGCCACGTCGATGTCGTACTTCAGCGGCGCGTCCAGACCGCCCATGACGTCGTAGTTGTAGTCCGGCGTGCCTTTCGGGGCCACAGGAGTGACGGCGTTGGTGAGATCGGCCGGGGCGAACGGTCCGGTGCCGGTGACCTGTTTGAAGTACACAGCCGACTTCTCGAGGTACGCCTTGACCTGTTCACCGGTGAAGACGATGCCCAGCAGCGTGTTGTCGTAGATGTAGAGGCCCGCGACGTCGCGCACGCTCACGGCGCCGGCCGGGATGTTTGCGTCCTTGTAGAACGGCGCGGCGATCGAGAGCATCGGCAGCGCCGCAGCCGCAGTGCCGGCGATCGCCGCGCGCACCGCCTCGCCCTGGACCAGGTTGATGAAGTCCAGTGCCGCCGTGTCCTGGTAGCGGGCCGTGGCGCACGACATCGCCTGTGTGCAGCTGCCGATCACCCCGTTGACGTACGTCACGACAGTGTCGTGGTCCGCGGCGAGCAGCTCCTTCACGTGAGGGTCCTCGGCGACGGTGTTGCTGTTCAGGACACTCGACCCGACACTCTGGACCACCCAGCGACCGTTGACCTTGACCAGCGTCAGGTCGATCAGTGACAGCCGCATGCCCCAGCGCAACGGCTCGGTCAGCACGACCTCGCACCCGGTGGTCTCGTTGACAACCCGCCGCTCCGGGATCTCCTCGTGCGCGTGGCCCACCAGGATCGCGTCGATACCCGGAACCTGTTGTGCCACAAGGGTCGCGGCGTTCTCGGGGTAGGGCAGCGCGTCGCCATACGACGACGATGTCGTTGCCCCCGAGTGCGCAGCCACAACCACGACGTCCACGCCAGACGCACGCATCCGGGGCACCCAGATCTTGGCCTGCTCGACCAAGCCGGGGAAGGTCATCTTGCCATCGACGTTGGCCTTGTCCCAGATCGCGATGCCGGGGTTGGTCAGGCCCAGGATGCCAACCCTTATCGGCTGCTCACCCTTGACCTTGACGGTCTTGATCACGTACGGCTTGAAGGCAGGCAGCCCGGTCGCGGCGTCCAGCGCGTTGGCGCCGAGCAACGGGAAGTCAAGCTGGTCGGCAAAGGTGCGCAGCAGCGGGATGCCGTAGTTGAACTCGTGGTTGCCCAGGGCCGCGGCGTCGTAGCCGATGTGGTTCATCGCCGCGGCCATCGGGTGCACGTGACCGCTGGTGATGGGGTCGATGCGCGCGAAGTAGTAGGCCAGCGGCGTCCCTTGGATCGTGTCGCCCGCGTCGATCATCAGCGTGTTTTCATGACCGCGCTGATCCCTGACGGCCTCGACGAGCGTGGCCACCTTGGCCAGACCGATGTCGTTGGTGGCGGAGTCGTTGTACTCGGTGTTCTTGAAGTAGTCCCAGTTGAACACGCAGCCGTGCAGGTCGGTCGTGCCCATGATCGTCAGCTTCACGGGGGTGCCCGGGCGATGCGGGGGCCGCCGCCTCGAGGCCTGGGCGGGACTCATGCCGGCTGCCGTCAGCACGCCAGCCGCTGCGACGCTGGTCAGCATGGTGCGGCGGGTGATGGGTGTTGTCATGGAGCACTCCTCAGGTGGCAGCCATCGTCGGCGACGGAATGCGCCGGTGAGCTTGCTGCAGACAATGCGGATCAAACCACACAAAACGCGCCGTCGCTCGCCCACCCTGAGACGCCCATGCAACGCCACCGAGACCACGTCATTCGCAGTGGCGACCGCAGCCAACTAGCGTGGAGCCCTAGGCGGTCCGGACAAGAAACGAGAGTGGAATGCGAAGCGACAGCGTGACCGAGGAGGGTCTGACCGAACTCGGCAGGGTGGAGCACGGCGCGGCCGAGCTCAACGGCCACGTGCCGACCGAGATCAACTACGCGGAGCAGTTCTATCCCGCACGACCACGGCACCTGCGGCCCAAAGCCCGTCTGCGGGGCGGGCAGGTCAGTCCAGCAGAACAGCTCGGCGAGCCGGTTGGTTCGAACCCGGCATACGTTGAGTGGCTGAAGCGGCAGTCGATGCTCCACGACGCCAACGCCATCGCAGGTCAGTTCTCCGGCCAGGGAAGCATGTTCCAGAACCCTTTCGCCAACCCCGACCCACGTGCTGCGATCGAGACGGCGTCCGTCTGGTTCACGGCATACCCGATCTCGGTCATCGGCCGACCGGGTCACTCATTCCTGGCCACGCTCGGCGACTTCGCGCTGTGGGAAACGTTCCAGCGCATAGGAATCCAGGGGCTCCACACCGGTCCGGTCAAGCGCGCAGGCGGTATCCGCGGGTGGTCATCGACCCCGAGCGTCGACGGACACTTCGACCGGATCAGCACGCAGATCGACCCGGCGTTCGGCACCGAAGCAGAGTTCCGGACCATGTGCGAGGTCGCGGGTGAACATGGCGGCACCATCATCGACGACATCGTCCCGGGCCACACGGGCAAGGGCGCGGACTTCCGGCTGGCAGAGATGAAGGTGTCCGACTATCCCGGCATCTATCACATGGTCGAGATCGAGCCGGCCGACTGGCGACTCCTGCCAGACGTCCCCGCCGGCCGCGACTCGACCAACATCAATCTCGAGACCGAGGACGAGCTCGACAAGAGCGGCTACATCATCGGCAAGCTGAAACGGGTGATCTTCCACCAGCCCGGGGTGAAGGACACGAACTGGAGCGCCACCGCGCCGGTCACCGGCCCCGACGGCGTCGAGCGCCGATGGGTGTATCTGCACTACTTCAAACAGGGTCAGCCGTCGATCAACTGGCTCGACCCCACGTTTGCCGGCATGCGCATGGTCATCGGTGATGCCCTGCACTCGCTCAGCGACCTGGGATCAGGCGCCCTGCGTCTCGATGCCAACGGCTTCCTGGGCGTCGAGAAGAGCGTTCTGGGGCTGCCTGCCTGGTCCGAGGGCCACCCCCTTTCCGACGCGGCGAACCAGATGATCGCCAGCATGGTGCGCAAGGTCGGCTGCTTCACTTTCCAGGAGCTGAACCTGACGATCGACGACATCAAGGTCACCTCGGAGGCCGGGGCCGATCTGTCCTACGACTTCGTCAACCGGCCCGCGTATCAGCATGCGCTGGCAACGGCCGACACCGAGTTCCTGCGCCTGACCTTGAACGAATCACTCACGCTGGGGGTCGACCCCGTTCAGCTGGTCCACGCCTTGCAGAACCACGACGAGCTGACCTACGAGCTGGTCCACTTCAGCACGATGCACCACGACGACCTCTACGCGTACCACGGTGAGGAGATCACGGGCGGCCTTCTCGCCGAGACCGTTCGTCAAGACCTCTGCGACCGCCTGACGGGTGAGTCGGCGCCGTACAACCAGATCTTCTCGACGAACGGAATCGCGTCGACCACGGGCACCGTGATCGCCGCAGCCCTCGGGTACACAAGCATCGACAACCTCACCGACGAACAGATACACAAGATCAGGCAGGCGCACCTTCTGTTGGTGATGTTCAACGCACTACAGCCGGGCGTCTTCTCATTGTCGGGCTGGGACCTGCTGGGCATGCTGACCATCGACCCGAAGGAGATCACCTCGCTGCTGGAGACGGGCGACACCCGCTGGATCCACCGATCCGCGTATGACCTCATGGGAGTCCAGCCTGAGGAGGCTCATTCGGCGTCTGGGATGCCCAGGGCGGTGAGCATGTACGGGCCGCTGCCCCAACAGCTCAAGGACCCGAACTCTTTCGTGTCCCAGCTTCGGCTCATTCTCAAACTTCGCAAGCGCTACGGCATCGCCACAAGCTCGCAGATTGACGTGCCGGAGGTGTCGAACAAGGCCATGCTGGTCATGGTGCACAAGCTCAGCCAGCCGGGCAAGCACCAGGTCACCGTGCTGAACTTCTCCCCAGACCCGATCGTGGGAACCATCACGTCGGCGCATCTGACTCCCGGCTCCGCCGTGTTCGACATGTTCACGGAGCTGGTCATCGGTGAGGTAGACGATCTGCACAGCTTCCA
>DASRVZ010000161.1:0-18058 GCA_035654835.1 Dermatophilaceae bacterium | reverse complement strand
CTGCTGGCGGTCACCCTGCTGGCGGTCACCCTGCTGGCGGTCACCCTGCTGGCGGTCACCCTGCTGGCGGTCACCCTGCTGGCGGTCACCCTGCTGGCGGTTGTCCTGACGTCCGTTTTGACGATCGTTCTGTCGCGGCGGGCGCCCGTTGTCCGCAGGGGTGATCTCTGCCGGCGCGTCGTGAGGCACAACGGTGTCCACCTGGACGTGCTCCGGGGCAGTCGGCGTAGCGCCATCATCGGTCGGTGAGATCCCGGCCGGACGCTGGGCCCGACGGGAGGTGCGTGCTGGACGCTGGGCGGCGTCCGGCGCAGCCACGGACTGCGGCGCCGATGCAGGCGCGGTGGAAGTCGAGCTGGCTGATGCTGAACCGCCGGCCTGGCTGGCCTTGATTGCGGTGACCAGGTCGCCCTTGCGCATCTTGGCGGTCCCGGTCAGGCCGAGGCTCCCGGCCATGCCCTGGAGCTCAGCCAGCTTCATGGTGTTGAGGCTGCCCGTGCGCTTGGGTGTCTCATCGGCGGCAATGGTGTGCGCGCTTGCGAGATCGGTGGTGTTTGCCACGAAGGATCCTTCCCCCTCGGATTCGGTCCACGCAGAATGCCGGACCGGGGTTGTGGTGTCAGGAGAACCCTGACTTGAGGGAACACTGACGGGTGGGAAACCACGAGAGCCGGCGTGAAGACGCCGCGTGCATCAAGAAGGCGCACTCGCGTAGTGGTTGGCGCACCTGTTGTGGTGTCCTCGATCAAACGTGATCGCCGGTAACCACCGGGGTGCAGGTTCAATATAACACCCCACCCTGACGAAGACAGCCTGGCCGCCGAACGTGTCGAAACCCTGCATCGACAGACAGCAGGCTCACTCCTCAGTCGCTCGCTCAGGTCAAGACCCGCTCGAGGCTGGCTCCCGTGAGCGGCATCCCGGGGGCGAGCACGCGCCATACGGACTGGTCGCCCAGAGCTCGGGCGTCCTCGATCTGCGGCGGCGTGGTGAGGACGAGCACGCTGGGCCCGGCACCGGAGATGACGGCCGCATGTCCTTTGCCGCGAAGGACATCCAGCAGCGCCATCGAGTCCGGGAACGATGACCGCCGCTGTTCTTGGTGCAGCCATTCGCGTGTGGCCGCATGCAGCAGGTCAGGACGACGGGTGACCGCCTCGACGAGCAAACCGACCCGGGCGGAGTTCTGTGCTGCAACGCAGTGAGGGATCTGTTCGGGCAGGACCGCTCGTGCAGTGGCCGTTGGCAGCTGGGTCGCAGGGATGAACAGCAGAGGTATGACGTCCGCAGCCACCTCGAGCTGGACGGAGTGGGTCTGCCCGGAGTCGACATCGTCCGCCCACGACAGGGTCATGCCGCCGAACACGCTGGCGGAGGCGTTGTCGGGGTGGCCCTCGATGGCCGTGGCGAGGTTGTTGGTGAAGGTGCGGTCGAAACTGTTGTCGGCACTGCCTCGACCGGTCGCCATGTCGCAAAGCCCTTGCGCGGCAACGATCCCGGCCACGATCGCGCTCGCGGACGACCCCAGCCCGCGACCATGCGGGATGGCGTTTCGACAGCTCAGGTGTAGGCCCGCCGGGGGCTTGACCTCGAGCTGTTCCCAGGCCCGCACCATGGACCGATGGACCAGGTGTCGCTCGTCACGAGGCACGTCTGCCGCACCTTCACCCTCGACGTCGATGACAAGACCGGGCTCGGCGGCCACGGTCACGACGCACTCGTCCCAGATCCCGAGGGCGAGCCCGATGGAGTCGAAGCCCGGTCCGATGTTGGCGCTGCTGGCCGGCACCCTGACGCGGACCGAAGACCCTTTGACCAGACTGACCAGATCGGTCACGGTCTAGCCCTCGAGCCCGAGCGCGTTGGCTGCGGTAAAGGCGTCCAGTGGCACACGGGTCGGCAGGATCTCGACCCCGTCGACGTTCTTGAGCGCCCATGCCGGGTCCTTGAGTCCGTGACCGGTCACGGTGCACACGATGCGCACACCCGCTGGGACCAGACCCGCGGCGTGCCCAGCGAGCAGCCCGGCCACGCTGGCGGCGGAAGCCGGCTCGACGAAGATGCCTTCCTTGGCGGACAGGAGCCGGTGTGCGGCGAGGATCTGCGCATCGGAGACGGCGTTGATCATTCCTCCCGAGTCATCGCGTGCCTCCACGGCCTGGCGCCACGAGGCGGGGTTGCCGATCCGGATGGCGGTGGCAATGGTCTCGGGATGGTCGATCGGGTGACCCTTGACGATCGGTGCCGCGCCCTCGGCCTGGAACCCCCACATCTTGGGCAGTTTTGTGGCGGGCCCAGGCTGTTCGCTGTCACGGTGGTACTCGCGATAGCCACGCCAGTAGGCCGTGATGTTGCCGGCGTTGCCGACGGGCAGGCAGTGGATGTCGGGCGCGTCCCCCAGAACGTCGACGATCTCGAACGACGCGGTCTTCTGGCCCTCGATCCGCGCCGGGTTGACCGAGTTGACCAGCTCCACCGGGTAGGCCTCGGCCAGCTTGCGGGCCAGGGTCAGGCAGTCGTCGAAGTTGCCGTCCACCTGGAGCAGTGTGGCACCGTGGGCGATCGCCTGGCTGAGCTTGCCCATCGAGATCTTGCCGTCCGGCACGAGAACGGCACAGGCCATACCGGCCTTGGTCGCGTAGGCGGCCGCCGATGCGCTGGTGTTGCCGGTCGAGGCGCAGATCACGGCCTTCGCACCGCGACGCGCAGCCACCGAAATCGCCGTGGTCATGCCACGGTCCTTGAACGACCCCGTCGGGTTGAGGCCTTCGTACTTGACGAAGACCTCGGCGCCGACGAGCGACGACAGGTGAGCCGCGGGGATCAACGGGGTACCGCCCTCGCCCAAGGTCACCACGGGTGCACCTACGAGTGAAGGCAAGCGGTCGGCATATTCCTCAATGACTCCGCGCCAGAAGTGGGCCATGGTCACTCTCCTTCGACGCGCATCACCGAGGTGACGGCACGGACTGTGGACAGGTGGGCCAACGCATCGACCGTTGCGGAAAGGGCAGCATCAGAAGCCGTGTGTGTGACCACGACCAGGCTTGCACGCCCTTCGCCGGGGGTCTGAGGATCTGGCGAAAGCAGTTGCTGTCTCACGGTTTCGATCGAGACGTTGTGCTCGGCGAAGGCCTGAGCGACCTGGGCTAGGACACCTGGACGGTCCGCCACGTCAAGCCTGATGTGATAGCGCGTCATGGCCAGCCCCATCGGGAGGATGGGCAGCTCGGCGTAGGTCGACTCACCGGGCCCGCGACCGCCGACGACCCTGTGCCGTGCCACGGCCACGACGTCACCGAGGACTGCCGATGCCGTGGGATCGCCACCCGCGCCGCGGCCGTAGAACATCAGCTGACCCGCAGACTCGGCCTCGACGAAGACCGCGTTGAAGGCTTCGCGGACCCCTGCCAGCGGGTGGGTGCGCGGAATCATTGCGGGGTGGACCCGGACCGAGATGCCGCCCCCCGAGTGGTCGTTGCCTTCTGTTGAGCCATTGCCCGTGATGCGCTCGCAGATGGCGAGAAGCTTGACGACACAGTCCATCTCACGGGCCGCGCTGATGTCAGCGGCGCTGACCTCGGTAATACCTTCGCGATAGACGTCCCTGGCGCTGACCCGGGAGTGGAATGCCAGGGAGGCGAGGATGGCGGCCTTTGCCGCGGCGTCGAACCCCTCGACGTCTGCAGTGGGGTCCGCCTCGGCATAACCGAGGGCCTGCGCCTGGTCGACGGCGTCGCCGAAGGAGGCGCCGGTCGTGTCCATCTTGTCCAGCACGTAGTTCGTGGTGCCGTTGACGATGCCCAGGATCCGACGGACGTCATCACCGGCCAGTGACTCACGCAGCGGGCGAAGCAGCGGAATGGCCCCGGCAACCGCCCCTTCGTAGTACAGGTCGACATCGCAGTCCTGCGCTGCCTCGTAAAGACTCGGACCATCCTCGGCCAGCAGCGCTTTGTTGGCGGTAACGACGCTGGCTCCGTGCTTCATCGCCCGAAGGATGAGGGAGCGGGCCGGCTCGATGCCCCCGATGACCTCGATGACCACGTCGGCTCTGGTGACGAGCTCTTCGGCGTCGACCGTGAACAAGGTTGGGTCGACACCGGTCTCCGAACGGTTCTTGTCAGGGCGTCGGACTGCGACGCCGACGATCACCAGAGGGCGACCCACACGTGCCGCGAGGTCACCCGCGTGCTCGGTCAACAGCCGGGCCACGGACGTCCCGACGACGCCACATCCGAGCAGCGCGACGCGCAACGGCTGCGTCTGCTTGTCGGTCTCGCTCACGATCGCTCCCTGTGGTCTTGATCGGTGTGGTCTTGATCGGTGTGGACTTGATCGGTGTGGACTTGATCGGTGTGGACACTCGTGCTCATCCTGCCGGTTGACCACCCTGTGAACACGTGTGGTTCCGACATCTGGTCAGTCGACGTCCAGCGCCAGCAGGTCCTCGATCGTCTCGCGCCGCACGATCTCGCGCGCCGCACCCCCCCGAACGGCCACGACAGGCGGACGCGGTAAGTGGTTGTACTGGCTGGACAGGCTCCTGCAGTAAGCGCCCGTGCCGGGAACGGCAAGCAGGTCGCCGGCCCTGACATCAGACGGCACGAACTCATCCTTGACTATGATGTCGCCGCTCTCACAATGCTTGCCGACGACCCGGGCCAGCGTCGGCGCAGCCTGGCTGACACGGCCCGCGATCGTGCAGGAGTAGTCGGCGTCGTAGAGCGCCGGGCGGATGTTGTCGCTCATCCCACCGTCGACGGCGACATAGGTGCGCGAGGCGTTGCCATCGAGCAGAACCTCTTTGACGGTCCCCACTTCATAGAGCGTGAAGGTCGACGGCCCGGCAATGGCGCGGCCAGGCTCGATCGAGATTCTGGGGACCGGAACGCCCTCGGCCCGACACTCGCGCTCAATGATCTGCGCCATGCCGGTGGCCAGGTCGCGCGGTGAGGACGGGTCGTGCTGAGTCGTGTACGCGATGCCGAAGCCGCCACCGAGATCGAGCTCAGCCAGCTCGATGCCATGCTCGCGAGCCACGTCCAGATGCAACCCGAGGACACGGCGGGCAGCCACCTCAAAGCCGCTCGTGTCAAAGATCTGGCTGCCGATGTGGGAGTGCAGACCCAGCAGGGACAGGCGTGCCGGGTGCTCCAGGATGCGGCGAACCGCCTCTGCTGCCTCTCCGCCGGCGAGACTGAAGCCGAACTTCTGGTCCTCGTGGGCGGTGGCGATGTATTCGTGGGTGTGGGCCTCGACGCCGACGGTGACCCGGACCATGACGGGGGCCACGACATCGAGCCGCTCGGCTGTAGCGGCCAGCCGCCCGATCTCCTCGAAGGAGTCGACGACGATGCGACCGACTCCGTATCGCAGCGCTGCCTCGATCTCGGCCACGCTCTTGTTGTTGCCGTGGAAGCCGATTCGGGCACCGGGAAAGCCGGCCCGGATCGCCACGGCCAGCTCGCCAGCGGAGCAGACGTCCAGACCCAGGCCCTCCTCGTGGATCCACCGTGCGACGGCAGTGCACAAGAACGCCTTGCCGGCGTAGTAGACGTCGGCGCCACCACAGAGATCCCGGAAGACCTCGCCAAATGCCTGTTTGAACTCCCGTGCACGAGAACGGAAGTCGTCCTCGTCAATGACGTATGCCGGGGTGCCGAAGTCCCTGGCGATCTCGCGGACGTCAAGGCCACCGACGGTCAGAGCGCCCCCGTCCCCCCGACGGACCGAAGCCGCCCAGAGCTCCGTGACCAGAGCGTTGACGTCCTCGGGGGGACGCAACCACGAGGGACCGCGGTGTGCACCCTCGGTGTGCAGCGCACCGGCCTCATGCGCCCCCATCAGAGCCGCGCAGGGGATGAGACCCCAAGCAGGCCAAGGCCATTGGCCAGGACGACCCGCGTGGCCTCGTTGAGCCAGAGCCGCGTGCGGTGCAGGTCGGTGATCTCCTCGCCGGCCTCTCGCGGGCGGACCCGGCATTCGTCGTACCACTTGTGGAAGTGACCGGCGAGATCCTCGAGGTAGCGCGCGACCCGATGGGGCTCGCGCAGCTTCGCGGCCTGAGCAACGGTCCGAGGGAAATCTCCCAGAGCGGCCAGGAGGGCAGCCTCGGAGTCATGGGTGAGCAACGACGGGTCGAACCCGTCGGCGAGGTGCACCCCGTCGTCGCCGGCCAGCCGCGTGACGTTGCACGTCCGGGCATGGGCGTATTGCACGTAGAAGACGGGGTTCTCGTTGGTGTGCTTGGTCAGCAGGTCCAGATCAATGTCGATCATCGAGTCCGTCGAGGACCGGGTGAGTGCGTAGCGCGCGGCGTCGACTCCCACCGCCTCGACGAGATCCTCCAGCACTACAACGGTCCCGGCTCGCTTGCTCATCCGCACCGGCTGGCCATCTTTGATCAGGTTGACCATCTGGCCGATCATGATCTCGAGATTCTCGTGCGGGGTGTCGCCGAATGCCGCACACATGGCCATCATCCGCGAGACGTAGCCATGGTGGTCGGCGCCGAGCATGATGAACGCCCGGTCGAAACCACGCTCCCGCTTGTTCAGGTAGTAGGCAAGGTCACCGGAGATGTAGGCCGGCTGACCATCGGACTTGATGACGACGCGATCCTTGTCGTCCCCGTAGTCAGTGCTACGCAACCACGTGGCGCCACTCTTCTTGTACATCACGCCCCGCTCGCTCAACCGGGCAATGGCACGGTCGACGGCGCCGGACTCATGCAGGTCGTTTTCGTGGAAGTAGACGTCGAAGTCGACGCCAAAGTCGTGCAGGGACGCCTTGATCTCGGTGAACATCAGGTCGACGCCCAGCGTGCTGAAGTGTTCCAGAGCCTCCGGATCGGGCAGGTCGAGAATGCCTGGCTCCCGCGCCATCACGGCAGCAGCGATGTCATTGATGTAGGCGCCGGCATAGCCGCCCTCCGGGGCCGGATCACCCTTGGCGGCAGCCAGCAGCGACGAAGCGAAACGGTCAATCTGGGCGCCATGGTCGTTGAAGTAGTACTCGCGGGTCACCTCGGCGCCCGAGAACTCGAAGATGCGCGCCAGCGCGTCACCGACTGCGGCCCATCGCGAGCCGCCGAGATGAATCGGGCCGGTCGGGTTGGCCGAGACGAACTCCACATTGATCCGGTGGCCAGCCTCCTCGTCTCCACGACCGTAGGCGGGCCCCGCCTCGACGATCGTTCGCGCGAGCTCTCCGGCCGCCGCCGCGTCCAGCGTGATGTTGAGGAATCCCGGCCCGGCGACGTCAACGGTCTTGACGCCGCTCACGGCACCCAAGCGTGCGGCCAAGGCTGAGGCTACTTGGCGGGGCGGCATACCGGCACCCTTGGCAATCTGCAACGCGACGTTCGTCGACCAGTCGCCGTGATCGCGATTCCTGGTCCGCTCGATGCGCACCTCGTCGGGCACGGCCACGGCGAGCTCGCCGGCGTCGACGGCGTCGACGAGGGAGGCGCGGATCGCGAGGACGAGCAGTTCTGGGGTCACCTCCACGATTCTAGGGGCGCCGACGCGGTGGGCCCGGACCCGTCTCACCAGGGGCCGCCCGGTTTGTTTGCGACGCAACATGAGTTGTCCGTAGTCTGCTCCGTCACCCCGCCGGCGACGAGTCTGCGATTGACGCGTTCCTGCTCAAGACCGACTCAGCCACGTTGTTGCCCTTGGCTCAGGAATTGACTGGAATGCGCGTGCTCCCAGCCTGAGCTCAGACGCGGCCGCCCATGGCCAGGACCGCGATCAGCGCCAACAGCTCGTCCGGGTCGAACGGCTTTGCCACGAAAGCGTCGACCTCGGCCTGCTCGGCCTGAGCGCGGTGATGTGACTGCACCGACGCCGTGACCATGACGATGGGGATGTGCGCCAACCTGGGGTCGGAGCGAATCATCGACACGGTCCACCATCCGTCGCGCCGCGGCATGAGCGCGTCCACAGTGATGACGTCGGGAAGCGGTTGAGTCGGGTCCTCAAGGATCTCCAGGGCTTCCTGCCCGTCGGCGGCCTCGACAACCTCATAGCCCTCGAGCTCGAGGTTGACCCTGATGAGCTGACGGATCTGCTCGGCGTCGTCGCAGACCAGGATGCGCGCGCTGCCGCCGCCAGGACCGACCGGCGTGCGGTCACCCTCGCTAGCGCGGTCACCCTCGGTCGCGCGGGCCCATTCCATGATTGCCACCCTAGGCTGCTAGCCTCAGCGGCGCGTCAACCCGTTAGACAGTGGTGGACAATCTTGACCGGGCCACTCAACCGGGGACACTCAACCGGGCCTTTGGCCCCCGTAGCTCAGGGGATAGAGCGCCGCCCTCCGGAGGCGGAAGCGCAGGTTCGAATCCTGCCGGGGGCGCCATCAAGAAGTGACGGCTCGACCGGTCTCCGCACCGTTCAACCTCATCCGCCGCAGACGTGCACCCCGCCAGACAAAGACAAACTCTCGCCAGACTTTGGCGACATCTTCCGGCGTAGAATCTCTTGTCGGAATCGAAATCTTCAGCCGGTTCGAGTTATCTGCCACAACTCGAAAAGGAGCCAGATGCCGGAGCAGACGACGTTTGAGGGCTTGCTGGACGCTGTGCCTGACGCTTTGGTGGGGGTGGACCAAACAGGCCTGATCCGGTTTGTCAATCACCAGACGGAATTGTTGTTCGGCTATGGCCGCGACGACCTGGTCGGTCAGTCCATCGAGGTGCTGGTGCCGGAGTCGTTGCAGCGGTTTCACTCGGCGCGCCGCGAGGGCTATTTCGCAGATCCCGAGACTCGGGCGATGGGAAGCGGTCTGGATCTGACCGGTCGGCACCGGGACGGCACCGAGATCCCGGTGGACATCAGCTTGTCCCACTTCGACACCGTGGACGGCCCGTTGGTGATCGCCTCGGTGCGAGACATGACCGAACGCAAGAAGGCAGAAGAGGGTCGCCTCCGGGCGGAGCGGATGTCCGCAGTCGTCGAGTTCAGTGGGGAAGCCATCCTCAGCAGCACGCTGGACGGCCTTGTTACCAGCTATAACCGGGCCGCCGAGCAGTTATTCGGCTACACGGAAGATGAGATCGTCGGCAAGCCCGGCAGCCTCCTAAGTCCCAAGGATCGAGCCGACGAGGCCAGCGCCATCCTGGCAACGATCAGGACTGGCCAGCCTGTCATGAACTTTGAGACCATCCGTGTCCGCAAGGACGGAACAGTGTTCCCCGTCTCGTTGACGGTGTCACCACTCTTCGATCACGGCGGCACAGTCATCGGGTCGTCCACGATCACCCAGGACGTGACCAAACAGCGGCAGGCGTTCGAGGCCGCCCGGTCCATGATCGAGTCCAGCCTGGACTCCCTGGTCTCGATCAGCCCCGAAGGCATGATCACCGACGTCAACGAGGCCACCGTCAAGGTCACCGGCGTCCTCCGCGAGGAGCTCATCGGGACCGCTTTCTCCGACTACTTCACCGAACCCGAGAAAGCCAACGCGATCTACCAGCTGGTCTTCGAGCAAGGGATGGCAGTGGACTACCCGCTGACCATGCGCCACCGGGACGGTTCACTGACCGAGGTGCTGTACAACGCCGCGGTCCAGCGCGACGCCAGCGGGAACGTGCTCGGCGTGTTCGCCGCCGCCCGAGACGTGACCAAACAGAAGCAGGCCCAGCACGCCCGGAGCTTGATAGAGGCGGGTTTGGACTCGCTGGTGGCGATCAGCGCTGAAGGCAAGATCACCGACGTCAACGAGGCCACGATCGAGGTCACCGGCGTCCCCCGCGAGGGGCTCATCGGGACTGACTTCTCGGACTACTTCACTGAACCCGACAAGGCCAGCGAGGGCTACCGTCGGGCGTTTGAGCAAGGGTCGGTGACCGACTACCCGCTGACCATGCGACACAAGGACGGCACACTCACCGAGGTCTTGTACAACGCCGCGGTCCACCGCGACGCCAGCGGCAACGTGCTCGGCGTGTTCGCCGCCGCCCGAGACGTGACCAAACAGAAGCTGGCCCAGGCCGAGCTTGCGAAGCAGGCCAAGGAGCTTGACCGACTGGCCGAGCTTGAACGGTTCCAGCGGCTTACTGTCGGGCGCGAGCTCAAGATGATCGAGCTGAAGAAAGAGATCGAGAGCCTCAGAAGACTCGTCCAGACGGACGGAGGGGAGCCTGGTGACCAGCGCTGAGACGCAGGTGGCTCAGGGCCAGGGGCAGGGCTCGGTCGAGGCCAAGGCTGCGCCCCCCACCGACGCCATTCTCGCCAACGGCCTTGAGGTCGGGGACGAGCGACCGACTGAAGCCGACAACCAGCGCGCCCTCATGAATATCCTCGAAGACATCGACTCCGACAGGATTCGTCTCGAAGCCACACAAAGCGCCATCCTCAACATCCTGGACGACTTCGACGCCGAAAGGCGCAAGGTCGAGGAGGCCAACCTGGATCTGCAAGCGGTCAACGAGGCCATGCGGGGCTTCATCGCGGTCGCTGCGCACGATCTACGCTCGCCGCTCGCGTCAATCGTCGGTTTTTCCGCACTCCTGAAAGAGAGCTGGGAGACACTCACCGATGAGAACCGGCTCAAGTTCGTAGCCACCATCGACCGTCAGTCCCAGAACCTCTCCAGACTCGTCAATGACCTGCTCACGTTGTCGAGCGTCGAGGGCGGTTCCATGAACACGCGGCCCGAGGCGATCGTCCTGGAGGAAGCTGTCCTGCGATGCCTCGATCTCGGCGCTGGGGACACCGTGAACGTGTCCTTGTCCTGTTCGCCGGATCTGGTGGTTTGGGTCGACCCGGATCACTTGGGACGAATCTTGGACAACTTCATTCAAAACGCCTTCAACTACGGCGCACCACCCGTGCAGATCACAGCGGAACGGCGCGGTGGCATGGTCGAAATGCGGGTTCTCGATCATGGACTCGGCGTGCCGCCAGAATTCGTGCCAAGACTCTTCGGCAAGTTCGCCCGGGCCACCAGCCCGAAGACGGCTGCGCAGAAGGGCACCGGCCTCGGTCTGTCGATCGCGCGTGCCCTGGCCGAGCTCAACGGCGGCGAGACGTTCTACGAGCCCAACGTCCCCAACGGCTCGTGCTTCGTCGTCCGCCTGCCCTCTGCGGACGTGCCACAGCCATGAGAGTTCTCGTTGTCGTCGAGGATGACCCCGATGTTCAGTTCCTTATCGAAACCGTCTTCTCCGAAGATGACCGCCTCTCCGTTGCTGTCTTGACCGCCAGCGCCGAGAATGCGCTCGAGGTGGCGCGGACGACCGAGCCGGGAGTCATCGTGCTCGACCACGGACTGGCTGGACCACTGACCGGCCTGGAAGTGGCTCCGCGACTCAAGGAGGTGGCCCCGAACGCCAAGATCATCCTCTTCACAGCACATGAGGAGCTCCGCTACTCCGCTGCCGACGAGCCCGCTATCGATGGGTTCTTGCTCAAGACCGATATCACGCAGCTCCTGCCCTTGGCTCAGCGGCTGACCGGCCTCGGTCCGCGAACCTGACGTCGTCCTGCGTCGCCGAGCGGAAGAGCAATAGCGGAAGAGCAATCAGGATGCGGCGGGCAGAGCGCCCCGGACCGTGTCGAGGAGCTCGGCGGCCGTGAACGGCTTTCTGAGGTAGGCCACGCAACCGGCTTCCATGGCTTCGGGGCCCAGCTGCTCCGCGGAATAGCCGGACAACGCGATGATCGGCGCGACGCTGCTGCCAAGCTCACGCAACAGGTCAAGACCGTCGATGTCGGGAAGGCGCAGGTCCAGCAGGATCAGGTCGGCGTTGGACCACAGCGCAGCAGCCTCGGCCCCCGTCGCAGCCTCAAGGAACGTGTACGGCTCGCTGCTCAGCGACAGGCGTAGCAGCAGTCGGAGGTCTTCTTCGTCCTCGACGATCAAGATGGTGGCCATCAGCCCGCCGAGAATCGAAGGGTGAACTGGGAGCCGTGCGGCTCCGCACCGCGATAGGAGATCGCGCCCCCGAACGCCTCCATCAACCGGTGGACGACCGCAAGCCCGAGACCAGACCCCTGTCCGGCGCCTCGGCGCGTCGCGAACGGCGCAAAGAGGTCCGGAAGGTGTTCGTGGGGGACGCCAGGGCCATCGTCGCGCACGTCGACGATCACCTCGTCAGCCATTCGTCTCGCCGTCACGGAGACGTTCGGGCCGCCGTGGACCTGCGCATTGGCGAGCAGGTGGGCGAACACGCGCTCGAGCTCGTTCGGCTCAGCCAGCACGGCGATGTCAGCGG
The DNA here is from genome assembly GCA_035654835.1 of Dermatophilaceae bacterium. Taxonomy (GTDB): domain Bacteria; phylum Actinomycetota; class Actinomycetes; order Actinomycetales; family Dermatophilaceae; genus UBA4719. The sequence continues at coordinate 5,838 of DASRVZ010000161.1, read as the reverse complement.
CGATGTCGATAGTGAGCGTGACGTCATCCGCGGGAGGTGATGCTGCAGCCGCCTTGCGGACCGCGTCCGCCAGAGGGACGGGTCCGAGCAACATCGAGAGTCCGAGCATGACCGACGGCGCGTCTTTGTCGAGGGCAACCAGGTCAAACAGGTTGATCGAAAGATCGTGCAGTCGCGTGGACTGACGGGTGAGTGCGCCCATGGCCAGCTCACGGTCCGCGATCGCGACGGTGCTGTCCGCGAGGACGTATGCGGCTTGAAGGATCACTGCAGCCGGAGTGCCGAGCGCGTGCGCCGCGTTGCCAATGAACTCCCGAAGGAACTGCTCGGAGCGCCGGCGCTCCGTGATGTCGATGGCGACGCCAAAGAAGCTTTGGGGTTCGCCGCGCTCGTCGACGAGGACTCGGCCCAGCGAGTGGAGCCACCGGACTTCCCCATCGGGCCGAACGAGTCGAGCGTAAAGCGCCGAGGACCCCCGATCGGCGATGGCCCTCTGCGCTGCCGCCGCAACCATGTCACGGTCGTCGGGGTGGTAGCGGCTGATGACGGCATCGTAGGTCGGCTCGAGCGTTCCGGGTTCGAGGCCGAAAATCCGGTGTAGCTCGTCGGACCAGGTCACGACGTCAGTGGCCAGGTCCCACTCCCAGCTCCCGAAATGGGCGAGGCGCTGGATCTCGGCGAACTGGCGCTCAAGCCGGTGGAGGCGAGCCGGCGCGTCCGCCTCAACGTCGTGCCGGGAATCCTTCTGGGTGCCGCCGGCGACTTCGCTCATTGGCCCGACCTCCGTCAACAACTGGCCCTCAACAAATGCTACTAGCGGCGGCGGAGTGGCGCAGAAGCGCCGAGTGGCCGTCGTTCTGGTCAGCGCTGACTGGCGTCCGTGACCTCGCCGACCAGCTCCTCCAGCACGTCTTCGAGGAAAACCACGCCGGTTACCGCGCCCTCAACGTCGACGACACGAGCCAGGTGGGCTCCGGTGAGCTGCATGGTTGCCAGTACGTCCTCGACCTCATCATCGGACTGCACGGTGGCCAGACGCCGCACTCGTTTGATCGGCACCGGCTGGCTGCGCTGGGCGTCATCGGCATACAGGATGTCCTTGAGGTGCAGGTAGCCGGCGACCTCGCCGGCGGCATCAGTGATCGCAAAGCGGGAGAACCCTCGTTTGGCCACCAGCCGCTCGACATCGTCCGGAGTGGCGCCCAGCGGAAGGGTGACCAGCTCGCGCAGCGGCACCGCCACGTCGGCGGCCACCCGGTCGCTGAACTCCAGCACACGCCGCGCCATACCGTGTCGATCAGCCTCGATCAAACCCTCGCGGTGGCTCTCCGCGACGATGAACTGGACCTCCTCGGCGGTGAAGGCCGACGTCAGCTCGTCCTTGGGCTCGATGCCCAGAACCCGGACCATCGCCTTCGCCAACCCCTCCATCAGCCGAATCACCGGGCGCAGCACCCTGGTGATGAACAGCAGCGAAGGCGCCAGCACCAGGGCTGCCCTCTCCGGGCCGGCGATCGCGAGGTTCTTGGGCACCATCTCGCCGACGACGACGTGCAGATAAACCACGATCAACAATGCCAGCGCCAACGAGATCGGGCGGCCGAACGCGTCCGAGAGGCCGAGAGCGCGAAGCGGGGGCGCGATCATCTCGTGCAGTGCCTCCTCGGCCACAGCGCCCAGGCCGACCGAGCTGATCGTGATCCCCAGCTGCGCGGTGGCGAGCAAGGACGCCACCTGTTCCAGCGCCTTGAGGCTGACCTCGGCCCGCCTGCTCCCGGCGGCGGCCAGTGGCTCGAGTCCCGAGCGCCTGGCGGTCATCACGGAGAACTCGGCGCCGACAAAGAAAGCGTTGGACAGCAGCAGGAACAGCGACAGCCACAGGGCGACGGAGTGACTCACGCGGGCTCACCGGCGTCCGTCGGAGCTGTGCGCAGGATCTCGGCGGCACCGTCGGACTCGTCCTCGAGTGGGGTGAACCGCAGCCGGTCCACACGACGGCCGTCCATGGCGTCGACCCGCATGGTCCAGCCGGTCACCAACACCTCGTCGCCGATGACGGGCACGCGCCCTAGGCACGCCATCACATAGCCGCCGATCGTCTCGTATGCCGGTCCGTCCGGGACCGGCGCGCCCAGCCGGTCCCTCACCTCGTCGGGTCTCCAGAGGCCGGGCACAGTCCAGGACCCGTCGGTGCTGATACGACCCGTGGTCCGGGCGCGATCGTGCTCGTCGCTGACCTCGCCGACGATCTCCTCGATGACGTCCTCGAGGGTCACGACGCCAGACGTACCGCCGTACTCGTCCACGACAACTGCCATCTGGTGGCCGGCTCCGCGCAACATCAAGAGCAGCGGGTCAAGGCGGATCGACTCGGGCACGACGAGCGCGTCGACCATGAGCGCGGACACCGGCACATCCTCGCGTCGGTCGTGCGGAACGGCAATGGCACGCTTGACGTGGACCAGCCCGTCAACGTCGTCCCAGTCCTCGCCGATGACGGGGAACCGCGAGTGACCAGTCTCGCGAGCCAGCCTTACGACATCTCCGGCTGAGGCGGTTCGCTCGATCGCCGTGCCGTGAACGCGAGGCGTCATGACGTCGGCGGCGGCGCGATCACCGAAGTCCAGTGACCGGGCGACCAGCCGCGCGGTGCCTTGGTCGAGAGTGCCCACTGCGGCCGAGCGGCGGATCAGCGACGCCAGCTCTTGAGGGGTTCGCGCGCCTGACAGCTCTTCCTGCGGGGTGATATCAAACACCCGGAGCACCAGGTTCGCCGAGCCGTTGAGCACGATGATGAGTGGCTTGGTGGCTACGGAGAAGAGGCGCACGGGCAGCGCGACGAGCTTGGCCGTCCGAAGCGGCGCCGAGATGCCGAGGAACTGCGGTAGCAGCTCACCGAACGCCATCGAAAAGAGCGTTGCGAGAAGCAGGGCCACGGCCGTTGCGGAGGGCTCGACCGCCGACGCCGGGACACCCACGGCGTTCAGGGGTGTGCGCAACAGCTTGCCGACCGAGGGCTGGGCCAGATAGCCGAGAAGCAGGGTGGTCAGGGTGATCCCGACCTGGGATGCGGACAGCTGGGTCGAGAGCTGACTCAGGGATGTCAGGACCGGTTTGGCAGCTGCGTCCCCCTGTTCGATGGCCTTCTGGACGGTTGTCTTGTCCAAGGCCACGAACGCAAACTCCGCGGCGACGAAGACGGCGGTCCCGATGGTCAACCCGACGCCGGCAAGGACCAGCAACCACTCCGTCATAGTGTTTCCATCCTAAAGGCTGAGAGATCGCTGAGACTCGCACACCTTGCTTGTGCTCGCGCGACGTGTAGGTGGTTGGGTATGAGCATGAAAACGCTCGGGGTACCCCATGACTGATCCCGCGAAGCATGGGACGCGCATCGAGGTGCGCAACCTGACCAAGAAGTTCGGGAGCCTTACCGCCGTCGACGACCTCAGCTTTTCCGTCGAGCCCGGCCGGATCACCGGCTTCCTGGGACCGAACGGAGCCGGCAAGACCACCACGTTGCGCATGTTGTTGGGACTGGTCCGACCAACCCACGGCACCGCAACGATCGGAGGCGAGCGCTACAGCGAGATCAGCACCCCCCAGCGTGTCGTCGGATCGGCGCTCGAAGCCACCAACTTCCACCCGGGCCGTTCGGGACGCAACCACCTGCGGGTCCTGGCGGACACGACCGGCGTGGACACCAAGCGGGTCGACGAGATGCTCGAGCTCGTCGGCATCCCGGCCGCGGCGCGCCAGCGGGCGGGCGGCTACTCCATGGGCATGCGCCAGCGCCTGGCCCTGGCGGCCGCGATGCTCGGCGACCCCCATGTGCTCCTTCTCGACGAACCAGCGAACGGCCTTGACCCTGAGGGCATTCGGTGGCTTCGGATGTTCCTGCGCCACCTGAGCAGCCAGGGCAAGACGATCCTCATCTCGAGCCACATGCTCGCCGAGGTCGAGCAGACTGTCGACGACGTCGTCATCATCGCCAACGGGCGGCTCATCCAGCAGGGCTCGGTCGCGGATCTGCACGGCGAGAAGCGCTCCATCGTTCGCACCACCAGCGCCCCTGCGCTGGTCAGCGCCCTGATCGCGGCCGGTGTCCACGCGAGGGCCACGGATGCGACGATGCTCGAGGCGATGGGCGACGACATGGCCCGCGTGGGTGACATCGCCCTGGCTGCAGGCCTGCCGATCCACGAGCTTCGGGCGAACCAGACCGACCTGGAGGCTCTGTTCTTCGAGCTGACCGAGAGCCCGGAGAACCGCAACCGCAACCTCGCAGGGAGTGCCGGGAGCGGCGCTGTGCCTGGGGAGAACGCCCCCGCGACCACCCCGGTCGCCCCACACGAAGGAGCAACGCCGTGATGTCGGGCGCAGTCAAGGCAGAGTTCCGCAAGTTCTTCAGCACCCGGATGTGGTGGGGCATGGCGATCGGGGTGTTCCTGGCCGGCGCGCTGTTTGCGCTGCTCTTCGCCCTGGTGGTAGCCGGCTCGACACAGGGCGGGGGGCCTGGCGGGGGCGGTCCACCACTACCCGACCTCGACAACACCGCGATGGTCTCGACCGTCTATACGGCAGGGTTGAGCCTCGCCTACCTGCTCACCTTGGTTGTCGGCGTCATGTCGATCGGCTCGGAGTATCGCCACAAGACGATCACCAGCACCTTTCTGTCCACGCCGAAACGGGTCCGGGTCATGGTCGCCAAAGTGACCTCGCTGCTGGGCATCGGCGCCCTCTACGGAGTGGTGTTCCTCGTCGGCTCCGTGGGGGTGGGCGGGGCGACCATCGCCATCAAGGGCTTCTCGCCGGTCCCGGAGGTTGGGCCGATCGCGCGTGCCCTCGCCCTGAGCCTGCTGGTTCTCGGCCTCTGGTCGCTGCTCGGACTCGGCGCCGGCATCCTGATCCCCAACCAGGTCGCCGCGATCCTGATCGCCGTCGGCGCCGCCTGGATCGTGGAGCCATTGGCGGGGTTCCTGTTAAGCCTCGTCAGCTGGGGCACGGCGATCGTCCCCTACATGCCTAGCCAGGCGACGTCGGCAATGGTTGGTCAGATCAACACAAGCGCCAGCGTCGACCTGCTGTCCTGGTGGGCTGGTGCGCTGGTTCTGGTGGCTTACGCAGCGGTCCTGGCGGGCATCGGCTCCATGCTGACCGTCCGCCGCGACGTGACATGACGCGACGCGACATGACATGGGCCGAGCTCACGTAGCGTCCATATGGCGGCGAACACAGACACGCTCCCGAACTGCGCAGTTAGGGTAAAGATCACGTTTGTGTCCGGACATCACGATTGTGTCCGGACATCGTCGACGCTATGAAAGAGGCGTATTCGCCGTGCCTGCTCAACCACCCCCGAACGACCCAATGGCGGTATTCGGAGCCAACGAGTGGCTCGTCGACGAGCTGTACCAACAGTTCCTGAAGGACAAGAGCTCGGTGGACGAGGCATGGTGGGAGTTCTTCGCCGACTACCAGCCGAGGGACCTCGGGATCGGCACCAGCGCGCCCCAAGGCCCCACCTCGAGCCCGGCCCCGAGGCCACCGTCGCCCTCGACTTCACCCTCGACTTCACCGTCGACTTCACCGTCAGCGCCATCACCTTCAGCGTCGCCGATCGAGTCGCCGATCGAGTCACCCATGCCGCGCGACGTCCCTGCGATCACGCGCACGGGCCCGGTCAGCCAGGACAGGCTCACGCCATTGCGCGGCGCCGCCGCCCGCACCGTGGTCAACATGGAGTCGAGCCTGACGGTGCCGACCGCGACCAGCGTGCGTTCGGTCCCGGCCAAGCTCCTCATCGACAACAGGGTGGTCATCAACAACCACCTCGCG
>DASRVZ010000160.1:0-2430 GCA_035654835.1 Dermatophilaceae bacterium | reverse complement strand
TCCGGGTGGACAGACCGTGACAGCCCATGACCACCTGCCGATGACCATCGCGATCCCCACCCTGGTTGTCTGGGGCACGCGGGACCGGATGATTCCCGCCCTGCACGCGACCACCGCACACGAGGCGATTGCCGGCAGCCGAGTGGTGTTGTTCGAGGGTGCAGGACACTTTCCGCACTTGGACGAGCCTGAGCGGTTCGCCGAGGTACTGCGTGACTTCATGGCTGGCTGAGTGCTCTCCGCGGGCTCAGCTCCGTCTGTCCCCGCGGCGAAGCTCGTCATGGCTCACGACCCGGCGTCCCTGATCGAACCACCTGCTCGTGTGACCCTGGCCGGAAACGGCTGGGGTGTTGCGGCGATCGTGGTCGGGGCTGTGTCCGGACTCGCGGTCGGCGGCGAGTGTTATGCCCCGCTAGAACCTAAGGATCGCCTTACGGCGCTGCCGCTTTCCTGGCGAGTTGGGGGGCAAGGCGCTATGTAGGACTGCGGGGACTTTCTCATGGCCACGGGCAGCGTCACTCACCGCTGAAAGTCCAGCCAAAGCCGTGCGGCATGCCCTGCTTACGGAGCCTTGTTGGTCCGAGGCAGCTGTGGGACCGTGGAAGATCCGGTGGTTCCTTCGGAGGGAGGTCGCCATGATCCCCACCATGATCCTGTTCGGCCTCGTGTTCGGGCGCTGGTGGAAGTTGGCGATTGCCGCCGGGGCGGTGCTGTGGCCGGCCATCCTGGTCTTCACCGGCGTCATCGGCGTCGCTGACGTGGTCGGTGTCGCCGTTTTGGGAGCACTCAACACTTCTGCGGGTGTCGCGGTTCACCAGGCCGCCCTCTGGTTGGTCCGCGCCATGCGCCGTGATCGGCCGGTACCGAGTTCTTCCTAGCGGCCCGTGCGCCATCAAGACATCCCGTCTTCACGAGGCCAAACACGATTTGTACCCGTTGCCGATCCTTCAGCGTGACGAGAGGATCATGTGGCCGACCTCTGTTGGTGAAACCCACAGCCAGCGATCGAAACTGGTTGTGTGGAGGCCTCGTGGCCGCGCAAGTTGGCGGTGTCTGCTAACGCTAGTGTTCGTCGAGGTCGGCTTTGGCCTTGGTCAAGCCTCGTGGCCATATCCGGTCAACCAAGACCCTGCTGCCGTCGCCGCGCACCCGCTCATCGTAGACCCGACGCACCTGGGCCTTCGCTGTCCCGGTCATCGGTCAGGCTCCCCCGCTGATGGTGGCGACCTTCGGTCTGCGGCACCGGTCACCACAATCACTTGCCGTTGTTTCGATGTTCGCATGTGGCCTCCTGTCGGGTTACGACAGTTCTCTGGCGTTCAGTTACCCAGAGCTGCAGATGCTACTCACGTTCCGAGACTTCGATGAGGTCCTGCTGGTCGTGCTGCGGCCGTCCGTGGTGGGGGGCTGCGGCGGTAAAAGCCCACGGCACCCGTACGTTGTGTCGGGTGCTCGGTGCATGGGGCGGCGCACTCCCTCAAGGGTGTGCGCCGCCCCTCCGATGACGGTCAGTCCTTGTCGAAGGCGTCCTTGACCTTTTCGCCGGCCTGCTTGATGTTGCTCACGCTCTGATCGGTCTGGCCTTCGCGCTCCATCTGCTCGTCGTCTGTGCCCTGGCCAAGGTGCTCTTTGGCTGCGCCTTTGGCCTCGTCCTTCTTGTTCTTCAGCTTGTCGAACCAGCCCATCACCGGGCTCCCTTCTCGTTCGGTCGTGCTCAGGTTGGCTGTTCGGCGAGCCCGAACTGAACCTGTCCGCTCGGGTCCGTTACGGCGTCGAGCGTCTTGTCCTCGAGCAGCGTGGCGGCGCTGGAGTCTAGGAACAAGCGCGCTCCGTCGGCATCGAGGACCGTGTCATCCTCGGCAGGCGTGGCGGCCAGTCTCAACGTCAGGGAGCCGGCAGTCTGATCGGTGGCGATGCGCACTCCACCGCCTTCGGGTGCCTGAGGGGCGATGCGCACTCCACCGCCTTCGGGTGCCTGAGGCTGGTCGGTCAAGTTGCGGATCTCGGTTACAGCGTTTTCGGTCACGGTCAGCATGACGTACTCCTCATCTTCTCGTGGTCTTTCAGTACGGCTCGACAACCCAGAGCGACCTGCCTGCTCGCCGCGCCGTCCGTTCCCACGCTTCACGTTGTCGACTCATCAGTCAGACGAGACGCGTCGCGGCAGATCGCGAGAAGACTTTGGTGATTGTGTAAACCCTTATTGGATAAAGCATTCCGTAGCGCGGAGGCCGACACGCCCGGCCTCGCCGCGAGTCTCGATGCTCATCACGCCGCCTGGCTGAGCGCGGTCTTCCTAGCCGGCATTTGACCGACGCGATTCCCTCTGGCGTGGGGGAGTAGCTCAGCGCGACCGGATGGGTTCGTTGCCTCCCGGGGGAGGGTTCCGTCCTGCTCTGCTGTGGTTGCGCGGGGTCGAGCGCGGCGAGG
>DASRVZ010000159.1:0-52422 GCA_035654835.1 Dermatophilaceae bacterium | reverse complement strand
CAACACTCGTACGCTCGGTAAACACCGGGGCCTCCCACACATGTAGGCACTGCCGAACAGGACCTCTGCTCGGTAACCCACGATCCTCTGTGTGAGTGAGGTCCCGGCCCGCAACGAACGGGCACCTACATACCGTCTAGGTGCTCGGACGACCCGCCTCATGAAACACCGCACATGGGACTGAGGTCGTGCCAGGGCGGAACAGCCACGCAGTCGTCTACCAGTCGGCTGGCTCGTAGTCCTTGACGAAGCAGCCGTAGATGTCCTTGCCCAGCTCTCCCTGAACGATCGGGTCGTACACTCTCGCCGCGCCATCGACCAGATCCAGGGGGGCGTGGAAGCCCTCTTCAGCCAGGCGCATCTTGGTCGGGTGGGGGCGTTCGTCGGTGATCCAACCGGTGTCGACCGAAGTCATCAGGATGGCGTCGGTCTCGAGCATCTCCTGTGCGCTGGTCCGCGTGAGCATGTTGAGTGCCGCTTTGGCCATGTTGGTGTGTGGATGACCGGGACCCTTGTAGCTGCGGCTGAACTGCCCCTCCATCGCCGAGACGTTGACGATGTACTTGCGCCGAGCCGCTGAGGACGCCATCGAGCGGCGTAGCCGGCTGATCAGGATGAAAGGTGCCGTGGAGTTGCAGAGCTGAACCTCGAGCAGCTCTAGCGCATCCACTTCTTGAACGTGTTGGGTCCAGCTGTTCACGTCATGCAGGTCCGGCACCAGGCCTCCGGCGTCGATCGCGGTGCCGGCCTGCACTCTGGCCGGGGTCGCAGAACCGGCGCGCAGGGCCAGGCTGGTCAACGCGTGCGGAGTGGTCGCGTGCGCCGGTGGGGGGGCATCCAGCGCTCCGGCGAGGGAGGACGGATGGGCGTCGCTGATGTGGTCGAACGTGATCATCTCGGGGAGCGGCCCTTGCGGCAGTGGCGCCGACTCGGCCTCGACCAGCGGCGCGTAGGACCCCGGCGACCGGCGTACGGTTTGGGCGGCGTTGTTGATCAGGATGTCCAGCGGCCCCTGTGCCGCAACGGAATCCGCGAGCGCGACGACCTGGGCCGGGTCACGCAGGTCGATCCCGACGATGCGGAGCCGGTGGATCCAGTCGGCGCTGTCCTCCATGGCGGTGAATCGCCGGACCGCGTCGCTCGGGAAGCGCGTCGTGATCGTCGTGTGGGCTCCGTCGCGCAGGAGCCGAAGCGCGATGTACATCCCGATCTTGGCGCGGCCGCCGGTGAGCAGAGCGCGCCGACCGGTGAGGTCGGTGCGCTCGTTGCGTTTGCTGCGGTTGAGGACAGCGCACTGGGGGCAGAGCTGATGGTAGAACGCATCGACGTCGACGTACCGGGACTTGCAGGTGTAACAGGAGCGCGGCTGCAGCAGCCTTCCCGCGAGGGCGCCGGCGGCGTTGGACACGAGCTTGAGGCCTTGGGTCTCGTCATCGATCCTGTCGCGGGCGCCCGTCGCCGTCAGTGCCGTCACCGCGCGATCGTTGGCCAGCACCTTCTCGCGCCGCTGCGAACGCCGTGATTCTTTGACGCCCTTGTAGATTCGCGCGGTCGCTCGCCTGATCGCCACAGCGTCCGGATGCTCGGTCGGCAGCTCGTCGGCCGCTGCCAGGACGCGCAGGCAGAGCTTGAGGTCAGCCTGCGGTATGCCCGGATGTCCAGGGGCGCGTCGTCCGGCGTCGAGCCGGACGGTCCCCTGGTCCGCCCCTGTCACTGGGGGTTGGTTGTCGTCTGTGAGCACCCCGAAACTGTACGCGGAGCCGGGCGGGGCTCACATTTCACGTCGTCGTCGGCCCCTGTCGAAGGCGGCCCTGTTCGGACCAGGGCCCCGTGCCACCAACGCGTTCGATCGTGATGTGGACGACGAAACCCGGTGGCGGGTTCGGCATGGGAGGGAACGTCGTCCCTGGCCCCACATACGTCTGCGCCAGACGGCTCAACAGCTCGGGTGCGCCGCCTTCGGTGATCCGGGCCCGGCCATGGACCACGAGGTAGTTGCGCATCCCGATGCCGTTGTCGCCCTCGGCCTCGAAGGAGAGCGCCACACGAGGGTCCCTGCGGATGTTGTGCAGCTTCTGCTGCCGACCCCAGATGGGCCGACACCAGCTCATCACCATCCAGGCCGACCCACACGACGGCCAGCTGCGGCGACCCGTCCTCGTTGACCGTGACCAGGTGCGCCAGCGCGCCCGACTCGATCACCTGCCGGGCCGCGTTGTTGAGCATGGACGGTGTTCCTCGGCCCGGGCTCTACGCGCCCTTGCCCTCCTCCTTGCTGCCTGTGTCCTTGTTGCCCTTGTCCGTGCTGTCACTCGGGGCGGCGTCAGTCTCCGCGGCGGGGGCCAGCGGATCTGGAACGCTGGCCTCATCCAGGGGTTCGAGGGTCTCCGGCTCGGCGTCGCTGGTGGCTGCCGTTTCCGTCGCGCTGGCCGTGTCGACGGGTTCCAGGGACTCGACTCCGGAGCGACGACCGTCCGACGGGGCGATGTACGGGTCCGTTAGCGGGGTCGCCCATGGGTCGTCCTTGGGTGCGGACTTCTTCAGGAAGGACGTCACGGCCGCGCCGGCGGCACCAAGCAGCCCCAGCGTCATCAGCACCCGGCCACGCTTCTTGCGCTTGGGCGTGGCGACCGCGTCGCCCCTGACTACGGCTGCGGCGTCGCTTCCACGGGACACGACCTCATCCTTGGCGGCAGCGCTCGCTGCGGCCCAGGCCGTGATCGCCTCAGTTACGCGGGGAAGGAGCTCGTCGACGATCTTGTCGCGCGCGATGTCAACCTTGGGCGCGAGGCCGCTGACCGCGGACTCCAGCTTGGGGGCGGCGACCTCGATGCCGTGCTCGACGCGGGGCTTGGCCCAGAGGCGTGCCGCCTCGACGCGGGGCTGACCCCATTCCTTGGCGCTCCCGGCGGCCTGCCCGATGGCAGGGGCAACCCGCTCGCGCAGCTGATCTGCGACCGTCCCCGCGCTATCCGCAAGTGACGACGAGTGGTCCTGAAGCTGCTCTTTCTTGCTCTTGCTGTGGAACACGAGGCCCTCCAATGGTGATGACTGGTCTTGCTGCCCATCCTGCACCGTGCGGGCGGGCGTGACCACCCACGTCTTTTGTGGCGAGCCCCATGCAGGTCACCCGCCCGGTTCGGCCAGGCCCCATCAGCGCGTGCGAGGATGACGCCATGAACGTCACCCTTCACACAAGCCTCGGCGACATCAACATCACGATGTTCCCCGACCACGCCCCCAAGACGGTTGCCAACTTCGTGGGACTCGCCACGGGAACCCTAGACTACAAGGACGACGCCGGCCGCACGAGCCCGACGCCCTACTACGACGGCCTGATCTTCCACCGCGTCATTCCCGGCTTCATGATCCAGGGCGGTTGCCCCAACGGCAGCGGCATGGGCGGCCCCGGCTTCGCGTTCAATGACGAGATCAGCCCCGACAAGAACTTCAACAAGCCGTACGTCCTGGCCATGGCCAACGCCGGCACCCGTGGCGGCAAGGGCACCAACGGCTCGCAGTTCTTCATCACCACGGGTCCGACCCCGCACCTGCAGGGCAAGCACACCATGTTCGGTGAGGTCGCCGACCAGCCGAGCCGCGAGGTCGTCGACGCAATCGGTGCGGTTCGCACCGGCGGTGGCGACAAGCCGGTCGTGCCGGTCGTCATCAACTCCGTGACCGTCGACGAGAGCTGAGCTCACCTGTTGTGCAACGGTTCCCGGCTGGCTGGTGAGCGTCCCGCATGACCGAGCCTTCGCCATACCAGGCAGAGCCTGTCTGCCCGCGGCACCCAGATCGGGTGTCGTATGTCCGCTGCCAGCGGTGCAACCGGCCCACCTGCCCTGAGTGTCAACGGCCGGCAGTGGTCGGCATCCAGTGCGTCGACTGCGTCCGCGAAGGCCAGAAGAGCATGCGTATGCCGCGCACGCAGTTCGGTGCCACGGTCACCGCGGGCGGCCGACCAGTGGTCACCCTGGCGATCGTCGTCATCTGCGCCGTTGTCTGGCTGCTTCAGCAGGTCTCGCCGCAGATGACCCGCGACCTCGCGTTCGTGCCGGTGCTCGGCGCCACCGAACCGTGGCGGTTCCTCACGGCGGCTTTTGCGCACTCCCCCGGTCAGGTGCTGCACATCCTGTTCAACATGTACGCGCTGTGGGTGATCGGGCAGTATCTCGAACCCCTGCTCGGCAGGATCAGGTTCGCCATCCTGTATCTGGTGAGTGCGTTCGGCGGATCCGTCGGATACCTGCTGTTGGCCTCGCCGCCCCCGTTGCCCCTCACCCAGGCCGGCATTGACCACAGCAGCTGGGTGGTGTCGATGGTGGGCGCATCGGGCGCGGTCTTCGGGCTTTTCGGGGCGCTGCTCGTGCTCAACCGTCACCTCGGGCGATCGTCAGGCCCGATGTTCGGGGTGCTTGCGATCAATGCTGTCCTCGGCTTTGTCGTGCCAGGTATCGCCTGGCAGGCGCACCTGGGTGGTCTGCTGACCGGCGCGGCACTGGCCGGAGTCATCACCCTGACTGCCCCTCAGAGCCGCCGCAGGCTCCAGCTGCCGGCGCTGGTGGCGGTGACGGTGCTGCTCGCCATCGGCGCCGTCGCAAAATACGCCGTGACGGACGACTCGCTCCTGCGCTCCATCATGAGCTTGGCTCACTAGAGCCACCACTCTCGGGCAGGCCTGCGGAGGTGGCCAAGACGGCGGGTGCGTCAAGGCCGGTGACGCGTCCGGGCCGGGAGCAGGAATAACAGCCATGTCATTTATCCCCATTGGGGATAACGCCTGTGGATAACTCTGGTGGTGTGGCCGGAAAGCAGCTGGGGGAGCCGATTTGTCGGGCGTCAGCGCCAGCGCGTGGTCATCATGAAGCCGGTGATCATCAGACCGAAACCGATGCCCAGGTTCCAGTAGCCGATGTCGGGGATCGGGTAGTCCGTCCCGGTGACGTAGAAGGTCACGACCCAGAACAGACCCAGCAGCATCAGACCGAGCATCACCGGTGTGAACCACGGCGGGTTGGCCATGTTCGCCTTGGGATTGCGCTTGACTGGGGGGGTGTACGCCGCTTTGGCGCGTCCCTTCGACTCGGGCACCGGGATCGCTCCTTCGTTGGATGGTCAATCGTGCTGCACGTATTTGCCCTAGCGTAGAGGCTCTACATCCCGAGCCGAAGTCAGGAGGCACCGTTGTCGCTACGAGAGCGCCCGGGAACGACCCGGCGGCTCACTGGCTGGGCTGCCGTCGTGCCACTGGTTGCAGCCGCCGCCGGACTGATGTTCGCGACCAGCGCGCGTACCTCCCAGGGCGCCGACCTGCGCTCTTTCGGCCGCCTGAACCTGGCCGATGTGGTCCGCGCCCAGGACCGTGAGGTCCGTCAGCGCGCGGCGGGGGTGCAACAACTGCAGGAGCAGGTGGACTCACTGACCGCGCAAGCGGCCCCCGGCAATGCCGAGGTGGCCCGACTGCGCGCCCAGGCTGCGTTGCTGGCGCCGAGCGTCGGCGCCCAAGGGGTGACCGGTCCAGCCCTGTTGGTCAGTCTGGACGACGCCAAGCGCACGGCCGCAAGCCTGCCCCCCGGCTACACCGCCGACGACATCGTCGTGCACCAACAGGACGTCCAGAGCGTGGTCAACGCGCTGTGGGCCGGGGGTGCCGAGGCGATGATGTTGCAGGACCAGCGCGTCATCGCGACCAGCGCCGTCCGCTGCGTCGGCAACACGTTGATCCTGCAGGGGCGCGTCTACTCGCCGCCCTACGTCATCCAGGCGATTGGCGACCAGCCTGCCATGCGGGCCGCTCTGGACAGGAGTGAGCAGGTCAGGATCTACCGGGACTACGCCGACCTGTTCGGTATGGGCTATGACGTGACCAGCAAGGCAAAGGCGACCTTCCCGGCGTACGAGGGAAGCCTGAGTCTGTTGTCTGCAAAGAGTCAGGGATGAGGGCTGCACGGTGAAGGCGCTGCGCTGGGTGGTCGGGACGATCGGCGAGCTGTTGATCACCCTCGGAGTGTTGCTGTTGCTGTTCGTTGCGTGGCAGCTGTGGTGGACCGACGTGACGGCCAACCGCGAGCAGGCCGTGACCGTTCAGGCTCTGGAACGCGGGTTCACTCATGTCGCCGGCCCTCGGCCGGACCCTTTGGCGACACTGAAGAACGTCCCGTTCGGCGAAGCCTTTGCGATCGTGCGCATCCCACGGTTCGGCGCCGACTATGCCCGACCCGTGCTGCAGGGCACCGACCACGAAACACTGGGCAAAGGCGTCGGACACTATGCCGGGACGGCGATGCCGGGGCTGGTCGGCAACTTCGCCACGGCAGGCCATCGCACGACCTACGGGAAGCCGTATGTCGACGTCGACACGCTCCGGACCGGCGACTTCATCGTGATCGAGACCAAGACCCACTACATCGTCTATGCCGTGCAAAGACATGTGATCGTCACGCCGGACCACGTCGACGTCATTGCCCCCGTGCCGCAACACCCTGGTGCCACACCGACGCAGGCCTGGATGACGATGACCGCTTGCCATCCGAAGTTCAGCGCGCAACAACGCTACGTCGTGTTCTCCAAGCTCATGAGGATCTTCACCAGGGCAGACGGCCTCCCCGCGTCGTTCATGGCTGTCCCGGCGGGGGCGGTGGGCTGAGATGTATGGACCACTGTGGCGCCTGCTGCCCGGCCGTTGGCCGGTCAAGGCTTTCCTGTCGTTGATCCTCGCTGCCGGGGTGGTCGTGCTGTGCTTCCTGTGGGTGTTCCCGACGATCGCCCCGCTCATGCCGTTCAACGACAACACGATCCAGACCGGATCGCCATCCCCCGACCCCACCACGATGGCGCCATGAATACCCCTCACATTCTTGTCGTCGACAACTACGACAGCTTTGTGTTCACCATCGTGGGCTATCTGCAACAGCTCGGCGCCGAATGTGAGGTCGTGCGCAACGACGCCGTCTCACCGGCGGACGGCGCCGGCTTCGACGGGGTCCTGGTGTCGCCAGGACCCGGCACCCCGCAGGACGCAGGGGTCTCGATGGCGATGATCTCCGGCTGCGCCGAACGGGGTCAGCCCATGCTCGGGGTCTGTCTGGGCCATCAGGCACTCGGCGTCGTCTTCGGTGCCACGGTCAACCGGGCGCCGGAGCTTCTGCACGGCAAGACGTCCCTGGTACGCCACGACGGCACAGGGGTGCTGCGGGGTCTGCCGTCGCCGTTCACCGCGACGCGCTATCACTCGCTGACCATCGACCCTGCCACCATCACCGCTGATCTGGTCGTGTCGGCCCGCACCGAATCGGGCGTGATCATGGCGGTTCGTCACCGCGCCCTGCCGCTGGAGGGCGTGCAGTTCCACCCCGAGAGCGTGCTGACCGAGGGCGGGCATCGGTTGTTGGCCAACTGGCTTGAGACCTGTGGCTTTCCGGATGCTGTCAGGCGGTCCGAGGGCCTGAGCCCATTGGTCCACGACGCGGCCGGCGTCGCCCGGATCGTCGCTTCGACCTAGTCACCTCCACCTCGGGGTGTCGGCGTGATCGTGATCGTGATCGTGGGCGTGCCGGTTGGTGTCGGGGCAGGTGTCGGGGCAGGTGTCGTCGGCGGCGCAGCCTGCGCGACGACAAGCTCGATCACGGTGCCGGCGTCGACGACCTTGCCGCTATGTGTCTGGCGCAGGACAGTGCCCTCGGGCTGGGTGCTGTCGGAGAATGTGGTCTTGTATTTCAGGTGGATGTCGGTGAGGGCCTGCGTGGCGGCGCCGCGGTCGAGACCAACCACATCAGGCACCTTGACCTTGCCACTGGAGATCTTGAGGACGACCGCTGAGCCGGCGGGCACAGTGTCACCGGCCTTGGGCACGGTCTCGATGACGAGGCCCTTGTCGACGCTGGGGTCGTCAACGGGCTCCACCTTGCTGACGGTCAGGCCGATGGCGGCAATGGCAGTCTTGGCCGAGCCCTCGTTGTAGCCATGGACGTCCGGCACGGTCGCCTCGCCCGGACCGCTGGAGACGGTGATCGTGACCGTGGTGGTCGCAGGGTGCTTCTGGCCAGCCGGCGGGCTCTGGTCGATGACCCTGCCCTTCTCCGCCTGGTTCGGGGCGAGGGAGACGACGGACTTGAAGCCCACGGAGCTCAGCTTCGCCTCTGCCTGCGCCTGGGTCATGTTGACCACGGTTGGGACGGTCAGCAGGGGTGCACCCTCGTCCCCGGTGAACAGCGCCTTGCCCGCCAGTCCGACCAGGACCAGCGCGGCCACCACCGCCAGGGCGAGCAGAACGTAGGTGGCCGCATGCCGTTTGCCCGGCAGGTCGGCCGGGTCGCGACCGATGGCAGGCAAGGTAGCGGTGTTGTGCCGCTCGCCGCTCCGGGATCTGACGACCTGCGTCGCGTTGGACGCCGACATCGCCATCGTCGGATCGTCGTCCATCGAACCGCTGCCTGCCAACGCACCTGCACCTAGGGCCGCACCCGCAGCAGTACCCCGGGCGGCGGTGCTGATCGGCCGTCCGCTTCGGGCAGCGGCGAGGTCGGAGCGGAACTGAGCCGCGTCCTGATACCGCGCGTCGCGGTCCTTGACCAGGGCGTGCAGCACGACGGCGTCGAGGTCGGAGCTGAGGCCTGGCTGGCGTGCAGACGGCGGTTTTGGCGCTTGGCCCACATGCTGGTAGGCGACCGAGACCGGTGAGTCCCCGACGAAGGGCGTGCGGCCCGTGAGCAGCTCATAGAGCAGGCAGCCCGCGGAGTACAGGTCGGAACGCGCGTCGACCGGTAGGCCCTGTGCCTGCTCGGGTGAGAGGTACTGAGCCGTGCCGATCACCGACTGGGTCTGGGTCAGGGTGGCGGCACTGTCGGCGATAGCGCGGGCGATCCCGAAGTCCATCACCTTGACCGCACCGGAGGGCGTCAGCATGACGTTGCCCGGCTTGATGTCGCGATGGACGATACCCATCCGGTGGCTGTAGGCCAGCGCATCAAGGATGGCCTCGGTGACCCTGGCTGCGTCGTCGGGGCCCAGAACCCGTTCTGCGTTGAGGATGTCGCGAAGCGTGTGTCCCTCGACGTACTCCATCACGATGTAGGGCAGGGCAACGGGGGCGCCGCCGGTCTCCTCGTCCTCGTCCTCGCCGGAGTCGTAGACCGCAACGATGGCGGGGTGGTTCAGCCCTGCCGCGGACTGGGCCTCGCGGCGGAACCGGGACAGGAACGCCGGGTCACGGGCCAGGTCGGAGCGCAGAATCTTGATGGCCACGGTGCGGCCGAGCCTGGTGTCATGACCGGCGTGGACCTCGGCCATTCCGCCGCGACCGATGAGCTCACCAACCTGGTAACGCCCGCCCAACAGATGAGGTGTGCCGTTCACTACTTGCCCTTCTTCTTGCCGTTGCCCTTGCCCGGGGTGGGCTTGTTGGGCACGGATGATGTGACCGAAGGCAAAACCACAGTATTCGCCGTGGTCGGCGTCGGAGTCGTTGAGGTGCTGGGCGTGTCCGGGGTGTTCGTTTCCCCATCACCACCGGAGAGGGCGAAGACCCCCAGAACCCCGAACGCCACGGCCGCGACGATCGCTGTCAGCAGCCAGGGTGGTCGGCGTCGTGGTCGCCACTTCGACCCGCCAAGGGGTTGGCTCAACGGGGTCGGCGTGGGCATGGCCTGGGTCAGCGCGGGCATCACCTGTGTGGAGGCTGGTCCGGCCACGCCGACCGGTGTCGTGGGGGTGGGCGCCTCCGCTGTTACTGCGGCGGTCGCCGGGTCCGTGTCCGGGCCGGGAGCCGCACCCGGCATACCGAGGGCTGCCGCCATTGCTGCTGCACTCGCGGGACGATCGGCCGGGTCCTTGGCCAGGGCTGCGCCGATCACGTCACGGACACCGGTGGGGATGGTGACCGGCAGTGGCGTCGGCGCTTGGTTGATGTGGGCGAGGGCGGTGGCCACGGCGGTGCCGGAGTCGAAGGGGCGCTTGCCGGTGAGCATCTCGTAGCCGACCACGCCGAGGGAGTAGATGTCGCTGGACGCGGTGGCGCTGCGACCCAGGGCCTGCTCCGGAGCGAGGTACTGCGCGGTCCCGAGGACCTGGCCGGTCTGGGTCAGGGGTGCGGCATCGATGGCCCGGGCGATCCCGAAGTCGGTCAGCTTGGCGGTGCCGTCCGGGGTGATCAGAATGTTGGCCGGCTTGATGTCGCGGTGCACGACCCCGCCTTGATGCGCTGCCTCGAGTGCGGTCGCGGCCTGGACCAGGATCGAGGCGGTCTCCTGGCCTGACAACGGTGCCCGGTCGGCGATGATCTGGCTCAGCGGCTGGCCGACGACCAGCTCCATGACGAGGTATGCGGTGCCGTCGTCCTCGCCGTAGTCGAAGACGGTGGCGATGTTGGGGTGGTGCAACGAGGCCGTATGCCGCGCCTCGGCACGGAACCGTTCGGCGAAGCTGCTCTCCTGGCTCAGGGCCGGATGCAGGAGCTTGACCGCGACGGCGCGTCCCAGCACGGTGTCCATGGCGGCCCAGACCTCGCCCATCCCGCCGGCGGCGATCCGCTCGGTCAGGGTGTATCGACCGCTGAGGGTGGCGCCGATCTTGGGGTTCACGGGTTCATCGCCGCCTCGATGACCTGGCGCGCGATCGGACCGGCGACCTTGCCACCGAACGCCTCGCTACCGACGTTCCCACCGTCCTCGACGACCACTGCAACCGCGATCGTGGGGTTGTCGGCCGGCGCGAACGCGGTGAACCATGCGTGAGGCGCGCTTCCCTTCTCGTGCTGCGCGGTACCTGTCTTGCCGGCGACCTGGATCCCGGTGATCTGCGCGGGGGTTCCGGTGCCCGACTGGACGACGGTGATCATCATCCGGGTCAGCGCAGCCGCGACGTCAGGAGTGATCGCCTGTGAGAGCTGCTCGGGCTGGGTCGGCTCGATGATCTCGAGATCGCTGTTGCGGGTGTCCTTTACCAGGTACGGGCTCATCACGATGCCCTTGTTGGCGATGGCGGCGCTGACCATCGCCATCTGCAGGGGCGTGACCCGGACCTCGTACTGCCCGATGGCGGACTGTGCGGTCTGGGGGGCGTTGAGCTCCGCCGGGACGGTGCTCGGCTCGACCCGCATCGGCACCTTGAGAACGTCGCCGAACCCGAACTTGGCTGCCTGGGCGCGCAGCTCGTCGCCGCCGAGCTGGAGCCCCAGCCAACCGAACGCTGTGTTGCAGGAGATCTCAAGGGCGTGCGTCAGCGTGGTCTTGTTGTCCGGGCCGCACGGTCGTTTGTCGTCCGTGGGCAGGTTGACCGTCGTCTGGGGCAGGTCGAGCGTCGCCGGTCCAGGGATCAGAGACTCTTCGGTGAAGGTGCCCGAGGACAAGGCGGCCGCGGCCGTGACCAGTTTGAAGGTGGAGCCTGGCGGATAGAGGTTGCCGGCGATCGCCCTGTTGACCATGGGACGGGTGGTGTCTGCGTTCAGGTCCTTCCAGGCCTTTGCGACCGCGTCGAGGTTGTGGCCCGACAGGCTCGTCGGGTCGTATTGCGGGTGGCTGACCATCGCCAGGATCGCCCCGGTGCGGGGGTCCAGTGCCACCACGGCGCCGCGTTGGTTGCCCAGTGCCTTGTCCGCGGCCTTCTGCACCTTGGCGTTGATGGTGAGCTCGAGGCTGGCGCCGCTGGGAACCTTGCCGGTCACCATGTCGACCACGCGCCGGTAGAAGAGCTTGTCGGACTGACCGGACAGCAGCGCGTCTTCGGACCCCTCAATACCCCCGCCGGCGCCGTAGGTGAAGGAGTAGTAGCCGGTGACCTGGGAGTAGAGCTTGCCCGAGGGGTAGGTGCGGATGTACTTGAGGTCGTCCTTGGTCGGGACGGACTTGGCGATGGGCGACCCGCCGACGAGGATGGCGCCGCGCTCGCGCGAGTAGCTGTCGAGCAGGGTGCGGCGGTTGCCCTGGCGGTTGTCGAGCTCCTTGGCGCTGACGAACTGTATCCACGTCGTGGAGATCAGCAGTGAGCAGAAGAGCAGGGCCACGATCAAGGACACTCGGCGGATCGGCTCGTTCATCGCAGGGTCACCACCTGGGTCGGGGCGTCCGCGACGGTGGCCAGCTCTTCGGCGTCCGGGAGCGGGCGTCGGGCCTGGTCGCTGATCCTGAGCAGCAGTGCGACCAGGGACCAGTTGGCCAGCAGCGAGGAGCCACCGTAGGAGAGGAACGGCATGGTCAGGCCGGTCAGCGGGATGACACGGGTGACACCCCCGACGACCACGAAGCACTGCAGTGCCATGGAGAAGGACAGCCCGAACGCCAGCAGCTTGCCGAATCCGTCGCGGACACCGAGGGCGGTGCGCAAGCCACGCTCGACCATCAGCGCGTAGAGCAACAGCAAGGCGAACAGGCCGATCAGGCCTAGCTCTTCGCCGAAGCTGGGGACGATGAAGTCGCTCTCGGCGAAGTAGGTGAGCTCGGGGTGGCCGCGGCCCAACCCGCTGCCCAGCAGGCCGCCCTTGGCCATGCCCATCAGGCCCTTGACCAGCTGGTCGCTGGCCTCAAGTGCCTTGGCGCTGAACGGATCCAGCCACAGCAGGACTCGCGTCTGGACGTGTCCGAACAAGAGGTAGGCAACGTACGCGCCGGCGCAGAACAGGACCAGTCCGATCGCGATCCATGACCGGCGTTCGGTGGCGACGTAGAGCATCGCGACGAAGAGGCCGAAGAACATCAGCGAGGAGCCCAGGTCCCTCTCGAAGACGAGGACCCCGACACTGGCCAGCCAGGCGATCAGGATCGGTCCGAGGTCCTGTCCGCGAGGCAGGCTGATCCCGGCGAACCGGCGACCGACCAGGGACAGGACATCGCGGGTCTGCACGAGGTAGCCGGCGAAGAAGATGGCCAGGAGGATCTTGGCGACCTCGCCGGGCTGGAACGAGAGCGGCCCGATACCGATCCAGATCCGCGACCCGTTGATGTTGCGGCCGAGACCCGGCATGAGCGGCAGAAGGAGCATGCCGAGGCCGAGCGCCATCGCGGTGAACGTGAAACGGCGCAGGTGGCGGTGGTCCCGCAGGACGATGAGGACGCCGGCGGCGATGAGTACTGCCAGCGTGCTCCACATCAGTTGTTTGGGGGCGAGCAGGTCGCTTCCGGTGCGGGAGTGGGCCAGGTCGAGGCGGTGGATCATCACCAGCCCCAGCCCGTTCAGCAGGGTGGCGATCGGCAGCAACAGCGGGTCGGCGTACGAGGCCCGCCACCGGAGCACCAGGTGGAATCCGACGGAGAGGGCCAGCAGCCCGGAGCCGTACTTCACCAGGTCGGGTGGGAACGCGCCGTCGATCGCCAGGCCCACATTGAGGTAGGCCACCATCACGATCGCGACGGCCAGCAGCAGCAGCAGCAGCTCGACGTTGCGTCTGGTGCGAGGACGAAAGGAGGTGACGATGCTCATGGAGTGGAGGTGCCGCTCGGGTTGACGCTGGGGGTCGCGCTGGGTGTGGTGCCCGGTGCGCCGGCGGTGCCGCAGGTGCCGCCCGCGGCCTTGGTGGTCTGACACTGGATGGCCTGAACCCGCAGGTTGGTCACGAGCCGGCGTGCGTCGTCGATCGTGGCTGCGGTGACCGTGGCGTCGACCTTGCTGCGGTAGAAGTCCGGCAGGTCGCTCAACGCGATCTCACTGTCGGCGATCACGTGTGAGAGGTTCCACGGACCGATGTTCTGGGAGATGCCCTGATAGATCGCAACGTGTCCCTTGGTCTGGCCGACGAAGTACTGCCGCTGTGACCAGTCGTATGCCGCGTAGCCGCCGCCCGCGAGGACGGCCAGCACCAGGACAACCAGCGATGAGGCCCGGACCCAGTGTCGACGGCCTGAGGGCGGCCCCTCTTCGGCGAGTCGCATGGACTCGGCGTCGGCATCTTCCTGGACAGCGGCGCTGTTGACCTGACGTGACAGCGCAGCCGCTTTGGCCGCCGGGGTGATCGGGATCGAGCTGGTGGCCGCGCGTTTGCGCTCGGCTGCCGCGCCGACGACCTCTTGCGTCGTTGGCGGCGCCTCGTCCTTGACGAGGTCAACGACGTCGCCGATCACGCAGGTCACGTTGTCGGGTGCTCCCGCGCGCATCGCCAGCTCCACCAGACGGTCGGCCGTCCGGCCAGGCGGCATGCCCAGCTCGAGGATCTCCTGGATGGTGTCTGCGGCCACAAACCCTGAGAGGCCGTCCGAGCAGACCAGATAGCGGTCGCCGACGTGAGCCTCGCGCATGGCCAGGTCGGGCTCGTCACCCTCGGCTCCGGTCAGCACCCGTGTGACCAGAGAGCGCTGTGGGTGACCCTGAGCCTCTTCCTCGGTGATCCGGCCCTCGTCGATCAGGCTCTGGACGAACGAGTGGTCATGCGTGATCTGGGTGAACGTGCCCTCGCGCAGCAGGTAGGCGCGGGAGTCACCGATGTGGGCGACGGCGATCTTGTTGCCGACCCGCAACAATGCGGTGACCGTGGTGCCCATGCCTTGGAGCTCGGGCTGGTTCTGCATTGCCTGCTGCAGCTCGGTGTTCGCCGTGCGCAGGGCTGCTGCTAGCAGGTCGAGCGCGTCATCCGCTCCGTGGCTCTCGCCGTCAAGGCTGACCATCTCGCCGATCGCGATCGAGCTCGCGACGTCGCCCGCAGCGTGCCCGCCCATGCCGTCGGCGACGACGAGCAGGTGCGGACCGGCATACCCCGAGTCCTGGTTCACCTGTCTCACAAGTCCGACGTCCGAGCGGGCGGCAAAGCGCAATGCGATCTCCAAGGGGACCTACTTCCGCAGCTCGAAGACGGTTTTGCCGATGCGCAGGGTCGTACCGACCTCGACTGGCATCGGTTGGGTCAGCTTGGTGGATCCCATGAATGTGCCGTTGGTGGATCCCAGATCCTCCACGAACCACCCTGCGTCGCGACGGAAGATGCGTGCGTGGCGGCCCGAGGCAAAGTCGTCGTCCAGGACGAGGGTGCACTCGGGGTTGCGGCCCAGCAGGACGCCGGTCTCTTTCAGCGACACCGTCGTTCCTGCCAATGAGCCCTCGGTGACGGTCAGCGACGTCGGGGTGTGCTTGTTGGAGCTGCGACCCCGACTGGGAGTGACCGGCCTCTTTGCGGGCGGCTTGGCGATGGGCTCGACTGCCGCGCGACGCGGAGCCTTCGGCCTGGCACGGGTCAGGACCCTGGTGCCGTAGAGATCGCCGCGCAGGACTCCGACGACGCTGAAGACGAAGATCCACAGCAGGACCACGAGGCCGAGGCGGATCACTGTCAGGGTGAGCTCACTCATGGGAGCGGATCACCGGTGACCTCCGCGATAGGTCAGGGCGGTTCGGCCAACATTGACTCGGTCGCCATCGGCCAGGCGCTGGCTGGTGATCCGCTCGCCGTTGACGAACGTGCCGTTCGTCGAGCCGAGGTCGCGGATGCTGGCCACCAGGTGCGGTCCATCGCTTGTCACGCGAATCTCGGTGTGCCGCCGGGAGATACCGGGGTCGTCGAGAATGACATCGGCGGTGTTGTCGCGACCCAGGACCGTGATGGCGGAGAGTAGCGGGTATCGGTCCCCGTCGATCTCGAGCCAGGGTCGTTGGGCCGGGTGGGTCCGCGCGGGGCTGGGTGCTGCGCTTGACTGCTCAGTTGGCAGCGGGGTCGGGACCGATGGCGCGACGGGCGCCGCAGCAGGTGCCGCTGGGGATGCAGCGGGAGGTCCTGCAGGTTTGACCGGCGGGACAACAGGCGGGACCCCTTTGGCCGTGGAGGGGCGCACTCGGAATACCCCGGTCTCGAGGTCATCCTTGGACACGAAGTTCACCTGGATAGGGCCGCCGGGCTGGTATCGCTGGGACTCGGCATGCTCTTGGGCGGAGGCCACCAGCTCGTCGGTCAGCATGTCCGAGAAGCCCATGAGTCGCTCATAGTCGGTGGTCGCCAGCTCGATGGCGAAGAGATTGGGCACGAAGGTGCGCCCGTGGCCGATCACCGCGGCCCGGTCATCCATGGCACGGCGCATGGCGGCCGCGATCTCCACCGGCTGGACCTCGGCCTTGAACGCCTTGGCGAAGACACCATGAACCGCTCGTTCGAGTCCACGCTCGACACGATCGAACAGTCCCACTGTGGTCCTCCTAGGGTTGGCCACACGATCGTAACGGGCAAGGGCGAGTGATCCCGAAAGCTGCTCGCCTGTGGAGCCCTCTTTTGTCGCCGTATCGGCCTGTCCGGTTTGGATTTCGGGTGGTCGTCCCCCACAATGTGTGAGCGCGCGCGAGTGGCGGAATGGCAGACGCGCTGGCTTCAGGTGCCAGTGTCCGAAAGGGCGTGGGGGTTCAAATCCCCCCTCGCGCACCAATTGTCCTGTCTCAGGACGTAGGAGACCCTCGAACCTCAGGTTCGGGGGTTTCTTGGTGTCTGGGTGCGGTCGGTGGGTCGGTGGCCGCGCACGGCAAAGGCGCGAGCAGCAAGAGTGAATGGTCCGGCTGGAGCACCAAGTCGACGAAAGCAGCTGGCCCGCAGCTGCTGTTGTCGCTGGGGGTCCAGCGATGCGCAGTATGCCCCGCCCGGCCCGCCTCCCCATGTGAACGGGATCCAGTAGTCATCGAAGTCGGCGTAGTCGGCCGTCACGTCGATCGCGATGGTCTCGACCTCCGCCAACCCATTGCGAACCCATAGTGCGGTGAGCTCATCTTCGTTGCAGTACCGCATGACCCGACCCTCGTCCGGTGCCGCGGCGTCGAGCTCGAGGGCTGCATCCCAGAATGTACGCAGCATCTGCATGCCACCGGCGTAATCCCACGTGCAGCACGAGACCGCACCCCCTGGCCGCGCGACCCGGCACATCTCCTGCAGTCCGGCGTCGGCATCCGGGAGGAAGTTCATCACGAGCTGCGAGGCGACCACGTCGAATGTCGCGTCCGGCCAGGGCAGCCCCGCGGCCGCAGCCAGACGAACATCGGCGCCGGATACCCGCTCGGCGCAAGACGCCAGCAGCGACTCCGACGGATCCGCCGCGGCGACCGTGAGGCACCGAGGTGGTTCGCCAGCGCCTCGGTCAGCGGGCCGGGCCCACACCCCACATCGAGCGCCCGCATCCCCGAGCTCACACCTACGAAGGACACGAAGGCCGAGGCGAGCTCGTCGGAATAGCGGCCCATGTAGCGGTCATATGAATCGCGGGACATGGCGAAGGTCATGCCGAGTACGCCCGACCTGTTCTATGACGGCTTGCGCGCGCGGATGAAGGCGCTCATGACGACGCCGTCCAGCTCGTCGACCGTGGCTGCGACGTCGAGGTCCGGCGGGATGAGGGCGGGGTCGAGCTGGCCGGCCATGTCGCCGAGATCTACTCCGCTCAAGACGTGCGTGGGCTCGATGTCGATCTCCTGGAATCCGGCCGTCCTGAGCTCGTCACGGCATACCGCCTCGGGCAGTGCGCCGGCGATGCAGCCGGTCCACAGTCCCATCAGCTCGGCAAGCTCGGGCGGAAGCGGTCGACGCAGCACGATGTCGGAGATGGCAAGGCGGCCGCCGGGTCGCAGCACGCGGAAAGCCTCTCGGAAGACCATGCCCTTGTCGGCGGCCAGGTTCACCACGCAGTTGGAGATGATGACGTCGACCGAGGCGTCAGGAAGCGGGACGTTCTCGATCGTGCCGAGGAGGAACTCAGCATTGGTGACACCGGATTCGGCCTGGTTGCGCTGGGCCAGCTGGTGCATCTCAGGGGTCATGTCGAGGCCGTAGGCCTTGCCCGTCGGGGCGACCCTGCGGGCCGAGAGCAGCACGTCGATGCCCCCACCGGACCCGAGGTCGAGCACGACCTCGCCGGGCCGCAGCTCGGCCAGCGCCGTCGGGTTGCCGCAGCCGAGCGAGGCAGCGAGTGCTGCTTCGGGCAGCACCCCCCGGTCGCCGATCTGGTAGAGCGTGCGACCGAAGGGGTCCGCGGAGCCCTGGTCGCCACAGCACCCAGAGCCGGCCTCCGTGGCCGCTTTCCCGTAGTGCTCCCGCACCACCGAGCGCAGTTCGTCTGCATCGTGAATCGTCATCTCATGCTCCAGTCATCAAGGGGTTCGTCGGGTCTTTGGTGAGCGCAGCGAGCATCTCGAGTGGGTCGGCGACCGCGGCGCAGCACAGCGAGTAGACGTTGCTGCGACCTTGGGCGGTGACCGTGACCAGCCCGGTGTCGCGCAGGCTCTTGAGGTGATGGCTGACCAGCGTCTGGGACAAGCCGGTGGCCGCCGTGAGCTCGGTGACCGAGTGGTCTCGCTGGGCAACCGCGAGCAGGATCGCCAGCCTGTTCTCGTCGGAGAGGGCCTTCATCACGGGGGCGAGGCGTCGGGCCAGCTCGATCGGGTTGTTCACAACACAGACGATAACCACCAATCGTGACTGTTGTCAATAGTAATCACTGGTGGTTCTGCCGCGCCTGAGATGGGGGAGAAATGTGGCCGAAACGCCCACGTCAAGACCCTTGACAGGATGGATTCAGGCGACTAACTTCACTACTAAATAAAGTCTCAAACTAAGAGGGATGGGCAATGACGACGCACACGGTGGGAGCAAACCGCGGAGACGTGGTGCCATCGGCCATCCTTGGCCTGCTGGGTACCCGCGGTCCCTCATCCCGAGCCGACATCGCCCGAACCCTGAGCGTCAGCCCGGCGACCGTCACGCAGATCACGAAAGAGCTCATCTCCCGGAATCTCGTCGAAGAGCTGGACTCGGTCCCCTCACAGGGGGGCAGGCCCGCTCGTCTCCTGGGGCTCGTCCGGTCCGCCGGCGGTGCGATTGGCGCCAAGGTCACGGCCGACCATGTCGCCATCGTCGACGTGCGGCTCGACGGAACCGTTCAAACCTCGACCTCCCAGTCGTTCGACCCGACCTCGCCCGACGCGCTCGACCGCCTGTGCCGCATCCTCGGGCCAGCCGTCGAGGCGCATGAGGGCCAGCTCTTCGGCGTCGGCGTGGGCATCCCCGGATCGGTCGACACCCAAGGCTCCGGAGTCGTCGACGCGCCCACGTTGGGCTGGAGCGATGCCCAGGTCGGACCCATGCTCCGCGCTGCCCTGGGCGTCCCCGTCCTGGTGGACAACGACGTCAACACCCTCGCCGCCGCCGAGCGCATCTACGGGGTCGGCCGGAACCACTCCTCCCACCTTGTCCTCACGATCGGTCGAGGCATCGGCTGCGGGATCGTGATCGACGGCAACATCTATCGCGGAGCCAACGGTGCAGCGGGCGAGATCGGCCACATCCCGGTGTCTGACGACGGACCTGACTGCGCCTGCGGTGCTCGAGGCTGTCTGGAAGCGATCATCGGCGACGCCGCCCTGGTGACTGAGGCGACTGCGCGCGGCGTCCTCGGCCAACGGGGAACCACTGCCGGCCTGCTCAAAGCCGCTCGCTCGAACGACGTTGCAGCGCTTGAGATCTACCGCAACGCAGGTGCCCAGCTTGGGCGGGCCCTCGCCGGTATCATCCACACGCTGGACCCCGAGGTCATCGTCATCCTGGGTGAAGGTGTCAGCGCCTGGTCCTTCTGGGAGCAGGGATTCGAACAGTCATTCCGGCGCCACCTGATGCCCTCCCGGCGAGGCATTCCCTTCGTCGTCGAGCCCTGGACCGAAGACCAATGGGCGCTCGGTGCGGCGTCACTCGTCCTGGGGACACCGTTCGACGCGTCCGGCAACTCCGGCGAGCAAGGACGCCTGGTGCGCGCCAGGTTCCACTCCGCCACGATCGAGCTGCTCCTGTGAGCTCCACGCGCCAAGCTCCGCTCCGATCGAGGTGCGCCTGCGAGTTCCATCCAGGTTCCACTCGAGCCCCGTCGAGGCGGGCGGGTCAGCTCCCGACGACGGAGGAAGAACGCAGGCTGGGTGCTGTTCTTCCTGCTTCCGAGCGCGGCACCCCTGATCCTCTTCACGATCGTGCCGATGGTCTCGTCGCTATGGGTGAGCTTGCACAAATGGAACCTGATCTCGCCCATGCAGTGGATCGGTGTCGACAACTACCTCAACCTGCTGACCGAGCCCAAGACCGCTGAGGTCTTCCAGCACACCCTGATCTACGTGGTCGGGTACCTGCCCCTCGTGTATGTCGGCGGGCTCGCACTCGCTCTCGCGCTCAACCAGCGACTGCGCGGCCGGTCCTTCTTCCGGGCTACCTACTTCCTGCCGGTTGTCACGAGCTGGGTTGTCGTCGCGCTGGTCTGGAAATGGATGCTCAACCCGAGCAACGGCCTGGTCAACCAGGTTCTGGGCACCCTCGGCCTTCCCCAGCCCGGCTGGTGGACCGACCCCACCTGGGCGCTCCCTTCGGTGATTCTGGCCTCGGCGTGGAAGGACCTCGGGTTCGTCATGGTCATCCTGCTGGCCGGGCTGCAGGCCATCCCCGCCGATCTGCTGGCAGCCGCCGAGGTCGACGGAGCCAACGCATGGCAGCGGTTCTGGCGGATCACTCTCCCCCTCCTGTCCCCGTCGACCTTCTTCGTGGTCGTCATCTCGCTGATCAACGGCTTCCAGGTCTTCGACCAGGTGTTCGTCATGACCGCCGGTGGGCCGGCTGGCTCCAGCCAGGTCGCGGTGGGCCAGATCTACGACCTGACCTTCCGCTACGGCCGAGCCGGTGAGGCATCCGCACTCTCCTGGATCCTCTTCGTACTGATTCTGCTGTTCACCGCTGTGCAGATTCGCGGCCAGCGCCGGTGGGTGCACTATGCGTGACTCGAAACGCCTGTCCATCAACAGGATCGGTCTGTACGTCGGTGTCGTCGTGGGCGCCGCGGTCATGCTCTTCCCGTTCCTGTGGACCGTGGTCACCTCGATCACCCCCGAGGGAAGCCTCAGCGGCGGACCAACCCTGCTGGTGAAGAACCCCACTCTGAACGCCTACCGGGCCCTGATGGACGCGATGCCCATGTGGCGGATCATCGCGAACTCACTCGGTGTGGCAGTGGTCTCCACCGGTCTCCAGCTGATCACCGGGTCCATGGCCGGGTATGGCTTCGGCCGGTTGCAGTTCCGCGGCAAGAACGTGGTCTTCGCTCTCTATCTGGCCACCTTGATGGTTCCGCTCCAGGTCCTCGTCGTACCGCTGTTCATCGAGATGAAGATGCTCAACCTGCAGGACACCTACATGGCACTGCTCGCTCCGTCCGTAGCCTCGGCGTTCGGCGTCTTCCTGCTCAAGCAGGCTGTCGAGGGCGTCCCTCGAGAGCTGGACGAAGCCGCGACCCTGGACGGCGCCGGACACCTGCGGATCTTCACCCTGATCGTTCTGCCACTGATCCGTCCCGCCCTGGCCACCGTTGCCGTGTTCGCGTTCATGGGCAGCTGGAACAGCTTCCTGTGGCCGCTCGTGGTGATCCGCTCTCCGGAGTTCATGACGCTCCCGCTAGGGCTGTCCACCCTGCAGGGCCAGTTCACCACCCGGTGGGACGTCGTCATGGCCGGATCCGTCGTGTCCATCATCCCGATCGCCATCGTCTACCTCCTGGCGCAACGCCACATCATCGCCGGCGTCGCCACGACAGGTATCAAGTAGCCCCCACCTCACCCATGCCATATCAACCCGCATTGACCGGCTGTCACCAAGGCACTCGGCAGGCACCTGAAAGGATCATCATGAGTAACACCCGCTGGCGTCTCACCGCGCCTGCCATTGCCGGCATTGTTGCCCTCACCCTTGGCGCGTGCGCTCAGGGCTCAGCCACCAAGACCAACGAACCAGCCAAGGCCGGCGGCGCCAACGCGGCGTCCACCGTGCGATTCATGGACTTCTCTGCCAACGACGGACATGAGAAGGACCTGGATGCCATCGCCAAGGCGTTCCACGTGGCAAACCCGAACATCACCGTCCAGATCGAGACCACCCCGTACGCGGACTACTTCACCAAGCTGCAGACCGCCGTTGCCGGTGGCACCGCTGGCGACGCGTTCGAGCTGAACTACGAGAACTTCGTCACCTACGCCAAGAACGGCTCTCTGGCCGAGCTGCAGGGCGTCGACTCCGCAAAGTACAAGAAGTCCCTGCTGGACGCGTTCACCAACAGCGGCAAGCAGTTCGGCCTTCCTGAGTCGTTCTCCAACGTCGTCCTCTTCTACAACAAGTCACTCTTCGACGCGGCCAAGGTGTCGGTCCCCACCGCCACCTGGACGTGGAAGGAAGAGCAAGCCGCAGCGCTCAAGCTGACGAACAAGGCCAAGGGCGTGTGGGGGGACTACCAGCCGGTGTCCTTCCATGAGTTCTACAAGTCGCTGGCGCAGTCCGGTGGCACGTTCCTCAGCGACGACGGCAAGACGGCCGCGTTCAACTCACCAGAGGGTGTCGCAGCCGCGACCTGGCTGACCGCCAAGTCCGGCAAGACCATGCCGACCGAGGCCGATGGCGCTGGTGGCCCAGACTTCGACTCCAAGCTCTTCAAGGACGGCAAGCTGGCCATGTGGCACACCGGCATCTGGATGTTCGGCGGCATGGCCGAGGCGAAGTTCGGCTGGGACATCACGGTTGAGCCTGGTAACACGACGAAGGCATCCGCCATGTTCACCAACGGCGTTGTGGTCAACGCGGCCAGCAAGAACAAGGAAGCCGCCCAGAAGTGGATCGCGTTCCTGACCGCGTCGGACGTCATGGTCAAGACCCGTCTGGCCACGTCGTGGGAGCTTCCGCCGGTCGCGGATGAGACCCTGCTGGCGCCCTACCTCGACCAGAAGCTGCCCGCGAACCGCAAGGCCGTGTTCGAGTCTCTGAACGCCACCGTCCTTCCGCCGGTGATCGAGCGTCAGCAGGAGATGCAGGACATCGTCACCAAGGAGCTCGGCAGCGCCGCCGCTGGGCGCAAGCCCGTCGCCAAGGCACTCGCAGATGCCGAGACGCAGGTCAACGCCCTGCTGAAGTAACACCGTTTGCCGGCCCGGGTCATGTGCGACCCGGGCCCGGCAATCGTTGCGGCCGTGGTCCGGCACAACACTGCCAACCAGTCCGTCAACTCCCCGATCCTGTTACGACAGAACCGAAACGTGAGCGATGACTTCCTTCCCTGACACCGACCGGCCGCGCAGCAGCTCCTTCATTGGTGACATCACCGATGACGAGCGAGGACTGCTGGTCGGGTTGGCCGTCCGTAGCCACGCCGTCATCACCGCCCACCAGCACACCGGCGGTGCCTACCCCGCGTCGCCCACGTTCTCGGCCTATGCGGGCTATGCCTGGCTGCGCGACGGTGGGTTCACCGCCGAAGGAGTCTCCCGCTACGGCGACGTCGCCTCGGCAAGCCGATTCCACGAGTGGGCCAATACCGTGCTGACCCGACGCAGGGGCCAGGTCGACGACCTCGTCGCAGCCTTCACTCGAGGGGAGCGCCCGTCGAACGACGCCATGCTGCCGACCCGGTTCACCCTCGACGGCGAAGACGGCTCGGACCCGTGGTGGGACTTCCAGACCGACGGCTACGGCACCTGGCTCTGGTCGGCAGTCACCCATGCCCGACGCCACGGTCTTGACCTCGGCCACTGGCAGGGCGGGATCAACGTCGCCGTCGACTACCTGACCGCGTTCTGGGACAGGCCCTGCTACGACTGGTGGGAGGAACACGTCGAGCAGCGCCATGTATCCACGCTCGGGGCGATCCACGGCGGGCTTCGTTCGGCACTCGATGCAGGGGTTCTCGACCCGGGCAGAGCCCATCGCGCCGCCGCCGCCGCTGACGCCATCCGGGCACTCGTGTCCAGCGAAGGCGTGGGGCGCGGCCACCTGACCAAGTGGCTCGGAAGTAAGGCCGTTGACGGCTCACTCCCGGCTTGCATCGTGCCGTTCGGACTGCTCGACCCCAAGGACCCGGTCGCTCTGGAGACTCTTGCCGCCGTGGTACGCGACCTCGACGTTGACGGGGGCGTGCACCGTTTCCGGGCCGACGTCTTCTACGGAGGTGGTCAGTGGCCCTTGCTGTCGGCGCTTCTCGGCTGGAACCTCGCTGCGCAAGGCAACCCGAGCGCGGCCCTCAGGCACCTGCGTTGGATCGCGTCCCACGCGACGCCGGACGGCTACCTGCCCGAGCAGGTCCCGAGCCACCTGCTGCACCATGAGTCGCGCGCCGAGTGGATCGACCGTTGGGGCACAGTGGCCACCCCCCTGCTGTGGTCCCATGGCATGTACCTGATCCTGGCCGACGAGCTGGGCCTGACCAGGGAGGCGACGCAATGACAACACCGACCGCACCGCCCCAGGCCACACCGCCTCCGAGCACGAAGACGCTGATCACCCACCGCCCCTACGGCATCGAACACCCCTATGCCACGTCCCCCGACCAGCGAATCCCCGTCCTTCCCCTCGTCGGGCAGGTGACCAGGCTGGGTGTCCAGGTCGATCCGTCGGTCACAGACGTGACCTGCGAGTGGCAGAGCGCCGCCGCCGACCTCCGTATGACGACGACGTTCGCTCTTGCTCCCGAAGAGACCTCCGCCGCGTCCGCGGCCGCACTCGTCGGCGGAGAAGGCCATCTCGCCGAGGCGCAGGCCGCATCTGTTGGCGGATCTGGCGGGTGGACGGTTGACTCCCCGCCGATGGAGTCCGGCGCCCGATACCGATACCGCTTCCATGCGTTTGCCGGCACTGCCACGGCAGAGCAGTCGACCGACTGGTATGACCTTGCCCCCACGCATTGGACCAGCGAGCCGGTCGGCCAGCTCACCGGACCAGACGAACGGCTCGTCCCTGGCAGCGTGGCCTGGCTGGTGTCCGACCTCGGCATCCACCGCGTCCGATTTGCTCTGCGCCTTGGCGACGGGGACCACGTCGTCGGCTTCGGTGAGCGCTTCGACCGGGTCGACCAGCGCGGGCACCGGCTCGACGCGGTCGTGTTCGAGCAGTACAAGTCCCAGGGCGCGCACGGCCGTACCTACCTGCCCATGCCGTTCGCTCATGTCATCTCCCCCACTGGGAGCTCGTGGGGCTTTCATGTCCGCACCTCGCGACGCACCTGGTTCGACGTCGGAGCCACCGACCACACGCAGCTCGTGGTCGAGTCGGAGCTCGCCGGCGCCGCCACAGGATCGCTCGATGTCGGGATCTACGACGGCGACCCCACGAGTGTTCTGCGCGTCTTCCTGGATGAGGTCGGCCGCGCAGAGGAGCTTCCGTCGTGGGTGTTCCGGCTTTGGGCATCGGGCAATGAGTGGAACACCCAGGACATCGTCATGGAGCGGATGGACTCACACCGCGACCTCGACATCCCAGTCGGTGCTGTGGTCATCGAAGCCTGGAGCGACGAAGAGGGCATCGTCATCTTCCGCGACGCCAAATACGCCGTGAACGAGGACGGAGCCGCCCATGTTGCCGCCGACTTCACCTATCCCGGCGACGGAGCCTGGCCCGACCCCAGGGCCATGATCGACGAGCTCCACGGCCGGGGCATCAAGGTGATTCTGTGGCAGATCCCCTTGCAGAAAACCGACCCCGACCTCACCGGACAGGTCCTGGCCGACGCCAAAGCCATGGTCCGTGACGGCCACGCGGTCCTGGAAGCCGACGGGACGGCGTACCACAACCGGGGCTGGTGGTTCCCGAACGCGCTGATGCCCGATCTCTCGGTGCAGAGAACCCGCGACTGGTGGACCGACAAACGTCGCTATCTGGTCAAGGACCTCGACGTCGACGGGTTCAAGACCGACGGTGGCGAGCATGCCTGGGGCCACGAGCTGCGGTACGCCGATGGGCGCCGCGGGGATGAGGGGAACAACCTCTACCCGGTTCACTACGCCCGCACCTTCGGGGACCTGTTGCGTTCCGAGGGCAAGGCGCCGGTGACCTTCTCCCGGTCGGGGTTCACCGGATCCCAGGCGCACGGTGTCTTCTGGGCCGGCGACGAGGACTCGACGTGGGAGGCATTCGGCAACTCGATCACCGCCGGTCTGACGGCTGCATCCTGCGGCATCGTCTACTGGGGCTGGGACCTCGCCGGTTTCTCCGGCCCCGTCCCCGAGGCCGAGCTCTATCTGAGAGCTGCTGCAGCGTCGACGTTCATGCCGATCATGCAGTACCACTCCGAGTTCAACCACCACCAGCGTCCACTGCGTGACCGCACCCCGTGGTATGTCGCCGAAACCACTGGGGACGAGCGGGTCGTGGCGGTGTTCAGGCGGTTTGCCGATCTGCGCGAGCGGCTGGTGGGCTACCTGGCCGAGCAGGCTGAGGTCGCCGTCAGGACCGACCAGCCATTGATGCGCCCCTTGTTCTTCGGTCATGCCTCAGACCCGGCCGTGTGGGACCACCCGTCACAGTTCATGCTCGGGAACGACCTCCTCATCAACCCCGTGACCCAGCCCGGCGCCGACACCTGGCAGACGTATCTGCCGCAGGGTCGCTGGGTGGATGTGTGGACGGGTGAAGAACACGCGGGTGGCCGGCTGGTGCCGCGTGATGTGCCGCTGGACGTCGTCCCGGTCTATTGCCGTGCCGATTCATGGCCGGTCCGGGCAGCCATCTTCAGCTGACCCGGCTCAGCCCGGCGGGGCAAAGAAGATCGCAGCATCCTGGGGTGATGACCCTTAGGGTGAGGCACCCGGGGTGAGGACCTGTGCGCAGATTTTCGTATGTGCGCTCGCAGATTTACGTGTGCCGATTGTTGTAGACACTTCAACTAGATCCGAGGGACCATACCGGATCAGGGGAATCACACAACAGCGCCAGCGACACATCCGAGGAGAGAACACATGAGCCGGCTAGAAACACGCAACATCGACGTTGCACACGAGACCCGGAAGTTCCAGGCGCATGGCCACGTCGACGTGGTCACCCTGGGGGACTTCACGCTGGGAAGGGAGACCTTCGAACCCGGCTGGAAATGGTCCAACGACGTCAAGCCCATCGCGGGGACCGGGTCGTGCATGGCACGGCACACGGGTATCTGCGTGTCGGGACGGATGGTGGTGCGCTCGGACGACGGCACCGAGATCAACATCGGGCCCGGGGACGTGTTCGTCATCGAGCCGGGACACGACGGCTGGACGGTCGGCGACGAACCGTGCGTCATGTTCGACACGGGCGTCGCGGCGTACGCCAAGCCCGCGTCCTGAAGTTCGCGCTCTCAATCCGTTGAACCGCTCGACACGTTGAACCGCAGGAGGCGCTCGTCAAGCGCGAGCGCCTCCGCTCTCCGGGTGAAGATGGGTCATTTGACGCGTTGTCGCGATACGTTTTGGGTATGGCCAGACCCCACGCCGCATCGCTTATCGAGGATGCCTTCCACCGCCGCACGTCTGCACTGATGCGGGGCCGTGGCTGGGGCACGCGCACCATCAGCCACACGGGATATGGCAGTCAAGACTTTGTGAGGGTTCTGGGCAGGGTCCTGCTGAGCCGCCTGGCCGAGCCGCCGGAGGTTAGTGCGGCGGACGGCATCATTCGTGACTTCAGAGGCAACGCGGACGGGCAGCGCGGCTGGCGGGCCTTTGTCACTGCGGGTGCGATGAACGTGCCCGTCACTGTCGTCGTGGGCGACCGCACGGTGCACACGTTCTCGGATCGCAGTGGGTACATCGACGTGGCGGTTCCCGAACCAGGTCTGGCCCCGGGCTGGCACGCGGTCGTGATCGAGGCCGAAGGAGGCGAACCGGTCCAGGCCGCGGTGCTGATCATCGACCGCGCGACTCGTTTCGGCATAGTCAGCGACATCGACGACACGGTCATCTCCACCTCCTTGCCGCGTCCCTTCATCGCAGCCTGGAACACCTTTGTGCGGCAGGAGACCGCTCGTCACCTGGTGCCCGGCATGGCG
The DNA here is from genome assembly GCA_035654835.1 of Dermatophilaceae bacterium. Classification (GTDB taxonomy): domain Bacteria; phylum Actinomycetota; class Actinomycetes; order Actinomycetales; family Dermatophilaceae; genus UBA4719. The sequence goes on along the minus strand of DASRVZ010000159.1, from coordinate 24,676 downwards.
CCGATGTACCGCACCCTGATCGGCGAGAACCCCGGTGCGCCGATCTTCTACCTGTCCACGGGGGCGTGGAACACCGCGCCGACGCTGACCCGTTTCCTCAAACGCCACGGTTATCCGGCCGGTCCGATGCTGATGACCGACTGGGGTCCCACCAACACCGGCTGGTTCCGCAGCGGGCAGGACCACAAGGTCGAGGCCTTGCATCGGCTGGCACGGGAGTTCCCCAAGATCCGTTGGCTGCTCGTCGGTGATGACGGCCAGCACGACCCCAAGATCTACGGCGACTTCGCGCGGGATCGCCCGGATGTCGTTGAGGCTATTGCGATTCGTGAGCTGACGCCGGCCGAACAGGTGCTCTCCCACGGCATACCGGTGTCCAACGAGGAGTTCGCCCCTCGGGTACAAGGTCCAGTTCCCGTGTGTCGTGCGCCCGATGGCTATAGCCTGGAGCGTCAGCTGCGCGCGCTTCGCGCCGGATCCAGCGACAGCGACTGACCGCAGAGTCAGGGTGGCGGTGCAGGATGCCTGGGCGAGAATGGACGGGTGCCCGAGCTCCCCGAGGTCCAAGCGCTCGTCGACTTCCTGCGTGAGCGCGTCGATGGCCTGGCGATCGTCGGCATCGAGCTCGGGTCGATCAGCGTCCTGAAGACCTACGACCCAGCCCCTGCATCACTTCACGGGTTGCCGATCAGCAACGTCAGTCGTCATGGCAAGTTCATCGACATCGAGGCCGAAGGGCTGCACCTCATATTTCACCTGGCCCGGGCCGGCTGGTTGCGCTGGTCGGACGCCCTGTCCGCCACGACGATCCGGGCCGGCAAGTCGCCAATTGCCTTGCGCTGCAGGCTTTCTGACGCAAGCGGCTTCGACCTGACCGAGGCCGGGACGCGGAAGCGCCTTGCGGCATACATCGTGCGTGACCCTGCCGAGGTGCCCGGGATCGCGCGTCTGGGGCCTGATCCGATGGCCGATGACTTCAGTGTCACCGACTTCGCGGCACTGCTGGAGGGTCGTCGAACACAGGTCAAGGGCCTGCTGAAGGACCAGGGATTCCTTGCTGGTGTTGGCAACGCCTACTCCGACGAGGTGTTGCACGCGGCACGGCTCTCGCCGTTTGCGCTGGCCTCCAGCCTGAACGAGGAGCAGGTCCAGAGGCTGTATGCCGCGCTGCGAAGCACGCTCGCGAGTGCGGTCAGCGCTGCGTCGGGCAAGCCGGCCAAGGAGCTGAAGGACGCGAAACGTGCCGGGATGCGGGTGCATGGGCGCACCGGCCAGGCGTGCCCGATCTGCGGCGACATCGTGCGTGAGGTGTCGTTCGCCGACTCGTCGCTGCAGTACTGCGCCACATGTCAGACCGGCGGCAAGCCGCTCGCGGACCGTCGGATGTCACGGTTGCTCAAGTGACCCCCTCCCCCGCTTGTTGCGCCGAAACCACCAAAAGGCGCCCGGCGATGAGGCCAAACGGTGGTTTCGCGGCAACAAGCGCAGGTGGGCGCGACACGATCGGCATGTCTCGCCATATCTCAGGAATACGCGATACATCTGTATAGCCTGCGATCGTGGACCCCATCCGAAATCCGTACGCCCCGGGCGCCGGCCAGCGTCCGCCAGAGCTCGCCGGTCGAGACGACCAGCTGCGCGCCTTCAACGTTGTGCTCGAGCGCATCGCCAGGTCCAAACCCGAGCGCTCCATCGTCCTGACCGGCCTGAGGGGCGTCGGCAAGACCGTGCTGCTCAATGCGCTGCGGTCGGCGGCGGTTCGCGCCCACTGGGGAACTGGCAAGCTCGAGGCACGTCCGGACCAACGGCTGAGACGACCCATCAGCGCGGCCCTGCACGTAGCGGTCCGCGAGCTCGGCCACCCCCAGGGCGACGAGGTCGACCACGTCCTCGGCGTCATCAAGGCCTTCGCCCAGCGCGAAGCGGCACCGAACGCGAAGATCCGCGATCGCTGGAACCCCGGAATTGACGTGGCCGCGGTCTTAGGGCGCGCGGACTCGGGTGACATCGAGATCGACCTGGTCGAGCTGTTGACCGATGTCGGCGGGCTCGCCGCGGACGTCGGCAGGGGCGTGGCCATTTTCATCGACGAGATGCAGGACCTGGGGCCGGAGGACGTCTCCGCAGTGTGCGCCGCGTGCCACGAGATCAGCCAAAGTGGCCTGCCGCTCATCGTTGTTGGAGCCGGACTGCCCCATCTGCCAGCGGTTCTGAGCGCCAGCAAGTCATACAGCGAGCGACTCTTCAAGTACTCATGCATAGACAGGCTCGACCGTATGGCTGCCGACCTGGCCCTGCAGCTGCCGGCAAAGGGTGAGGGCGCGGAGTTCCAGCAGGAGGCCCTCGAGGCGATGTATGCCGCGACCGGAGGTTATCCGTACTTCATCCAGGCCTACGGCAAGGTCGCCTGGGACAGTGCCCCTTCATCACCGATCACCGTCGAGGACATCCGGGTCGCTGCGCCAGAGGCCGAGGCCGAGCTTGCCCTGGGCTTCTTCGGGTCACGTTACGAACGGGCGACGCCGGGTGAGCGTGAGTACCTGCGCGCGATGGCCGACGCCGCCCAGATCGCCGCACAGGACCCGGCGGGGCCCGGCCTGGACGACATCGAGTCGGTCTCGACCGCGTCGGTGGCGGCCGTGCTCGACCGCAAGCCACAGTCGCTGTCCGTGGCCCGTGACGCCCTGCTCAAGAAGGGCCTGATCTACAGCGGCCAGCGTGGGCGGATCGCTTTCACCGTCCCGCACTTTGGCCGTTATCTGCGCGCGAACGGATGACCCCAGCCCCGTAGTTCTGGTCCAGACCCTCAGTTCTGGTCCATACCCTCAGTGCTGGCGGGGCCGGAGGATGACGACCGGGATGTTACGCGAGCTTCTGGACTGATAGCCCTCGAAGTTCTTCGCCTTTGCGACGATGCCGGGCCAGATCTTTGCCCTCTCCGCGGACGAGGCTGTCCGTGCCGTCATCGGCCGGTCCACACCGTCGATCTCGACGCTCACCGATGGGTTGGCGACGAGGTTGAGATACCAAGCCGGGTGATGGTCGCTACCGCCGGCCGATGCGATCACGACCAGTCCGTCATCATGGGGGAACCAGGCCAAAGGGCTATGTCGTTCGACACCTGACTTCCGCCCGGTGGTGGTCAGGATGCAGAGCCTCAGGTTGCCCATCCGGGCTGCGAACCTGCCATGGGTGAGCCGGATCACGGCCACATGGGTATCCGTGAAGGCCTTGATGAGGCGGCTCATGGCAGAGGTCATGGCAGCGAGAATACGCAGGGTGGAAAGGAGGGCGGATTCTCGGCTACGACTGGACTGCTGGTGCGATGGGAAGCAGACTGCAGGCATGACCACCAGCGCGGGAGAACCGCAGACAAAGCTTGACGCCGAGACCGAGGCTGAGCGTCTGAGAGTGCTGCGGCGTCGCAGGGCCGAGCTGCTCGGGGCGATCAACGAGCTCGAGCGGGCACTCGCGGCGCCGGTCCCGGGCGGGCCCCTGGCCTGGGTTCAGAGGGTCTCCACCGCGTTGTTGCAGCTGTCGGGCGACTTCCGTGACCACGTCGAGCTCACAGAGGGTCCAGACGGCTTGTACGGCGCGGTGATCCGCTCGACGCCCAGATTGACCCATCAGGTTGAGAAGCTGACCCAGGACCACGCGACCCTGACCGAGCTCATGTCAGAACTCCTCACGTTGGTGGGTCAGGCAGCCGGGTCGTTCGCGCGGGGTGAGTCGATGTCGGATGATCTGGACGATGTGCGCGAGCGCGGCACCGCCCTCATCGCCGCTCTTGTTCGCCACCGCCAGCGCGGCTCAGACCTCATGTACGAGGGGTATTCGGTTGACATGGGCGGACAGGACTGAGCACGGATCAGCCCTCCATCGGGGTCGGTTCCGGCGGTGGTGGGTCATTGTTGTCCGCGTGACCCCCTAGACTGATCACAGCGGTCCGCACAGTTCTGCCTCGGACCTGCTTCTTCATGTCGATAGCCACGCGCCGCGACCGCATGGGTTTGCGCCGGGCAGAACGACCCTCTTACACCTATGGAGTACCCACCTGTGTCTTCTGGCACCATTTTCGCCAGCCTTGGCGTGCCCACTTCCCTGACCGCTGTCCTCACGGCGGCAGGCATCACCATCCCGACCCCGATCCAGGCGGCGACGTTGCCCGACTCCCTTGCGGGTCGCGACGTCCTCGGCCGCGGCCGCACCGGCTCCGGCAAGACCTACGCCTTCGTCCTCCCGCTGCTCACCCGGCTGGCCGCCAGCAAGACGACGCGCCAGCCCCGCAAGCCGCGGGTGCTGATCCTGGCGCCGACCCGCGAGCTGGTCGGCCAGATCGAGGCCGCTATGACCCCGCTGGCCAGACCGCTCGGGATCAACACCATGACCATCTTCGGTGGTGTCGGCCAGAACCCCCAGGTCAGCGCCCTTCGTGCAGGTGTCGACGTCGTCGTCGCCTGCCCCGGACGCCTTGAGGACCTGATGAGCCAGGGCGCACTGACCCTGGACGCCATCGAGATCACCGTCCTGGACGAGGCCGACCATATGGCCGACCTCGGTTTCCTGCCCTGCGTTCGACGCATCATGGACCGCACTCCGAGGACCGGTCAGCGGATGCTGTTCTCGGCCACGCTTGATGCCGGCGTCGACGTGATCGTCAAGCGCTTCCTCACCAACCCCGTGACACACCAAGCAGACTCGGCACAGTCGCCGATCTCGACGATGGCGCACCACATCTTCCATGTGCACCATGACACTCGTCTCCCCGTGCTGGTCGACCTCGCGTCGGCTCCAGGGCGCACGATGGTCTTCACCCGCACCAAGCACGGTGCCAAGAAGCTTTCCAAACAGCTCAACGCCTCCGGGGTCCCGACAGTGGAGCTTCACGGCAACCTCTCCCAGAACGCCCGAACCCGCAACATGGACGCGTTCCAGAGCGGAGCGGCGAGGACCCTTGTCGCTACTGACATCGCGGCTCGCGGCATCCACGTTGACGACGTCGCGCTGGTTATCCACGCCGACCCGCCGATGGAGCACAAGGCCTATCTGCACCGTTCCGGTCGCACCGCCCGCGCTGGCGCCGAAGGCACTGTGATCACGCTGATGACCGACGACCAGGTGGCGGACGTTCGCGACCTCACGCGCAAGGCCGGCATCAAGGCGACCACGACCCGGTTGGACGCCACGCATCCTCTGCTCAAGCAACTTGCCCCCGGCGAGCGCACCTTCACCGAGCCTCTCGTCCTTACCGTGGACGAGGGCAACGCCTCCCGTCGCTCAGGTGGTGGCGGGGGCCGTTCCAATGGCTCGCGTTCCAACGGCGGTCGAGCCCCAGGTGGTCGGGCCGGCGGTCGAGCAGGCGCCCCCCGCAACGGCTCCGGCCGCAGTACGACCTCTGGCGGCGGCTCCCCGCGTGGCGCATCCGGTGATGCTGCGCAGCGATCCTCGGGTGCCAAGCGCCCGTCGTCGCAGGGTGGCCGGCGTGCGGGCGGGCAGGGCGGTTCGTCCTCGGTCTACTCCACGTCCTCATCGCGAGGGGGCGCTGCTGCGTTCTCGTCCGGCTCCAGCCTCGGGCGCCGCTGACCTCACTCGGGAAGATTCCTCCGGCGCCCGGTGTTCATGTCCAGGTCCAGAGTGTCTGATCCGCAGATCTGAGCAGGAGTGTCAGGATGGGTAGGTGCACCAAGTAGTCATGCGTGCGGCAAAGCGCCCCCCTTTGATCATCGCCCACCGCGGATCGAGTCAGGATCTGCCGGAGCACACACTCAATGCCTATCTGCGCGCCATCGACGAGGGTGCGGATGTTCTCGAGTGCGACGTTCGGCTCACCGCCGACTCCCACCTGGTCTGCGTCCACGACCGCAAGGTCAACCGGACCTCGAACGGCAAGGGCCTGGTCTCCACGCTGGAGCTGACCAGCCTGGAGGGTCTGGACTTCGGCTCCTGGAAGCAGGCCAACGACGGCCAGGCCGAGATGCCGATCGCGGACCGCGAGCGCGACAAGCTGCTGACGCTGCACCGCCTGATCGAGATGGTGAGCAGCTGCGGCCGCGAGGTCGGGCTGGTGATCGAGACCAAGCACCCCACGCGCTATGCCGGCCAGGTCGAGCGCGAGCTGGCGAAGGTGCTCAACGAGTTCGGGTTGAACCGCGCCTACCAACGTGGCCTGCCGTACGTGCGCCTGATGTCCTTTTCGCAACTGGCGATCGCACGGATGCGACAGCTGTGTCCGCAGGTGCCTCTGGTCTACCTCATGAAGGACTCAGTGCCCTTGCGGTTCCGAGACGGGTCGTTGCCCAAGGGCGCGCAGATCGCCGGCCTGGACAAGGAGATCATCCGACGCTGGCCCAAGACCGTGAAGAAACAGCACGACCGCGGTCACCAGGTCTATGTGTTTCCGGTGGACGACGAGGCCGACATCGGTATGTGTCTGGATCTTGGGGTTGATGCCATCATCTCGAACGTTCCGGCCTTCGTCCGCAACCGTGTATTCGGCAGGGTTTAACATCCAAGGTGACTTTGGCAAGACGTAAAGTCCGATATGTCCAGGGAATGGACTTCGGTCCGGGGTCGGCAAGGGACTACGGTCAGGGTGGCCGGGGATTTCACCAACGCGATGCACGGAGGTCAGGATGTCGGCGCAGACCCTGCGCGTTCCGTGGGCGATGAGCTCGGCGGTGCAGGTTCGGCGCACATTGGTGTCCGAGCTGCGTGCCCTCGAGGTGAACGAGACCGTCATCGACGAGGCCGAGATCGTCATCTCCGAGCTCGTTGCGAACTCCTTTCGCCATGCCCAACCCCTGCCCGACGGAATGATCCGGGTCAACTGGGCCGTGAGTGACGGTGTGGTCGAGGTCTCCGTGACCGATGGCGGAGGACCCACCACTCCGACACCGGCCCCGACCTCACCATGGTCCGCCAACGGCCGAGGCCTGCGTATCGTTCGCAGCCTTGCCCATGAGTGGGGTGTCGAGGACGATGTCGACTCCTGCACCGTCTGGGTCTCGCTCGGCGGCCCATCGCTTCGCAGCGTTCCCTGATCGGCGTTCCGGCGCACTAAGGTTGGCGACCATGGGCAAGGCATCCAGGCGTCGCACGGCTGACAGCATGCATGTGCGCGAGAACCGCACGAGAGATCTTTCCGCAGGCCCCGCTCCGTTCGTGGCCAGACCCTTTGAGGGACTGACCGGCGAGACCGACTGGGTGGCGATGCGCGAGGTCGTTCCCGCCGCCGCCGCCACCGTGACATTTGCCGCCGGTATCGTCGAGGCCGATCGCCCCCAAACGGCAACAGTGGCAACGATGTTGCCGATGGCTTGGTCAGGGCTGCGCCGCATCGACGGTGCGGTGATGGTGGCGCTCCAGGCCGGTTCTACCACCGGTGACGCCAGCCGCGATATTGCCCAGGTGCTGCTGGCAACAGTCTCCGCCGAGCCCGGTGTGCCGCTACCGTCGTCGCCGCTCGCCAAACCAACGACGCCACGACTGCAGGACGTGCTCGACCCGTCGGCTGTTTTTGAGGTCACCGTGCACGAGGGTTTCGACTTCTGGGTTGCTGACACAGACGACCTGGATGAGGGAGGTAAGGAGGCTCTGGAGCAGGCGAACGCCTCGGCGATCCCGACGGCCAAGCTGACGTCCGCCCCCTCCGCGTACTGGTGCCGGGTCGGCAAGCGCGCCTACCTGCGTTGGGTGCTTCCATACAACGAGGATGCGGCGACCGACGCGCTCGCACGGCTGCACGCGGCGGCGGCTACCTCTTTGGGCGAGGGCACCAGGCTGCTCGGGGCCTTTCGGGCGTGCGGGCTGCTGGTCCCCGTCTGGGACCTCGACCCGAGCTTGGCCGGAGCCGACTATGAGAGTGAAGTGGCACGGATGGCCGTCCGTCTCGAAGAGACGCTGGCCCAGACCGGCACCATGAGCGCCGAGGAACGACGGGCCCGCTCGGGTCTGTTGAGTCGCCAGGTCACTTTGCGCTGAGACCGGTCGACATGGATCCCACGACGACGGTCGCTTCGATTGCGGTGATCATCGCGGCCAAGGACGAGGCCGCCCGGATCGTGAACACGGTTTCTGCCGCACGCAGGATCGCCGGGGTCGACCTGGTGATAGTGGTGGATGACGGCAGTTCCGATGCGACTGGGCGGTTGGCGGCCGATGCTGGCGCTGTCGTGCTCAGCCATTCGCGCAATCGTGGCAAGGCGGCGGCCATGGCCACGGGAGCCCGGGCTGTCGCCGATCAGGACATCAACGATCCGGCGGTGTGGGGGGGCGCTCGTCTGCTGCTGTTCATCGACGCGGACCTGGAGCACAGTGCGACCAACGCGGCCGCCCTGGTCGCGCCTGTCGCCTCGGGCGATGCAGACATGACCATCGCGACATTGCCACCGCAGTCGACCTCGGGTGGCGGTCATGGCTTCGTGGTTCGGTTGGCGCGCAACGGTATCGAGAGGCTCGCCGGCTGGACGCCGACCCAGCCGTTGTCGGGCATGCGTTGTCTGTCCCGCGAGGCGTTCGAGGCGGCATCACCGTTGGCGCGGGGCTGGGGCGTGGAGGTTGGACTCACCATTGATGTGCTGGGTGCGGGTTTGCGGGTGCTCGAGGTCCCTTGCGAGCTTCAGCACCGGGTCACCGGCTCCGGCTGGCGGGGTCAGGTTCACCGTGCCAGGCAGTATCGCGACGTCTGGCTGGCCCTCGCTGATCGCAGGGTCCGCAGACTGGTCAGAACCAGAGGCGGCCGTGAGCGCCTCACCTTCTGACAAGACTCGCGCATGGCTGCGGCCAGTGGCGTTGAGCCTCTCTTTCGGCCTCCTCCTGTTGGTGGCCGCGGCTGGTCCATCGGCGGCGAAGCCCGGTCTCGGCCCTCGCGGTTGGGCTCCCGGCGACCTCCCGATCTCCCTGTCCTCGGCCGTGGTCACGGCAGTCCTGTGGACCGCGTACCTGCTGGGGGCGGTGGCGGTGGTGCTGGGCCTGCGGCATGGCTCGGGCAGCGCTGGGCGTCTGCCCCAGCCATGGACCCGGCTGTGGTCCAGGTCATGGCCGCTGGCGCTGGGCGCCCTGGCCTTGGTCACGGCACCGATCGGCTCGGCTGACCACACCAACTACGCGGCGTACGGCCGGATCGCGGCGCAGGGTGGCGACCCCTACTCCGTCGCCCCGATCACCTGGGCGCTGGGTGGCGACCCTGTCACCAGCGCTGTCGAGCCGCCATGGACGATGGCACCCAGCGTCTATGGCCCCTTCGCCACGGCGTTGCAGACCTTGAGCTCCCTTGTCGGACAAGACAATCTGCGCCAGACGGTCTGGTTCTGGCAGCTGTTGATCGTGGCGGCCTGGCTGCTGGTCCGGATCTTGTTGCGCCACGTGGCATCCGATAACGACAGGACCTTGGCGCGTATCGACCTGTTGTGGACTGCCAACCCTCTCGTGTTCGGCGTCGCCGTGCTCGGCGCTCACGTCGACCTTATCGCCACAGCGCTTGCGCTGGCTGCGGTCGTCCTCGCGGCGCGCACGCCCTGGATCGCCGGTCTGGTGCTCGGAGCCACGGTCAGCACCAAGATCACCTACGCCATCGTGGGGCTGGCGATCCTGTGGTCCTGGCGTTCCTTGGCCCGAAAACCCATGGCCCGCAACATGATCGCACTCGCCGTCTCGTCCACGACCGTGGTCGTCCTCTTGCACCTCTGGGCTGGTCCTCACGTCTTCGATCAGCTGATGAAGGCCAGCAAGGGGGTGTCTCTTGCCACCGCCTGGCGCCCCGTCGTCAACCTTCTCTCCGCGGTGATGTCGCTGGACGCAGCCCGGACCGTGGTGTCGGTCGCCTCCATCATCACGATCGTGGCGGTGGCGTGGGCGCTGTCACATCTCAAGCTGTCACGCGAGCAGTCGCCGATGACGCACCAGGTCTCGCCCACGCAGCAGACTCAGTCAGCGATGACCGCAACGTTCGTGCTCGCAACGGCATACGCCGTCGCAGCCCCCTATGCGCTGCCCTGGTATGACGTGCTCACCTGGGCCACTCTGCCGCTGATGTTCGCCACGGCCCTAGACGGCATCCTGCTGGCGCGGTTGACGGTCATGGCCCTGGCCTACGTCCCCGGTCGGGTGGTCGCGATGAGTCCTGACGTGGAGTCGCTGACCCTGGGCTTCCGCAAGGTGGCAGGGCCGCTTGCCGCGTGGCTGGTGCTGCTGGCTATCGCGCGAGCCGTGAGGCGCGGGTGGTCGCGGGTGCCGCGAACGTCTCGTCCTCGAGCGTCTTGAGCGCCAGCCCGATCAGCAGAGGTATGGCCAGGCCCGCTCCCACTGCGGGGATTGCCGTGCCGGAGTCGTTGAGCGCAAAACCGATCACCCACATGACCAGGACGGCGACGAGCCCCGGCCGCAGCAGCCGGACCCTCTCGAAGGACCGACGCAGTGGGCGGGCAGCCCATGACATGGGCCGGGCGAGGATGTAGGCCAACGCGACGAGGGCAACCGGGATGAGCGGCGCCAACGGGTTGCCGAACAGAAGTGACATGTTCTGGTCGAGTTTGCGGGTGATGATGTCCCAAGCGCCGCCATCGATGGCAGTCTGGACGAATCGGCCCAGGTGCGAACGCGACTCGGCCGGCCGGAGCCAGTCCAGCAGGCCCAGAAGAAGGACGAACAGACCGGTTCCCCCACCGACGGCCAGGAGTCTGCGCCAGGTCACCTTGATCTGAAGGATTGCCATCATCAGGAGGATCAGCGCAGGCAGAAGAGCCGGCGGGCCACCGAAGTCGCTCCCCCATGACGGGGCCGCGTCCACGATGATGGCGCACGACCCGATGACGGCCACCGCGGCGGCTGCCATGCGGGGTTGCTGGACCGTGAGGAGGTGGTTGCCGACGACGATGCAGAGCAACAGGGTGGCGGTGGCGAACACCGCGAAGGTCACGTTGCCCATGCCAAAGAAACGACCCCCGACCAGAGGTTGCAGCCCCAGCAGCGAGGAGAGCTGGAGCCTCGACCCGGTCATCACGTCGGCCGCAAGCACCGCCACGGTCGTCGCACTGACCACGGCCACTGGCCCGAACAGCCGCTGGCGCCACGGCCCCAAGAGGGCCAGCAGCGAAATGGCCGTGGCAAATATCGCGACGGAGGCGACCACGCTCACCAGCGGTACCGAGAAACGCCACCACGGAAGGAGGTTCGCGAGAAATGTCGAGACCGGAACCGTCGCAGCGACGGTCGCCGCCCGACGGGTGAACACCAGTAGTCGCCTTCGCTGAGGTGCTGTGCCCCAACGGCGCCGCCAGAGCACGGTGGCGATCAGATACAGCGCCAGCTGGAGCAGGGCCCAACCGTAGAAGAACGGCTCGACCAGGCTGTGGACCTCGTACGAGGCCCGGTCAAGGTCGAGCAGGGCGGTCAGTCGCTCATGGGCCGACCGCTGGTCGTTGCCGTCACCGGGCGCGAACCGGAGCGGGGCGCCGCCCAGACGTGACGGGCGAGGGATGCTCAGATGGTCGAGTGCGGTCGCTGTCAGATCCGACAGCTGCACCAGCCCTGGTTGTCGGGTCGACGACGACTCCAATGTCCCGGCTCCGAAGTAGGGCCCGGTGCCCGCGATCAGCCGCAGGCGTTCGGTGACTCCGGCGTCGGAGAGGCTGGCGAGCAGGACGTCTGTCCCCGACGGTGCCGCCTTGATCACGGCGGCAACCCTGGCGTCTACTGCCGCGACCTGTTGGGCACGGGTGGTCGTGGGGCGTGACGCGTCCTGGGGGTCCACGTCGGTCGGGTCTCGGATCGATCCGACGTCGATCAGCGTCGCCGGGCATGACGCCAGAGCCGCCGTCAGGGTCGAGTCGTCGAATGGCTGGTAACGGTCCACGATCCCGTTTGAGCGCGCCGCGCCCAGAGCTGCACCGGGTCCCACGGCCTGGATACAACCACCGTGACTGGCCACCTGGTCGCCGAGCAAGCCAAGGGAGGCATCGAACTTCGTGGCCGCTGCTGCCGCGAGGTAGTCGTCCCAGTGGGGCACCTTGCCGGCAGTCATGTGCTCAGGCAAGGCTTGACACGGCTGCTTGGCCCCGTCAGGCCCGGCTCCATCACCGCTGCCGGCGTCCACGTCTCCGGCTCGCTCCCCGGCTGAAAGGCTCAGCCAGCCGTCCACCGGACACGTGTTGGCACGCACTGAACGGACCGTCACCGCTGCCGTGGCGCCGTTACGCAACAAGGACCAGAGGGCCGGCGTCGCTTCCGCCGAGACGTCACTCCAGGACAGGCCGCCGGTGCCGATGACCACGATGGATCCGCTGACGTCCTTGCTCGCAGCGGGAGAGGACGCGTCCGGCGATGACGCCATGAGGCCGCCGATCACCAGAGCTGCGAGCACCGCGACGGCCGTGGCGGCGGCGAGCAGTCGGCGTCGGGTCACGAGCAACAGGCTACGGGGGAGTCAGCCCAGGATGGAGACGTTGGCGACTTGGAGCAGGGACGCAGCGGCAAGCAGCAGACACACGCTCCCGCCGATCCGGCGGACGGTGGCCAGCCGGATCCGCTTGAGCAGGGTCCGGCCCAGGAGAGTGGCCAGTGCGGACACAGTGGCCAGGGCCAGGAAGGCCCCAACCCCGACGGACACCGGGTCCTGGTACTTCACGACCAGGCCCGCCGTCAGCAGCTGTGACAGGTCACCCCACTCGGCCACGAAGAGCACCAGGAAGCTGGCTCCAACAGCCTGCCAGCCGCGCACGCCCGCCTTGGCTTTGGCTTCGAACTCGTGCTCGATCTCGGCTTCCTCGGCGTCTGCCTTGCCGGCTCCGCGGATCAGGATGAGACCACCGGCCAGGAACATCAGGCTGGCGAAGACCTCGACCGGCGTCCGTGGCAGGCGACCGATCAGACCGCCCAGCGTCACCGCGATGACGGTCTGCACCGCGAAGGCGGAGGCAACCCCGACCCAGACCGCCAGCGGCTTGTATCGCGTCGCCAGGACCAGCGTCGCGATGAACGTCTTGTCAGGCAGCTCGATGGGGAAGATCAGCAGGAAGGCGGTGAGGGCGATGGCGAAGCTCATGGTGGCGTCGAGCCTAGCGACAGTCCGGTCAGTTCAGGTTCTAGCCCTGACGAGCGGTCGGGCTTGACCTGACCTGGCCGTCGGCTGGAACTCGCGCGCGGCGAGGCCACAAACCGTCATACGCTGCGGTCGTGAACCTGAGCCAAAGCACGTTGTCGACCCTGGTCGTCGTCGCGCTTGGTGCTGTGGTTCTGGCCATCGCCATCGCCGTGGGCGCTCAGCTGCGCCTTTCCCGCATACAGGCCCGGTATCGCGTTCTGTGGGCCGGCGGTGAGAAGGACGTCGCCGCGGTCCTCTCGGACCAGTCCAGCGAGATCGCCCAGCTGCGCAGCGACGTCGCACGGGTTCGCGACAAGCTCACCAGGTCGGCCGGCGACATCGAGCAGAGTCTTCGTCATGTTGCAGTGGTCCGCTACGACGCGTTCGGCGACATGGGCGGCCGGCTCTCCTTCTCGGCGGCGATCGTCGACGACCGCGGGGATGGGCTCGTGATCAGCTCGATCCACGCGCGCGGTGAGTCCCGCACCTATGCCAAAGGCATCGTGGAGGGCGACAGCGAGGTCACACTGTCACCAGAGGAGCAGCAGGCGCTCGCCGCTGCCCGAACCGGAAGGGGCGGCTCGTGAGCTCGCGTTACGGATTCCTTGGTCCCTCAGGCACATTCACCGAGATGGCGCTGCGTCAATGCTCCCAGGTGGCCGAGGCCGTCGATGCCGAACGCATCCCGTTCGCCTCCGTGGACGCTGCGCTGGCGGCACTTCGCGCAGGCGATCTCGACGGCGCAATGGTGCCGATCGAGAACTCCGTCGAAGGTGGGGTCAGCGCCACGCTGGACGCCCTGGGCAGTGGGGACCCGCTCGTCGTGGTCGGCGAACAGGTCGTCCCGATCACCTTCGTCCTGGCTGCACCTGTGGGGACTGGTTTCGCCGACATACGCGCCGTGTCAACGCATCCGCACGCCTGGGCACAGGTGCGCGGATGGATGGGGGCACACCTTCCGGACGTGGAATACCTGCCCGCCGCATCCACCGCCGCGGCCGCCGCAGGGCTGGCCGGCGAGCGGCCGGCATACCAGGCTGCGGTGTGCGCGCCGGTCGCTGCGGCCAACCACGGGCTCACGGTCCTGCAGGAAGACATCGGCGACAACAGTGGCGCTGTCACGCGTTTCGTGCTTGTCTCCCGGCCTGGCCAGCTGCCCGCGCCGACGGGGGCCGACAAGACGTCAGTGGTCCTCTTCCAGCGCGAGGATCACCCCGGAGGCCTGCTCGAGCTGCTCGAGCAGTTCGCGGCACGCGGTATCAACCTGACCCGGATCGAGTCGCGGCCCAACGGCGGCCGGCTTGGTGACTACTGCTTTTCCATCGACTGCGAGGGACACGTCAACGACGAGCGGGTCGGCGAGACGCTGATGGGGCTGAAACGCGTCTGCGCCGACGTGCGCTTCCTGGGGTCCTATCCACGGGCCGACAGCCTCCGGGCCCAGGTGTCGGCAGGTACGCACGACAGCGACTTCATCGAAGCGCGGAGCTGGCTACGGAGCTTGCGCAGCACCTCCTGACGTTGCTCAGGTCAGGCCAGGTATCTGCGCAGACCGCGCTCACCCGATCGCATCATGAGGGCATGGTTGCCGCGCAGCAGTGGCCGGAGGGCGAACGGAGCCCGTCGCAGCATCGGTGACGTGACCGCCACCTCCTGGCTGAACACGGCCCGCGTGCCGGTTCCTTCGGAAGTGACCTGCCAGGCGCACCAGCCCTGTAGGTCTCCGGCGACCAGCACCCGCAGGATCCCGTGCGCCTGGTCCTGGGCGTCACGAGTCAGAACCAGCTCGAGGGTGTAAGGCAGCAGGCTGCGGACCCGCACCGTGCCGCTGTCGGCGTCGATCCAATGGATCTCGCGGATCTGTGGCCACCACCGGTCGTAGCCCTCGACGTCGGCCAGCGCGACATAGACCTGTTCGCGGGGGGCGCGAAGGTGCCACTCGTTGTCGAAGCGGTATGCCGTCGACAACCGGTCAGCCCACCCGGACGATCAGGGCGAGGGGATCGACCGTGGCCGACAGGGCGCGAGCCTGGCCGATGCTGTCGCCGTCGATCTGGACCCTTTCGGGGCGGTCGGTGCGGATGGTCACCGATTTGAGGCGGTGGTGGTCCACCCGTTGGTGGCCCTTGTGTTTCTTCGAGATGAGGCGCCCCGCCACGGCAACCCAGCCGACAACGCCCGCCGGCGACAGGATGACGACGTCGAGCCACCCGTCATCGACCTCGGCCTGCGGCATGAGCATGAGCCCGCCGGTGATCTTGCCGCAGTTGCCGATGACCACGGTGCGCGCACGGCGGGTGAGCTCCGGCTCGCTGTCGATCTTGATCCGGACCTTGAACTGTGGGCCGCGGAGGTTCTTCGCACCCGAGATGGTGTATGCCAACGGGCCGACGGTCTTCTTCAGGTGTTCAGGCGCGTCAGCCATGATCGCGGCGTCGAAACCGAGGCCGGCCATGATCAGGAAGATGTGTTCCTCGGGGCTTTCGTGCTCGCCCGACGGGTCGACGGTGAGCCGGCCCACGTCGACCCGTTTGTTCTGACCGGTCAGTGCCACCTTGAGTGCGGCGTCGAGGGAGTCCACGGGCAGGTTGAGGTTGCGGGCGAGCAGGTTGGCGGTGCCGCCGGGCAGGAGGCCCATGGGGACCTCGGTGCCGACCAGTGCAGCGGCGACAGCGCGGACGGTCCCGTCGCCACCCAGCGGGCAGATCAGCGTCGCACCATCCCTGACCGCCTGGCGGGCCTGCCCGGTGCCGGGGTCCTGAGCAGTCGTCTCGACCCACAGGGGCTCACCCCAGCCGACGGCCAGGCAGCCCTTGGTGATCTGCGCCCGCAGAGTCGCGAGGTCGTCGAACTTGGTCGGGTTGACGATGATCGCGGCAACGCGCTTGGGCGCCTCGGCGGACTTCGCTGCCCCCTCCGGGCGGAAGTGCTCGCGATGAGGCCGGCGCCGGCCGAAGCGGCGAACGCCCGCCGCAGCCTGGGCAACCTTGTCCGCTGAGGTGGCGATGACCAGCCATGCCAGCAGGGCGATGACGATCACCCCGGCGGCGACGATCGCGATCCATCCGGCGTGGTCTGTCAGCACGGTGCGACGTTACCGGAAATCGGCCACCTCACTTTCGTCAGTAGCCGATGACCTGCGCGAGGATGGCACCATGACGTCCCCCACTGGCAGCAGCGGCAGCGCACCCGACCCTGCAGCCACAAGCCGATCCGGCACTGCCTCTGACATCGAACCCGACGACAAGGACTGGACCTGGGTCCTTCAGCGGCCTTGCGACGAGTGTGGGTTCGACGTCGGCACGGTGTCCGGTCGACAGGTTGCGGCGAGGCTTCGTGCCCATGCCGTCAGCTGGTCGGCGGTGCTCCATCGTGCCGACGCCACGGCCCGTCCGGAACCACAGGTGTGGTCACCACTCGAGTACGGCTGTCACGTCCGGGACGTATGCCGGGTGTTCGAGTCCCGCGTGAACCTCATGCGGCTGCAGGTCGATCCGGCTTTCGAGAACTGGGACCAGGACGCCACGGCGGTCGCGGACGCATATGGCGCTCAGGACCCGCTGGCTGTCAGCGTTGAGCTGTCGGCTGCGGCAGAGGCTGCGGCAACAGCATTCGACGCCGTGACTGACGGCGACTGGCAGCGCACCGGACGCCGTAGCAACGGCTCGGTCTTCACCATCGAGACCCTCGGCCAGTACCTCATCCATGACCTCACCCATCACCTGCACGACGTGCGCGGCTGAGCCGGGCGTCCGGCATACAACGGAAGGGTTGGTGGTTGTCGATGGTTGTGGTGGCAGGCCGTGCTTGTCAGTAATGGGTTCGATGAGGGGACAGTGCCGCAGATAGGCTCAGGCGCGTGATCGACATCAAGCTCCTGAGAGACCAACCTGACGCCGTGCGGGCCTCGCAACGTGCCCGGGGTGAGGACGAGGGGATCGTCGACGAGATCCTGAAGGCGGACGAGCTACGTCGTTCGTCCATCGCCGAGTTCGAGGCGCTCCGAGCCGAGCAGAAGGCGTTCGGCAAACGGGTCGCAGCGGCTCAGAGCGATCAGAAGGCCGTGCTCGTGGCCGCGGCCAAGGCCACCTCCGACCTGGTCAAGGTGTTGCAGATCGCCGCCGCCGACGCTGAAGCCGAGCTGGCGAGGCTGATCCGCCGTGTCCCCAACATTGTCATCGAGGGCATCCCCAGCGGTGGCGAGGACGACTTCCGGGTCCTTGAGACCGTTGGCGCGGCAAGGGATTTCGTTGCAGAGGGCTTCGAGCCCAAGGACCATCTCGAGCTGGCCGAGGGCCTGGACGCCCTAGACATGGAGCGCGGCGCGAAGGTCGGCGGATCGCGGTTCTACTTCCTCAAGGGTGTTGGGGCGCGACTCGAGCTGGCGCTGCTCAACATGGCCATCGCTCAAGCTGTCGAGGCCGGCTTCACGCCGATGATCACCCCGACGCTGGTCAAGGCCGACATCATGGACGGCGCGGGGTTCCTGGACGCCCATGCCGACGAGGTCTATCGCCTCGAGGCCGACGACCTGTATCTCACCGGGACCTCCGAGGTCGCGCTCGCCGGCTACCACGCCGACGAGATCCTGGACCTCTCGGCCGGTCCGAGACGCTATGCCGGGTGGTCGTCCTGCTATCGGCGCGAGGCCGGGTCCTACGGCAAGGACACCCGTGGCATCATCCGCGTGCACCAGTTCCAGAAGGTCGAGATGTACAGCTACTGCCGGCCGGAGGAGGCGGAGGCCGAGCACCAGCGGCTGCTCGGCTGGGAGCAGGAGATGCTCGCCAAGATCGAGGTGCCGTACCGCATCATCGACATCGCCGCCGGCGACCTCGGCGGTCCGGCCGCGCGCAAGTTCGACTGCGAGGCGTGGGTGCCCACGCAGGGCCGCTATCGCGAGCTGACGTCGGCCTCGAACTGCACGACCTATCAGGCCCGCCGCCTCAACATACGTGAGCGCGACCCCGAGTCCGCCGGCAATGCGACCCGCCATGTCGCGACGCTCAACGGCACGCTGGGTACCACCCGCTGGATCGTGGCAATTCTGGAGAACCACCAGCAGGCTGACGGTTCCGTGGTCGTGCCTGCCGCGCTGCGGCCGTTCCTGGGCCTTGACATCCTGACTCCGACGGCGTGAGCGGGGCTGCTGGATGGCAGAACGACTGATCGCCCTCGACCTCGACGGCACGACGATCCAGCACGATGGCTCGTTGTCGCCGGCGGTTCGTCAGGCTGTGAGCGAGGTCGCCGAGGCAGGTTTTCACGTGGTCATCGCGACCGGCCGGGCGATCCTGGCTGCGATGCCACTCATCGCGGACCTTGGCCTGGAGCACGGGTTCGCGGTCTGCTCCAACGGCGCGGTGACCCTCGAGCTGGACCCCGACCAACCCGATGGTTATCGCATCCTGGAGACCGTGACCTTCGATCCGGCGCCGGCCCTGGAGATGCTGCGCGGGTCATGGCCCGATGCAGTCGTCGCGGTGGAGGAGCTCGGGGTCGGCTTCAAGGTGAGCGCGCCCTTCCCTGACGGAGAGCTGGACGGAGAGGTCCGGGTCGTTCCCTGGGAAGAGCTCGGGTCCTCGCCCGCGACCCGTGTCACCTTCCGCAGCCCGACCGGCACCGCCGAGGACTTCCTGGCGTTGGTCGAACGGATCGGCCTGCACGAGGTCAGCTACTCCGTCGGATTCACGGCCTGGCTGGACATCAATCCCGAAGGGGTCTCCAAGGCCTCGGCGCTGGAGCTGATCCGGCGCCGGTTGGGAGTCGAGCCCGTGCACACCGTCGCGGTCGGCGACCAGCGCAACGACATCGAGATGCTGCAGTGGGCGGCTCGTGGCGTCGCGATGGGCAATGCGCCCGACGAGGTCAAGGTCGCCGCCGACGAGATCACCCTCCATGTTGACGAGGACGGCCTCGTCGCCGTCCTCAAGTCGCTCCTCGGCTGACGTCGCCCGGCCATTGCGGCTCGATTCGGGACCTAGCGGGACTGCAGCGCGTCGAGAGCCACGGCCATGGCGGCGCCGACCCGCCAGTCCAGCCGCCAGCCGTTGGGCGCGGTCGGAAGCTCCACGTCATACCGGTCGCGCAGGCTCCGGCGACGGACGGAGCTCAGCACGATCGACCCGTCCGGTGCAGTGAAGTCGAAGTGGAACAGGAACGGCGAGGGCAGCTCGTTGACGATGGGCACCATCTCCCAGAGCCGCCGGGCGACCGCGACGTTCTGGTTACGCTCCGTTCCCGTTGCCTGCAGCCCGTCGGTGGCGGTCAGCTGCCAGGTCGAGCGCAGCAGCGACTTGGCAAACTCCTTGCGGAAGCTGCCGATCGGCGTGCCGGCCGCGTCCGTGACGTCATAGGTCGCCGCGAGGTCCATGCGCTGCCTGGCCTTGAAACCGAACACCGGCTGGGTGCGCGCCTCGTCCGCGTAGAACGTCACCTGCTCCTTGAAGGCCATCCGCTTCTGCTGAGCCATGGCGATCAACGGCCCCTCACCGCCATTGGCGTCAACGGACCGGATCTCATATCGGTTGACCATCATCGTGATCTTCTGCTTGATGGTGAACCGGTCGTAGCCCGCGATGTTGGTCATGTCGGCATTCTGCTGCACGCCCGTTGCTGGCATGCTGTGCGGGTCATGCCCGAGCTCATCATCACGTCGCCGGCCAACGCCCGCCTGAAGTCGCTTGTCGCGCTGCGACGTCGCCGCGTCCGGGAGGAGTCGGGGCTCACCCTCGTCGACGGGTACGACGAGCTGTCCCTTGCGCTGGACGCGGGCGTCGTCCCACGAACCGTCTACTACTGCCCGGAGCTGATGCTTGACCCGGATGAGCAGCAGGACGTCGTGCGTCGGGTGCAGGCGCTGGGCTCGGACACTCAGGAGCTGGGGCGGATCGCGTTCGAGAAGGTCGCCTACCGCGAAGGCCCGGACGGCTTCCTTGCCGTGGTGAGCTCGGTGGTGCGGACCTGCGCCGACTTGAAAGTCGGGCCCGCGCCGCTAGCCCTGATCTGCCAGGGGGTGGAGAAGCCGGGCAACCTTGGCGCGATGTTGAGGACCGCTGATGCCGCAGGTGTCGACGCCGTCGTTGCCGTCGATCCGGTCACCGACTGGGGAAACCCCAACCTGGTGCGAGCCAGCAAGGGCACGGTGTTCTCGGTGCCGGTCGCGTCCGACAGCACGGCGGAGACGTTGAGGTGGTTGGCGGACAACAACATCGCGCTCGCGGCCACGACGCCGGACACGGACCTGGACTACACTGACCTGGACTACACGGGGTCGATCGCGATCGCCGTCGGAGCCGAGAAGTACGGATTGACCGACGAGATTCTGGCCGCGGCGGCACACAAGATCCGCATCCCGATGGTGGGGCGGGCGAACTCCCTCAACGTGGCAACGTCGGCTGCGGTCGTCATCTACGAAGCGGTACGGCGGCGTCGCAACCGCTGATCGCGGTCGGTGGACTCGGCAGAACGGCCCCCGGTCAAGGGCGCTCCCCAGCCTGTGCCACCATGGCCGCATGCGAGTTGACCACGTCTCATATGCTGTCGAAAAGGATGGGCTGAAGGCCACTGCGCAGCGGCTGTCCAAGAAGCTCGGCGTGGAGCCCGTGGATGGTGGCATTCACCCTCGCTTCGGCACCCGCAACATCATCATTCCCCTCGCGCACGAACGCTATGTCGAGGTCGTCGAGGTGCTTGACCATCCTGCGTCTGACAAGGCGCCGTTCGGCCAGGCTGTTCGTGCCCGGTCCGAGGCCGGCGGCGGCTGGCTCGGTTGGGTTGTCCGTGTCGATGATCTGGCCGAGGCCGAGAATCGACTGGGCCGTGAGTCGGTGGAGGGCAGGCGACGTCGTCCCGACGGCGCTGAGCTCAAGTGGCGTCAGCTCGGCATCAAGGGGCTCATGGCCGACCCGCAGCTGCCGTTCTACATCAAGTGGGACGACGAGAGCTTGCATCCTTCCGTCGGCGCCACGACCAACGTCACCATCAGTGGCCTGCAGATCGCCGGTGATCCTGATCGGGTCTGCGAGTGGCTCGGCCTGCCGGCTGACCAGACCTCGACCGTCATCGACTTCACCTTCGTCGCGCCGCACGGCACGCCGGGTCTGTTGTCCGTCACGTTTGACACGCCCAAGGGCCCTGTCACCATCTGAGCGACGATCAGGTCTGCCCGCCGGACGTAGGCCGCAGGCGCACCTTGGTCACGGCATGGTGGGCCACTTCGAGCACCTCGATGCTCCAGCCCTCGAGCTCGATGACGTCTCCGGGGATGGTGGGGATCCGGCCCAGGTGCATCAGCACGATTCCCGCGACTGTGGCGTAGTCACCGGTCTCCGGTGCCTCGATGTTCACGCCCAGGTCGGTCAGGTCATGGATGGGGAAGGTGCCGGGCAGGCTCAGGGAACCGTCTGCATCCGGTTCGATGCCGATGAGGTCGCGGTCGGTTTCGTCATAGATCTCACCGACGATCTCCTCGAGAAGGTCCTCCAGGGTGACAATGCCGTCGACGTCGCCGTGCTCGTCCATCACGATGGCCATCTGCTGTCGCTCGGCCTTGAACTGGCGCAGCGCGTTGGCGATTCGGGCGGTGTCCGGAAGCACCATCGCCGGGGTGGCCACCGTTCGTACAGGGGCTTCATCGCCGTCGGCCAGAGAACCCCAGTGCACGACTCCCAAGACATCGTCGAGGTGATTGCCGCGGGTGACCGGCGCGCGGGAGTAGCCCGCCTCAGCCATCGCGGTGCGAGCCTGGCCCAGTGTCAGGTCGCCCCGGAGGAAGAACACCGAGCCTCTCGGCACTAGCACCTCGCGCAGCATCCGCTCGTGGAGCTCGAGGGCACCGCTGATGATCTCCCGCTGCTCCGGGTTGAGGCTCGGGTGACTGATGACGAGATCGCGTAGCTCCTCTTGGCTCAGCTCTTCGGCGGCCGCATGTGCCTGTCCGCCGAGCAAGCGCACGACGAGGTTCGTCGACGTGCCCAAGACCGCCACCGCCGGCCGGGAAAACGTTGAGATCAGGTCCAGTGGGTGTGCCACTCTCAGCGCCCACGGAAGGGCTTTCTGCATGGCCAGGCGCTTGGGGGCCAGTTCGCCGAGGACGAGGATGAAGAACGTCAGGACGAGTGTCACGCCGGCGATGGCGACTGGCCCGGCGGCGGAACCCAGGAAGTCCAGCCGGGGGATCAGGGGCTCGGCCAGGGAGACGGCGGCAGTGGCCGAGGCCAGGAAGCCGGCCAGCGTGATCCCGATCTGGATGGTCGCGAGGAAGCGGTTGGGGTCGCGCGCGAGTTGCACCAAGCGCATCGCACGCCGGCCGCCGTCACGTTCCAGCTGCCTGAGCTGGCCCTCCCGCAACGAAATCAGTGCCATCTCGCTGCCCGCGAACAGGGCGTTGAGAAGTATGAGCAGACCAATCAGTGTTGCGTCGAGCCAATAACCAGCCATTCTCGGTGTCACCCATTCCTTTTCACAGATTCAATGGCACCGGTCGCGGCGGACTGGGCTTTCGTGGGCCCCAGGGCCAATTGCCACGGTCGATCTTCAACAGATTAGTGAACTGACCGTGGCAGGGAGGGCCAATAAGCCCATTGCGCCGGTCGGTCAGCGCCGACAGCATGGGGTGCAGGAGTTCCCTGGCCGTGGCGCAGGCGGCCGGGCTCAGCGTCTATCCACTCTGGAGGGCACATGACGGTGCAGCCGTCGGCGTCGGTCTACCCCGCGCGCCTCGAGGTCGACTACCCGGATCAACACGACCGGGTGACGACCCTCTTTCGCGTGTTCATGGTCATTCCCATCGCGATCGTCAGCTCTGTGCTGACCGCTGGCGCCACTGAGACGGTCTACGACCGGAGCGGTGAGGTGGTGAGCCATTCGAGCGGCGGTATCACCGCTGGCCTGTTCGCCGCAACCATGCTGATGATCGTCTTCAGGCAGCGCTACCCGCGCTGGTGGTTCGACTTCGCCCTGGAGATGACTCGGTTCGGGGCTCGCATCGGGGCCTTCCTGGCATTGCTCACCGACCAGTACCCCTCGACCGTCGAGGAGCAGAGCGTCCACCTCCAGATCGAGTACCCCGACGTGGAACGCGACCTGAACGAATGGTTGCCGCTGGTGAAGTGGTTCCTCGCTATCCCACACCTCATTGTCCTCGCCGTGTTGACCGTGGGCGCCTTCTTCGCTGTCGTCTTTGCGTGGTTCGCGATCCTGTTCACCGGACGCTATCCGCGGGGGCTGTTCGATTTCGTGGTCGGCGTCGGCCGCTGGTGGCTGCGCGTCCAGGCGTATGCATTCCTGTTGGTCACCGACCGCTATCCGCCCTTCTCCCTCACCTGAGTCCGCCGGGAGACGGCATACCTCGACTGACAGCGTGACGGGAGGGTTCACCTATCTGGCAGTTGGAACTTTCTGAAGACAGGGACCATTTACCCTATCCACAGGATCGAAAAGGCATGCCACTGTTGTGGTGTCAGAGATATCTCCAGACGGTCGCGAAGGGATAGCCGAGATGAAGACTTCGATCGACAAGAAACCCCTCTGGACCCTGACAGCCGCTGACCGGTGTGACCGCTGCGAGGCTCTTGCGTTGGTCGAGACCGCGTTGCCGCAGGGTGGTTCGCTGCTCTGGTGCGCCTACCATTTCGACTTGTTCGAAGACGCGCTGAACGCCGTCGGGGCCACCATCCTGGTGGACGAACGTCGTCGGTAGCCGATCCGTTCAACCCGCTGTCGACGCGTGGCCAGTTTTAGCCATCCGCCGAAGCGCCGTGTCAGGCCTTCTTCACCACGGACGACTTGAGCTGCATCGACCCGAAGCCATCCACCTTGCAGTCGATGTCGTGGCCATCCACGCCGTCCACCAGGCGGATGTTGCGGACCTTGGTGCCCACCTTGATGGGTGTGGGGTTCCCCTTGACCTTGAGGTTCTTGATCACGATCACCGTGTCGCCGTCAGCCAGGACGTTGCCAACGGCGTCCTTGATGACGGACCCCGGTGCTTCGTCCGCGGTCACGGCCGCCCATTCGTGCGCACACTCCGGACAGACCAGCAGAGCACCGAGCTCGTAGGTGTATTCGCTTGAGCACTGTGGGCAGGGAGGCAGAGCGTCAGTCACGGTGCTCAGAGTAGCGGTGACCAGGGGCCGACCTCGGCGAGATCATGACGGAGGTTAGTGCCGTGGTATCGGATGAGCTTGCGTCCGAGGTGTTGGCGGCATAGAACCTCCTTCAACGGAATGCGCGCCGGTTCTGAACCTCCGGCCGCACCAACGCTGTTCCGCCAGCTCGGAGCGGAGCCGGTGCTGTACATATACAGGGTCCGGGCCACTCACCGGAAGGGACAGCAGCGCTGATCCGAGGCCCTCGTTCAGCCCGTGCGTCTCCCATGACATATCGCCCGGCCAATCGATCCGCCGTCACAACCGTTAGCGCTGCGAAGGAGAATCGGAGGGCAAGCGAGGCGTTGGCGGATTCGGGCCGTACACGTTGAGGAAGCGGTCACGGAAGGCGTCCATCGGCCAGACCGGTGCGTCCGGGCTGGGCCTCATGCCGTCCTGCCAACCCCACGGGGAGATCCATGATGGAACAAGCTGAGCTCCTCGGAAC
>DASRVZ010000158.1:0-9170 GCA_035654835.1 Dermatophilaceae bacterium | reverse complement strand
CCCCCCCTCTTGCGACCGGGACGAACCTGCTCGTAGTGACCATGGTCCCTGTTGTTGGGTCACACGTCGAAGGTCACACGACATCCGCCTCAGATGGCGTCGAAGGCTTCGGTCGCCTCGATACGGTCGCGCACGCGGCGGCGAAGGACCTTGCCGATCAGGGAGCGAGGGAGCTCATCGACGATTTCGATCCTGCGCGGCACCTTGTAGCCCGTCAGTCGCTCGCGCGCGAAAGCCCGCACTCGCTCGGCGTCGACGGTCGCACCAGGCGCGGGCACGACGGCGGCGACGACCTCCTCACCACTGCCGTCAGCCGTCCGGACGCCGACCACGGCGACATCAGCGATCTCGGGCATCTCCCGCAGGACGTCCTCGACCTCGGAGGGGTAGACGTTGAAACCACCGGTGATGATCAGCTCTTTGATCCGGTCGACGATGCGGACGAAGCCGGCGGCGTCCGCGATCGCGATGTCGCCCGTGCGCACCCAACCACCGTCCAGCAGCGCCGCGGCGGTCTCCCGCGGACGGTTCCAGTAACCGGCGAACACCTGCGGGCCGTTGATCAGCAGCTCACCCTGCTCACCGATCGGAACATCATGGGAAGAGTCGTCCGGGTCGACGATCCGCATCCGGGTGGAGGGGAACGGGATGCCGACCGTCCCCGGTCGCCGGGTTGGCGCACCCGGGTTGCCCAGCGCAACGGGCGAGGTCTCGGTCATCCCGTAGCCCTCGACGAGCAGCCCCCCGGTGACGGACTCCCACTTCTCGACCACCGCGGGCGGCAGCGCCATGGCGCCCGAGATGGCGTAACGGATCGACGTGAGGTCGACGCCACGCTCACGGGCTGCCTCAGCAAGCCGCTCGTAGATCGGCGGGACCGCAGGCAGGAAGGTCGGGGGGCGACGGCGGATCGCCTCGAACATCAGGTCGAGGTCGAAGCGCGGCAGCAGCACCAGGGTCGCCCCCACGCTCATCGAGAAGGTCAGGCACAGCGTCAGCCCGTAGGCGTGGAACAAGGGAAGCACCGCGTATACGGTCTCCTCGCCGTCCTTGAGCCCGGGCATCCATGCCCGCCCTTGGGCCGCGTTGGCCCGCAGGTTCGCGTGCGTCAGGATGGCGCCCTTGGGCGTGCCGGTCGTCCCGCCCGTGTATTGCAGCAGCGCCACGTCTTCGGGGCGCGGCTGCGGGTGGGCCGGATCGAGCGGGCCGGTCGACGTTGAGACGCGCTCCCAGCCCAGGACCCCTGGGGGCACCGGCCCGGTCAGCGCCGCGCGGGCCGTGCGCGCCTTGGCGATCGGCAGCCGCAGCTTGAGCCGCATGCTCCACGGCACGGCGCTCGTCAGGTCGACAGCCAGGATGACCTGCACCGCGGTCTTCGCGCGCAGCTCGTCGACCACGGGTGCCGTCTTGTCCCAGCACACGACGAACGTCGCCCCGCAGTCGGACAGCTGATGCTCCAGCTCGGGCGCCGTGTACAAGGGGTTGTGCTCGACGACCACGGCACCGAGTCGCAGCGCAGCATAGAAGGCCACCACGTGCTGCGGGCAGTTGGGCAGTATCAACGCCACCCGGTCCCCTTCCTTCACCCCCACTGTGCGCAACGCCTCTGCAGCCCGACTCACCTGTTCGGCAAGCTCGGTGTATGTCGTCTCCGCGCCGAAGAAGTCGAGGGCAACCCGGTCGCGATGGCGCAGGGCGCTTCTGATGAGCATCTCGGGCAGCGACTCGGCCGGGACCTCGAGGTCTGGCTCGACTCCTGGCGCATAGCTCGACAGCCAGGGACGTCCGCTCAGTGGACCGCGGTCCCCAACCTCTTTCGACGTGTCAGCGCGGTCCATGTCCACGTGTCCTCCCAGATCGAGCCTCCGCCATCGTCGAACGCACTGTCGGCGCGGCGCCTCCACAAACAGACTATCCAACCAGAGCGCCATGCCCTGGCCTTACCTGAGAGGACAACCACGATGACCCTTGTCCAACCCAACAAACTGCACCATCCCGGCATGCTGGCGGAGGCCGAACGCCGGTCCGCTCAGATCCAGCTGCGGGTAGCGGACGCCATCACTGCCTTCGCCGGCTCGATGAACTTCGTGTATCTGCACGCCGCGGTCTTCGCCGTGTGGATGCTGGTCTTCGAGAAGAGTCCGTGGCCGACGCTGACGCTCATCGTCTCTCTGGAGGCAATCTTCCTGTCGACGTTCGTGATGATCGGGCAAAACCGGCAGGCGTCCTTCCAACAGGCGAAGGCCGACCACGACTTCGTGGCCAGCGAGCTGGAGCTGCATACCAACACCGAGCTGACCAAGCTGGTCCATCAGCTCACCACTGAGATCCACGCGCGCCTCGTCTTGTCCGCCGACCCCAAAGCCAGCGATCACTGACGAGGCCGGCGCCGAACCTCCGGGAACAGACCGGGACGTCTTCCGACACATGGCGGCAGACATCCCCGTTTTCGCGCCGGACCGGGACGTCTTCCGACACGTGCCGGCATACGTCCCACTTCTTGCGACTACCTGACGGCTCGGCTACGTGACGGAGAGGGTCCCGACGCCGGTTCGTCTTGTCCTCAGACCCCAAAGCCGGCGACGCCTGACGAAGGTTTGCTTCAAAGGACTTTCGTGGCGGAGCGGCTGGTGGCGACTGAGCCTGCGTCGCACTGCTCAATCAGGCGCATCCCGTTGTCACGTGCCACATCCACGGCTGACGATGTCGCTGCGATGACCTGAGCCTGTCGGTTCAGCACGTCGAGATCGGCATGGGGGTGGACCAAGCGGGTGGCCCAGGTGGACAGCCGGCGAAGGATGGTGACGGCGAGACCGAAGAGGAAGGCAGCGGCCCAGGCGGCCAGCCGGATCGCCCCCATGAACTGGGCGCGGAACATCACGCGCACGACGCACCCCCTTGCTGATGGTCCATGTTCCCTGTCTCATCAGGCTCCTCACCTGACGCCGCCGGGGACTGCCTCAGTTTTACCAGCCACGCAACGCCGCCACCGTCGAATGGCCGAAAGTCCCCAGGCCCGGCCTACTTCCAGCGGAAATGGACAAAGACGCGGCCGAAGTTGTCGGAGTCCTTCTCGACACGGTGGTAGAGAGCCTTGATCTCTTTCTGGTCCAGGAAGCGCAGGACATGTTTCTTCAGGGCACCCGATCCCTTGCCGGGGATGATCTCGACCAGGGGCGCCTTCTTGGCGACCGCTTCGTCGATGATCGCGCGAAGGGCCCGGTCGATCTCCGCGCCCTTGCTGTGGATGTCGTGCAGATCGAGCTTGAGCTTCATCGAGGCATTCTCCTCCCGCGGCTCGGTTCACGCTCCCATGATGGCCACGAGTGCGTCGCCGACCCGGCGAGCTCCCTCAGGGTCCATGCTCCCGTCGTCGCGCAGGTAGGTGTCCCGTCGCAGCTCCACCATCACCGATGAAACCCGGCTGTCGCGTCCGAAGTGACGAAGCGGAATGTAGCTGCCGGAGAAGGGTTCGTTCACGACGACCTGGCCGATGCCGGAACAGGCGCGGAACGCCCGTTAGCGCAAAGCCGTCGGTGTGTGGTCGACGTCGACGCCAAGACACACCGACGGACGATTCGCATCCTGGTGCAGCTCGTAGGGCAGGGCTTGCACAGGGTACGAGTGGAGATCGACGAGCACGGCATGTTCGCAGGCGGCGATCCGTTCGTCGACGAGGTCCGCCAACGCCTCTGCGTACGGCGTGAAGAAGCGTTTGAGGAGTATGCGTTCGGCGTGCTCGTCAACGTCCCGCAGGACCAACCCGGCAGACGTGCGGGTGTAGACGGCACCCATGCCGACGTCATACATCTCCTCATGCGCATCGGGGAGTCTCTCGGGGTCCACAACCAGTCGTGAGAGGTCGTTCACGAACAACCACGGCCGCGGCGCGACCTGTGCGGCAGCAAGGGCAGCCAGCTCGTCGGTGCGTGCGTCGGTCATGAGACGCAGCTCCTCGGCGAGCGCGTCGTCATCGAGCAAGAGCTGGGTGCGGACATCGTCCGGGATCCTGGTGGACGAGTGTGGAACGTGAATGACGTATGGCGAGGACGCGTCACCGCGCACGATCTCGAAGGTCATCCGCTGACGGCTTCGATGCCCGCCGTTGCGCCGGCATACCCGCGCACGTACACCACCGGGAGTCTGTCCATGACGCCTCCAGAGTGAGAACGTCAGCCAGCATGACCCTCGCTTCTTTCCCGGTCAACGTCACGAGTTGACTCGGCGCACACACTGCGGATGCCAGTTGCCCAGCCTTGTGCAGGTCTACACCGCTCAAGCGAGCCTCATCAACGCTGCCCGAAAACCGCTGTTGAGACTCGCCTTGGGCAGGACCCCGGCGATGTCGTCGAGTGCGTCGGTGGGAGTGCGGCCGGTGAGCCGCGCGCCATACAGGGCGGCCACGGCAGGGGTGCGCGACTGCGCCTGGACGCAGTGCAACAGCACCGTTCTGCCTTCGGCTCGCAACGCTTCGACAGCCGCGACGGCGTCGGTCAGGACGAAGTCGAGGTTCGGGTTCTTGTCCGGCTCGGACTCGTCGAGCAGCCAAACCTCAACGTGGTCGCGAGGATCCACAACTGGGGCCGGGACCTGGGTGGATCCCAGTCGACAGAGCGACACCACGGCGTCGGCCCCGTCAGGCAGGTTGTCCAGGGCGTCGACGCCGCCGATCCACACGTGGTCGTCGTGGGGATGCGGGGCCAACGCGTTGGAACCCAAGAACTTCGAGTAGTCCATCGTGGCGACTGCAGGCCAGCCCGCAGAGTCTGACTCGCCGCCGCGCGCGGTCAGCACGCCGAGCCGTATCAGGTGGCGGGCCCGCTGCCCGGGCCAGCCGCGCAGCTCGCGGCGCCACTGCGCAGGAACCGCGGATGCGCCATACAGTCCGCCGATCAGTGAACCCGCAATGGCCGCAACGGTATCCGTGTCCCGGCCACCGCGCACCGCGGCCTCGAGAGCTAGCCGGAGGTGTGCTGGCCCCGTCGCCTCGGCCGTGATGGTGATGGCGGACCATGCACCCTGCAGAGCCTCCACGACCCAGCCGTTGTTCTCGAAGTCAGACGGCTGACCTGCCTCGGCCTTGTCCAGCCGGGCGGTCCAGATGCGGGCGCGGTCCTCGGACAGGTGCGCCAGACCGCTACGAATATCGAGGGTCCCGTGCAGGACCGCGTGCCGGATGGCCAGGCACCACAAGGCGCAGGCCTCGCCGGCTTCGGAATCGTGGTGTGTCATGGCGCTGGTCTCCTGCGCCGCGAGAACCAGCGCGTCCGCGTCGTGGAGATGGGCGAGGGCAACCGGCGCGGTCCGCATCAGCGAACCGTTGCCGCCAGAGCGTCCGGTGAAGGCGTCGTGCTCGGCCGCAGCCGACGTCAGGTCGTCACCGGTGGGCGCGGTCTCGCCACGTGAACGAGCGGCCCTGGTGGCAGCGGACAGCACGGTCCTGGTCTGGACGCCGACATCCTTGGCGTTGGTGGCCCACTCTGCCCAGCGGGCCGCGATCTGGTCACGCGCCGCGACCGTTGTCACATCCGCACCGGTCGCGGTGACCTCTGCGATGGCGATGGCCATCGAGGTGTCGTCGGTCCACTCCCCCGGCCTCCAGCCCATCGACCCGCCGCCCTTCATCGCCACCGGAACGTCAGGACCCAGCGGCAGGCCGAACTCGTACGGGGCGCCCAGCGCGTCACCGCAGGCCATGCCGAGCAGGACGCCGGCAGCGCGGTCGACCTGCGCGGAACTGAGTCGAGTTGTCATGCGACCTCCATGAGGTGGTGGCGACGGTTGAACACGGTGGCGTGCAACAGCTGATCATTCCAGCCCAGCCCACGAATCTCGTGGTACTTCGACCGAGAAGCCATCGCGTGCCCGGCTCCCGCGTCGGTTGCCATCACTACCTCTCGCTTCGTTAGATCATTTCTGCTCTAACTCAGACGATAGGGGTAGCCTCTGACAGTGCCCCGCAAACAGCCCCCGGCCTGCTCCGCGAAGCCGTATCGAGACTCCACCGGAGCGACCCTGGCCGACTACCCGCAGCCGTCCGTGGCCGTGGATACCGCAGTCTTGACGCTCGCCCCTCGAGCCCACCCGGCCCCCGGCGCTCCCCCACACCGGTTGTCCGTGCTCCTGGTCCGACGGCCCGAGGGCGTCGACGGTCCTCAGTGGGCACTGCCGGGCACCTTCCTGCACCAGGGCGAACGGCTGGCCGACGCCGTCACCCGCTCGCTGACCGAGAAGGCCGGCATCACCGGCGGGCACCCAGCCCAGCTCGCCGTCTTCGATAAACCTGACCGCGACGAACGGGGATGGGTGCTGTCCGTGGCCCACCTGGCCGTCATCCCGTATGCCGCACTGGCCGACGCGCTGCTCGCCCACCCTGACCGGGTTCGACTGGCCCCCGTCTCCAGGCTGGAGCCACTGCCGTACGACCACAAAGCCATCGTGGCCGCAGCCGTCAAAGAGCTACGCAGACGGTATGCCGACCGCCCCGATCCCGAGCACCTCCTGGGCACGCGATTCACCGTCCACGAGCTGCGGGCCGTCCACGAAGCCATTGCCGGAACCACCCTGCAGAAGGACACCTTCCGGCGAGCCATGGACCCCCACCTGCAGGGGACCGGAACCATGTCCACTGGCACCGTCGGTCGCCCTTCACAACGATTCCGCCGCGCCCGATAGGCGACTGCCTACGGGTTGGCGGGCGGGTGGCTGACTACCTCGATGATGGCGGGAACATCCGCGAGCGGGCCGGGCCGGGCGAGAAGGTAGCCCTGACCGTAGCCACAGCCGGCTGCCTGCAGTTCAGAGAGCTGGCCGGCGGTTTCGATGCCTGCGCCGATCGTGGACAGGTGCAGCGTCTCGCCGAGGCGAATGATCGCGCGCAAGAAGGCAGGCTCTGCGGTGGTGTCGCCTTGCGGACGCAGAAACGCCCGGTCGATCTTGACCATGTCCACAGAGGGTTGACCCAGGTAGCTGAGCGAGGAGTAGCCGGTTCCGAAATCGTCGATTGCCACACGGATGCCGTGGGAGCGCAGCTCGCGAAGAGACTCACGGCCTCCCGCCACCAGGAGCACTCCTTCGGTGACCTCCAGCACGAGATCAGCCGGCGCGAGATTGCGGTGCCGCAGGATGCGAACGACCGAGGACGCGAACTGGTCGTTGTCGAGCTGGAGAGGCGACACGTTGACGCTGACGTAGGCCTCGGCGCCTCGGGCGGACCGCCAGTTCGTGAGGTCGCGGCAGGCTTGGTCGATCACCCAGAGGCCTAGCTCGTGGATCAGCCCGGTTTCTTCGGCGACCGGGATGAACTGGGAGGGGGGCACGTCGCCAAGATGGCTGTCCGACCAGCGGGCCAGCGCCTCGAACCCGACCACAGCCCCGGTGCTCAGATCGACGATCGGTTGGTAGACGAGGGTGATCCCACCGTCGGCGAGCGCGGTGTGGAGGGCTTCCTTGATCTGGAAACGGTTCATGACCGTCGCGTGCATGCTGGGCTCGTAGAGCACGTGGCGACCTCGGCCTTGACGTTTCGCTTCGTACATGGCGAGATCGGCGTTGCGCAACAGCGTCTCGATCGTCTCCCCCGACCCGGCGACGACGATGCCGATGCTGGCACGGATGGTCAGGCTGTGCCCCTTGAACTCCACGGGCGTCTTGCTCAAGACATTGATCACCCGGTCGGCGAACGTGGTCACCTGCTCGACGGTCACGTCTTCGACCAGCACGGCGAACTCGTCACCGCCGACGCGCGCAGCAGTGTCCCCGCCGCGGGCGCAGCGCTGGAGGCGCTTTGCGGCGGCAACGATCACTTCGTCGCCACAGGCGTGGCCGAAACTGTCGTTGATCGTCTTGAAGTTGTCCAGGTCGATGAAGAGCACCCCGATCTGGCCCGGTCTGCGTTGCGCGAGAGCATGACCGACCCGGTCGTGAAAGAGCTTTCGGTTGGGCAGGCCGGTGAGCGGGTCGTGGAAGGCTTGGTGCTCCAGGCGTTCTTCCAGCTGCTTCTCTCCGGTGACGTCCACCAAGACGCCGTGCCAGGTCGCACGGCCCTCCGAGTCCCACAGCACCATCGCGTCGTCACGCACCCACACAGTCGCTCCGTTGCGGTGGCGCAACCGGTAGGTGTCGGAGTAGATCTTGTCGTCCGCTCGGTTGAGCAAGAGGTCCTCCTCTTCCGCAAGCGCGCTTTCGGACAGGAGTGCCGACTGCCGGTCCCGCAGATCGATCTGCCGAAGCCACAGGTTCGGGTCGGCCATCCACTCGGCGGCCGAGAAGCCGAGGATGGCCTCAATCTGAGGGCTCACGTACAACCACCGGCCAACGGGCCCGGGCTCGGCGACGTAGACGATCGCGGGAACGCGCTCGACCTGTAGCTGGGAGCGCTGGTCCACTGCGCGCGGATCGCTCTCGAAGAGCTTTCGTTCGGATATGTCCTGGGTCACGCTGATCGCATAGTCAGGCTTCCCGTCTGCGTCCCGCACCAGGGACACGGTCAGAGCCACCCAAAGGATTCCGCCGTCCTTGCGGATGAACCGCTTATCCATAGCGAAACCGTCAATACTCCCGTCGACCATCTGGGCGAACCGATCGAGATTGGCTTCTAAGTCGTCCGGATGGGTGAACGCCGCGAACGGCATACCGGCGAACTCCTCGAGTGAATAGCCGAGCGAATGTCGCAACACCTCGTTGGTCGAGGTCGCTTGGCCTCGGAGGTCGGCGATGCCGATACCGACCGGGGCCAGGTCGAAAACCGTCTCACGGTGCCCAGCTCGGGCCGCCGCTCCGGCTGGGTCGGGCACGTCTATCGACAGCGGCGAGACGCTATCGGTGCTGTCCACGAGAGCGCATCCCCCAACCCATGTGTTGCTGTCATATCTGCGGCCGTCAGGTCGAGGCGCCCGGATCGCCGAGAATACCGTGACGGCTAAGGGTTGGCTTGGGTATCCGCCAAAGACACGCCAAGCCGGTTCGAGACCGGCTTGTCGGGTCTGGGCAGCACACCTACTCTGGGCCAAGTTACGCGTTGAGCACCATGAAGATGCGCCTGTTCTGAGGACTCTTCAGGTATCTCGAGGGAGAACACCATGACTGCCAACTCGGCCCAGCTGCTGACGCCGTCGCCTGCGCTGCACGTTGCCGACAGCCACGATCTGATCCGCGTGCACGGCGCGCGC
>DASRVZ010000157.1:0-3866 GCA_035654835.1 Dermatophilaceae bacterium | reverse complement strand
GTCGACGAGGCCGAGGCCCTCATGCTGGCTGCCGCCGCCGGCGACGTCGACGTACCCGAACTTGCGATCTGGATCCGCGCCCACCATCGCTGACCATCCCGGCGCAGACAACGCGTTGCCTGCATCCAGGTGCGTCATAGCGCCGCTTGAGCGACCCCTGTCCGCGCTCACTCTTGGCCAGGCGGGGATGCTGGTGGGTTACGTGGTCAGCCTTTCCACTGCTTGGCCGGTGAGATCTGCGATGAGTTCGAAGTCCTTGTCGACGTGGAGCACGGTGCGGTGGTTGATCTCGGCGGTAGCTGCGATCAACAAGTCAGGGATGGACGGCGCGCGATGGTGTCCGCGCTCGGCCAGCCGCTGTTGTACTTCCATCGCACGGTCCTCTATCGCGGGCGCGGAGTACTCCACGGGCATCGCCGAGACCGGAGCAGTTGCCAGCAGCGTGGCCAGGTCGGTGCCGGATCGTGCCGAGTATCCGACCTCAAGCAGGGTGAGGGTGGAAATGCGCACCAGACCGCGTTCGATCCGATTCGCCCACGCCTCGACATCCGGACTATTGCCCAACCGTACGAGCGCCGACTTGTCGATGATCCAGCTCGGCTCGCTCACGACCAGGCGTCGGACATCACGGCATCATCGGCGAGGTCGGCAGTAGCCGTGCTGAATCGCGTTAGGTCAGCTGCGGTGACCGTGGTGGCGGTGCGGCGGGCTTCTTGGTGCAGCTGGCGGCGCAGGAACTCGGTTCGCGAGAGTCCCAGTCGAGCGGCGTGTTCGTCCAGCAGGGCGAGATCGTCAGCCGGAAAGTTGCGAATCAGTACGTCAGGCATCTCAACCACCTCCTGATATCAGAGGATATCATGGTGATTTGAATAGCAGGAGCAGCCCGCTGGCGCAGCTCACCCGTCCCTGACGGCGTGCATTGCGTCGTCGAGCGCGTCGTACACGGCGTCCAGTCGTCGCTGGCGACGACGGTTCGGCTCATGGTTGACCTCAGCGGCGACGGAGCCGGCCAGCTCGTCCAGATCTTCGTCCGCCGCAGCCAAGACCGCCACGTCTCCATCGGCGCGGATCCGGTACACGAGTCGTTCGCAGTCGGCGTCCAGCAGCCGGAGCTCGCGCAGCGCCGCGGCCATGTCGTGTGACAGCACGACGTCATGGAGAGACCCAGCCAGAACGAGCCCCCGGCGACGCAGGTCATAGGGCGAGTCCTCCCAGCCGCTGATGACGCCCTGGTCGGCACAGACGCCACACTCCCACCGAATCTCCGCAGGGGGTTCGGGCCGGAACACGGTGATTCGACCCGGGCAGGGCCGGCGGGCCGGCCGGCGTCGACACGGCAGCGCGCTAGTCCAGGCGATACCGGTATCCCCGGCAGTGGCTGCCCGCACAATGCCGCCCAGCCGCTCGGCCATCCGTCGGGCCGGACCGGTCGTGCTCGAGCTCAGGTCGAGGAAGTGGCGCAGGTCGGCGACGTACATCGGCTGAACTGTACTGACGCCGACATGCCGTGAGCCGGCCGGCCGGCGTTTTCACGACGTCGGTCACCGCAGCGGCCGTGTCGGTGTGTAACCCTCGGCCGCCAACCAGCTGCGGGCTCGCCCGCGTTGGCGGTCGCCTGAGAACGCGTACCACTGCGTCATCAGGTCGGGCCGGTCGAAGAGGGTGTCCTTGAACCGGCGGAAGGCCCCTCGCCCGGAGATCGCGCGGGCCAGCCGGTCGGTGAGGTTGGGGTCGTCGAGCTCCTCGATGAACCAGACCATGTCATGGTAAGCACTCCGCGACCCCTCGCAGTCCACCCACAACCACCGGTCGGGGTCGTCATCCTCTGCCTCGCCGGTCTCCTCGGCGTAGTCCAGGGCGGACTGGGGCCACACCTGGCCGGTGGCCAGGTCGACCCGGCCACCACCCTGGACCGGGTCGCCCTCCAGGATCATGGAGAGTTCCTCCAGGTCCACCGGCAACGGGCGAAGCAGCGGGGTCGGGCCATTTCCAAGCGCGGCTTCCAGGATCTCCACCAGCTCACGATCGCCATCCCAGCGCCGCTGCCCCAGGGCGCTGACACACTCGACGGCGAGCTCGGTGGATCCGTCGGTGCCGCTGCGGACCGCTCCGAGCAAGCCGTCACCGATCAGCTGCAGCGAGTCAGCCGGCCACGGCTCCTGGCTCAAGGCGGCCACCAGTCCAGCGCCGTCGCCACGCACCACGAGTGAACGCAACCGTGTCAGCGCTTCGCGATCATCCACCGTTCCATCCTCGCGCACCCGAGGTCTTAGCCCCAGAAGATCGGGTCACCGCTGTCGGCGATGAAGTCCAGGAGCGCCTGGACGTTCGTCGTCGGCCGCTTGCGGTCGTACTGGTGAAACTTGAGGTTCCGGTCGCGCCAATAGATCGCCCACAAGCCCGTCGGGGAGGTGTGGCGCAGCC
This sequence comes from Dermatophilaceae bacterium, assembly GCA_035654835.1. Lineage (GTDB taxonomy): Bacteria > Actinomycetota > Actinomycetes > Actinomycetales > Dermatophilaceae > UBA4719. Next base: position 1,442 of record DASRVZ010000157.1, on the reverse strand, counting down.
TGGCGATCGGGAACCGCGTGTGCTCACCGACGCCGTCCCACGGCGGACGCACTCCGACGATCGTCACGTGACGAGGTTCGACATCGGCCTCGACCTTGAGTTGGGGCCACAGGTGCTCGGGCACGCGGCCGCGGCACCAGAGCTGGATACGGCGCAGGTCAGTCTCGGGAATGGCCACGACGCAATCATCTCCGATCCGGACCGTGGCTGATCGCGTGTTGTTCGGTGTTCGGTCAATACCGAACACCGAACACCTGGTCAGCGGATCTCGTCGGTGACGACCTGCCGGACGATGGTGGTGCGGCGCAGTGTGGGGATGCCGTCTCGACGGACGTCGAGCATCAGCGTGCAAGGCTCGCCGACCACCGGCTTCGCCGCCCAAAACACGGGAATGGCCTCACCGTCGCGACGCAGTTCGACGGCGAGTGGCGGCGGCAGGTCGACTGCTTCCGGCGCGACCCCCTGACCCGTTCCAGCTCGCCGCACGAGTGTTCCGGTGCCTCCGGCGTCGAGGTCGAGCACGTACGACGATGTCTCCGTGATCACGAGCCAATTCCCAGGTACGGGCAGGGTCGCCTCCGGACGGCCATCGGACACGACGCGTCGCGCCCGCGCGCAGATCGGGCAATCGCACGTCACGATGAGCGGTGTCGATGCGACGATCGCGCGGGCATGTTCCACGCAGTAGTCGCCGCCGAGCCACGGATCGTCGGCCACGTGGAGCATCAGTTCGTTCTCACGGTCGCAGCCGTCGACATAGCAGCGCGTCGGCTCCGGCAGTTGTTGTTCGTTGGTCATGGTCGTTCGCCTCCCGAGTGGTTCTCGTTCCATGCTGCCGGGAGGGTCCGACATCCACCCGACCGAGGACGCACCCCTGTGGACAGGCATGTTCTGGGTCTTGGGCGGAATGACGAGACCCGCCCAGTTCAACTGGACGGGCCACTCAAGATGCGGGCCGGTGGCTAAGCACTCAGCACGTTGAGCGCGACAACGGTGCGCTCATCGATCGATTCAGGCGCCGCGTCCACTTCGAGAGGCAGAACGAATTGGATCTGGGCTCCGAGCGCCTCGGCCAACCTGAGCAAGGTCGGGGTCGTCGGCGCAATCTGCCCGCGCTCGATCCTGCTGATGTCCGCCTGCGCGATGCCGCTTCGGTCTGCGAGGTCAGCTTGACGAAGACCCCGTGCCTTCCGCGCGCCGTAGATGACCTGGCCGAACTCGTAGGCAGCCCGGAAGATGCGTTCGGCCTCACGGCCCTCAGGGCCCATCTGGGCGCGACGCTCACGGGCGTACTCAGCGAATGTCTTGGCCATCTCAACTCCTCAGTTCGAGTGTATGGGAAAGAACCCATACCAACAACAGCATTCAGCGCTTCCGCTTGGCTGCGCGCGCCTGGGCTGCCCTCCAGGCCCGGAGCCGCTTCTGCGCCTCCTGGATCTCCC
>DASRVZ010000156.1:0-3104 GCA_035654835.1 Dermatophilaceae bacterium | reverse complement strand
CAGTGCCCATGACTCAGTCGCCGACAGCTCGATCCCGGCGTTCGACGCGCCACTACTCATGAGGTCAGTCTGGCGGCACGCCCCGCACCGCGGAAGGCCCAACAGGTCCCGAACTGCCGGTCAGTGCTCCGGACGCGGTGGATGAGTCACCGCGAAGACGGCAGCCTGCGTTCGTCGCTCCATGCCGAGCTTGCCAAGCACAGCCGTGATGTAGTTCTTGACCGTCTTCTCGGCCAACGACATGGCCTCGCCGATCTGGCGGTTCGTGAGACCCTCCGCAACGTGATCAAGGATTCGTCGCTCCTGTGGCGAGAGCAGGCGCAGCCGCGGATCCGTGTCTGCGTTGCTGCTCCACCCCTGCCGGACGCGCTTCACGGTCGCGGGGTCGATCAGCTGTTCGCCGGCGGCCACGGCGCGGACGGCATCGATCAGCCCATTGCCCTTGATGTCTTTGAGCAGGTAGCCGGCGGCCCCGGCGAGGATGGCCGTGGCGAGTGCACGCTCATCGTCATACGAGGTCAGAATCAGCCCGGCGATCGACGGGTCCTGGGATCGCACCTCACGACATACGTCGATGCCCGAGCCGTCCGGCAACCTGGCGTCAAAGATCGCCACGTCCGGGCGTAGCGCCGGGATGCGTCGGGAGGCCTCGATCGCGGAGCCGGACTCACCGACCACGTCGAAGTCCTCGACGGTCTCGAGCAGCTCACGTAGCCCGCGCCGCACGATCTCATGGTCGTCGAGGAGGAATATGCGGATGGTCATGTGGTCGCCCTTCGGGTTCTGGATCCCACCACGTTACCGTTCTGGATCCCGTCAGCACGTCTTCCTGGCGCGCGGTCGCGGGTAGGTCCGAGGCTGGTGTCCGAACAACCATGACGGGGCACGCGCAGCTGTGGATCACGTGGTGGCTGACGGAGCCAAGGACGAGCCCAGTGAAACCGCCCAGGCCTCGGGAGCCAACGACCACCAGACCAGCGTCGTGGGAAGCGCCGGCAAGCACCGCCCCCGCTTGGCCCTGCAGCACATCACTCGTCACACCAAGCATCCGGTGCCGTGACTTGGCGCGCTCGACGGCGCCGGTCACCACCTTGGCGGCGACGTCGTGCTCCGTGCGCGCCCAGTCGGCGTCGGGCGACACCGTCTCCCAGTAGTCGTATGCCGGGGACTCTGCTGCGGGCAGGTCCCAGGCGCAGATGATCCGAAGCTGGGCGCCGGCGTGAGCAGCCAGGTCCGCAGCCAGGTCCAGGGCCCGGTCGCCAGCGGACGACCCGTCCACACCAACCACGACGCCGTGCTGCGGTCCGACGAGGACAGCCCCCTTGCCGACGACGACGACCGGGCAGTGCGCGTGTGCCGTCACCGCGAAGGACACCGATCCCAACACGGTTGAGGCAAGGTCGGAACGCCCGCGGTTGCCGACCACGAGCAGCCGGACCGACTGCGTTGCGGCGACGAGCGCTTCTGCCGCTGCTCCGATCACGATCTGGGTCTCCAGCCTGCCGGAGTCCAGGACCTTGCGAGCCCGCGACGCCGCTTCGGCCGACAGCTTCTTGGCTCGGTTCAACAGGCTTGCCGGCAGAATGGGCGCGCTCTCCAGCGTCCCTGCATGCGCTCCCGGGTAGTGGACGACGGATATTACCCGCAGAATCGCGCCGGTCCGTCTGGCCTCGAGCGCCGCCCAGTCCAGGGCCGCCGCGGCGGCGGCCGAGCCATCAAAACCAACAGCGATGATCGGCAGGGCCGAGGTCCCTGTCATCGGGTCGGTGTCTTTCATCGGTCCGCCCTTCAGGATCGGCTGGAGCGGCCGGCCAATGCCGTGGGAATCGCCTCGGAGGCATTCACCTCCGGCTGCACGACCATCACATCGCAGGTCATCTTGTTGAGGATCGCCCGGCTGACAGATCCGGCAACCAGGCCGGCCAGGCGCCGCGGGCCATGGGTTCCGAGGACGAGCACGTCAGCCTGCCCGACCCTGTGCAACAGCGCAGGGACGGGGTCATCCTGTGTGATCACCAGTCGGTTGGGGACGCCAGGTGGAAGATGGGCCTCCCTGAGCGCCTCTCGACACTGGCGCCAGCCCTCGCCGATCGCGGCGCGATCGGCATTCCTGCCGCGTGGGAGGGCGTGCACCACGACCAGCGGCAGGCCCCTGATGAGCGCCTCGGCCGCGGCCACCGCCATGACAGCATCGCCGGCAGCAGTGAAGTCCAGTCCGACGACAACCAGAGAGTCGGGTCCGAACCGTCGTCTCTCAACCGGCCGACTCTGATCGTGCACGACGAGGATCGGACAGTGGAAACGTCGCCCGAGCTCCGCGCTGGTGGAGCCCGGGGAGAAGGTCAGCTGGCCCCCGTCGCCGCGGCTTCCGAGAACCAGCAAGCCGGTTTGACGCGCCATATCGTCCAGCTCCAGCGAATCGGCCTCTTGTACGATCGCGGTCCGCACGGCGACCGAGCGATCCGTTGCGAGGGCGCTCGCCAAGGCGCAGTCAGCCGCTGCCTGTGCCTGTTGGGCCGCCTCAGCCTCGGCGCGGGACACCCATGCGAGACTGTCCGGCCAGTACGGCCGATGTTCGGCCACTGAGAGCAACACCAGCTCGGTGCCCCGTCGAGACGCCTCGCGGGTCGCCTCAACGACGGCATTCTGACTCTCCCCCGAGCTGTCGCAGCCCACCACGACTCTTCCGTTGTGTCCGGGAAAAGCCCACATGTGCCACACCTCGCCTTGCACGCCAGCAAGAGAAGACCCGCTACCCCATCACCATCACCATCGCTGATCGGACCCTGCGCACCACAGAGCCTTAGGTCCCTGTTTCGCGGCGGGCTCTGTCCTCACCCGGGCTGAGATCTGAGGTCATTGGCTGTGACAAGCCCCACTCAGCGTCGGGACCATAGTCACTCCTGAATCCCCCAAAGTCCAGTAAACGAGTTGACTCACCAAAGATGCCCGCGTAACAGGGATCGTTGCCTCACCTAGAAATGCCCGCCTGCGGCGTGGCGGTGAGTACGGACCGTTGGGGTCGGGCCAGCCTCGAACATGGGACTGACGATGAGCCAGCGCAAGGCAGTGACCAAGGCGACGGCGACGCGGTACCGGTCGGC
>DASRVZ010000155.1:0-18913 GCA_035654835.1 Dermatophilaceae bacterium | reverse complement strand
CACGTCGGGAGGTACCGGCTCTCGGTGATGTACCACGTCGCCGTATGTGTGCCCGCGTCGGTCGCAAGCCCGTGGTTGGGGGCGCTTTTTGTTGTACTCGCATTACGGGCCGCCGTCGTGCCCAAGCGGTGGCCCGGGCTGTCTGCAGCAACGATCGGCGTTGGCGAGATCGTCGCGAGTCTGACCCTCGCCACGATGCTGATGCTCGCCTGAGCGCCGATCAAATAGGCAGCCACTCACGCCATCTCACGAGGCCGCAGATTGCCCGGGTCACATCGCTTCTTGTCGCTCGGGTGCTGCCGAGGCTCGCAACTGCTAGGCCAGCCGCGCCGGAGATGGGGCGGATCCGACGGTGATACTCGACCGGACGAATCCCAACCGCGCCGCCGCTGACCGTTACGCCCGCAAGATCCTGTCCATCGACTTGCCCTTGGCCAGTTCGTCGACCAACTTGTCCAGGTCGAAGCCGGTCAGCCATTCGATTACCTGATCCAGTTCGGCCTTCGTGCGCCCCTTCTTCTCGACCTTCGTCACGTAGGGGGGATATACCGACGCGAACCTGGTGGTGAAGATTCGGCTCATCCCTGTGAGCGAAGTGCTTCGCTACAATGCACGTTCAGCGGACGAAACTCCCGGCTGGCAGCGAACGCGTCTTCCCGCCGCGATCGACGACGTCATCCTCGACGAACTCCTCAACCCCTGACTCCCGCCCACGACCCGCCCGACACCGGGGCCAAAATCCATGAGACAGTGGAGCAAAAGTCTTGACGACACTCGTCAAATAGCATATTTGTTTTAGTGGGATAACGCTGGCCTGGCTGAAGACACGATTCTGACTCATATGGCGTACACGAGTACCCACTGACGCGACGGAGTAGACCACTGAGCCTGGCCGAGTACCTTTCAGAGAACTGGATCGACGTCCTCAATCACGCCATCGAGCACATAGACATCACTCTTGCCGCGATGGCGATCGCCGTCATCATCGGCGTGGGCCTGGGCATGCTGACCTACCGGCATTCCCTCCCGTCGAGCCTGGCAACGACGACGACCTCGGCATTCCTGACGATCCCGTCCATAGCGCTGCTGGGCATCTTGATCGGTCCCCTGGGTCTGGGTACGGCCAACGTCCTGTTTGCACTCGTCCTGTATGCGTTGCTGCCGATCACGCGGAACACGATCGTCGGGCTGGCTGGCGTCGACAGCTCGATCGTGGACGCAGGCCGCGGCATGGGTATGAGCCGTGCCCTCCTGTTGTGGCGCGTCCGCGTCCCGCTGGCCTGGCCGGTGATCCTCTCGGGCATTCGCGTGTCCACCCAGATGATCATCGGGATCGCTGCCATCGGCGCCTACGTCTCAGGACCGGGACTGGGCAACGAGATCTTCCACGGCTTGGCGCGCTTCGGCGCAGTGAACTCGCTGAATCAGGTCCTGATCGGGACCGGAGCGATCGTGATCATCGCGCTGCTTTTCGACCTGGCCTACGTCGTGATCGACCGACTGACCACCTCAAGGGGTATCCGTGCCTGACACCGTGCTTAACTCGAGAAGTCCATCCGACCCGACACCCCCTGACTCGGCGACTTCGCTGGCCCCGGGCGCTGCGCCGGCACGGACCGGCGGCGCCACCATCCAGCTCTTGGATGTGACCAAGCGCTATCCAGGTCAGGTCGCCCCAGCGGTCGACCACATCACGTTGGAGATCGCGGCCGGGGAGATCGTGGTGCTCGTGGGTCCGTCGGGCTGTGGCAAGACGACGACGATGAAGATGATGAATCGACTTATCGAGCCGACGTCCGGGCAGATCCTGATCGGGGGCACCGACGTCCTCAAGCTCGACGCCGACGAGCACCGACGCAATGTCGGGTACGTCATCCAGCAGACTGGCCTGTTCCCACACATGCGCATCGCCGAGAACATCGGTCTCGTCCCCCGCATGCTCGGCTGGAGCAAGCGCAAGACCGCCGATCGGGTCGAGGAGCTGCTCGAGGTCATCGGACTGCCGCCCGGTGATTATGCGCGGAGGTACCCCCGCGAGCTCTCCGGCGGCGAGCAGCAGCGGGTCGGCGTCGCCCGTGCACTGGCAGCAGATCCGCCGGTGATGCTGATGGACGAGCCGTTCGGGGCAACCGACCCGATCACCCGCGATCGCCTGCAGAACGAGTTCTTGAGACTCCAGCGTGAGTTGGGCAAGACCATCGTGTTCGTCACCCACGACTTCGCCGAAGCCCTCAAGATGGGGGACCGCATCGCCGTTCTCGGCCCGCATTCCATCATCGAACAGTACGACACGCCTAAGGCGATCCTCGCCGCGCCTGCCAACGACTACGTGAGTAGCTTTATCGGCTCGGGTGGGCAGCTCAAGCGGCTCGGTCTGATGCGGCTGCGTGACGCCGAGCTGCGCCCTGTTCCTGCGCACAAGCACTTCCCACAGATCACCATTGAGGCCAGCCTGCATGACGCGCTCGACCTGATGCTGGAGAGCGGACAGAGCAAGGTCCTCGTGGCTGCGGACGAGTCCGGCGAGGGTGAGGTCTTCGGCGCGATCCGCCTCGACGACCTGATGGCCGCCATCGCGGACGAACCCGCGGGCGATCCGAGTGACGACCCGACGGCAAAGCTTGACCCGTCCGCGGGTTCCTGATGGCACCCGCGTCGCGTGCGCTGGATGACGTTGCGCTGGATGACCCGGCCGTCGGCACCCAGCAGCTCGCGACCCGGAGCAGTGGTTTCTGGCGGCGGCTGACGGGCATGTCGCTCCGTCCGATTCTGCTCGCCGCGATCCTGCTGATGCTCTACCTGTGGGTGCAGGTACAGACGCTCGACTCCATCGAGAGGCGTGTGCTCAACCCGAACAGAATCAGGACCGATCTGTGGCAGCACGTGCAGCTTTCGCTCGTCGCAACGGCCCTCACGATAGTCATCGCTGTGCCCCTCGGAATCCTGCTGACCCGACCCTTCGCCCGATGGATCAAGCCGATCGGCTTGGGGCTGGGCAACTTCGGTCAGGCCATTCCCTCGATCGGGCTGATCGTTCTGCTCGCGCTGTGGCTCGGGATCGGTTTCGGGACGGCCGTGATCGGGCTCGTCGTGTATGCGACCCTGCCGATCCTGCGCAACACCATCGTTGGACTGGACGGCGTCGACCCCGCACTGAAGGAGGCCGCGCGAGGCATGGGCATGTCCCGCCTGGCCGTCCTGGGCCGGGTTGAGCTCCCGTTGGCGGTGCCGGTGATCCTTGCCGGCATCCGCACGGCCCTGGTGCTGACCGTGGCGACCGCGACCTTGGCGACGTTCATCGACGCGGGCGGCCTCGGTGGTGGCTTGGTGGCAGGCATCAAGTTGAATCGCCCGGCCCTCAGCCTGACGTTTGGAGTCCTCGCCGCTGTGCTCGCACTGTTCGCCGACTGGGTCGGCGGCATCGCGGAAGAAGTCCTGCGGCCTCGGGGCCTCTGACGTCGCCGAAATGACCACACCGCGCACGGCTGGTTCTCGCCGTACTGTGTGTCACGTTGCTTGACAGATCCCGAAGAAGACAACCTTGGTAGATTCCGAAGAAATCAACGAAATGAGACACGCATAATGCGAACGAATCGTTATCGACTCGCCCAGACGACCGCGCTCGCGGCGGTGGTGGGTGTCGCCTTGTCAGGCTGCACGCTCAACAATGCCGGCGATGGCGACGCCGTGGAGAGCGGGTCCATCCAGAAGATTGACGCGCTGGAAGGCGCCACGATCAAGGTTGGCTCCAAGGACTTCGATGAGCAGCTCCTGCTGGGTCAGATTGCGATCGTGGCCCTGGAAGCAGCGGGTGCAACCACGGTTGACAAGACGAACATCATGGGGACGAACAACACCCGGCAGGCACTCACCGGCGGGGCGATCGACCTGTACTGGGAATACACCGGCACCGGGTGGATCAGCCATCTGAAGAACACCAAGCCCATCGGCGACTCGGAGAAGCAGTTCGACGCGGTCGCCAAGGATGATGCCGCGAACGGCGTCACGTGGTGGGATCGGGCTCCGGCGAACAACACCTACGCGCTGGCCCAGACACAGGCAACGCTGGACGAGTATGGCGTCAAGACGCTGTCCGACTACGCAGCGCTTGCGAACAAGAACCCGGCGGCCGCCACGATGTGCGTCGAGAGCGAGTTCCAGAGCCGGGACGACGGTTTCCCGGGCGTGGAGAAGCTCTATGACTTCAAGCTTGCATCCGAGTACGTGCACCTGCTGGACACCGCGGTGGTCTATACCGAGCTGAGCAAGGGCGGTACCTGCAACTTCGGCGAGGTGTTCACCACTGATGGCCGGGTCTCGTCGCTGAAGCTCAACGTGGTCGAGGATGACAAGAGCTTCTTCCCGATCTACAACCCGGCGATCTCCATCCGGACCGACGTCACCGCGAAGTACCCAGGCATCGAGGCGCTGTTCAAGCCGATTGCCGACAAGCTCACCACAGAGACGCTCTCGGCCCTCAACAAGCGGATCAGCGTGGACGGGGAAAAGCCCCGTGCCGTGGCCGAGGACTGGATGCGGTCAGAAGGCTTCATCAAGTAATCCAGGTCTCGCATCGAGCGGATCACTGGTTTCCGGCGCTGAGCGTCCAAGTGGGCGGGGTGACCCTTCGGAGTTGCCCCGTCCACATCGCGTTCGGCCTACGGGCATGCGTCACGACCGGCGCTGGCGACCTGGGCAGGCGGCCAAGTCCGTCGACCACCATCCCGACGTCGACTGGCGCTACGACCACGTCTTCGTGCGGTCGACGACGCATCAGGTCGGTGATGAGGTGATAGAGCGAGACATCCGGCTTGCCACCCGGATCAGCTCCCTTGCCGCTGGCGCTGGTGCCGTTGCCGAACCCACCCTGGTCCGCACGGTGGAGATCGGAATGGACAGCGCCGATCCGGATGCGCTGAGGTCGACTTGGCAGACGGCGCTCGGCTATCGGCTAGGCCGATCGGGCGACCTCGTCGATCCGTGGGGACGCGGTCCCACCCTGTGGTTCCAATGCACCGAGACCCCCGCTACCTCCCGTCTGCATCTCGACGTTCACGTGGCGCAAGAGAGCGCCCTCGAGGTCGTCGACGCCGTTGAGTCAGCCGGTGGTCGGCGTCTCGACGAGCGGTTCGCTCCGTCCTGGTGGGTCATCGCCGACGCCGAGGGCAACCGACTCTGCGTGTGCACACCCCACGAGGCGCCACTTTCGCCCTGACGACGATGAGGTCGCGCCATTGTCCGACTTCGGTAGTTTCGTCCCGTGTGCGGATCCATCACCGGACATGAACGCACACCCCATGCGCCAGATGCGGACGTTGGCCCGTCGCGGGCCAGGCGCTCAAAAGGCCCCTCCGCGACTGCCTATTCGGCAGGAAGTGCTATTGACGGAGGCTTGGGAACCGTGGCTTGGTCGCTCAACGCAACAGCCCTCAGAGTGTTGCCTGGCTTCGAGGGTCGCAGAGGGAACGCTCGGGCGTGCCATCAAGCCGGCGGCGTGTGTCGGGGGCTGCGGGCCAGGTGAGGTGGTGTGGCGGGCAAACGCCTCGCAACGCCGGTACTGCCAGGCTTAAGAGGGGCGGCACCGCTAACCTTCAGGGGCCAGCCACTGCGGGCCGACCCTTGAAGAGCGAGTTCCAGCGCGGCCGCTGCCGCAGAACGGATGTGCTGCGTGACTCTCTCCACGGACTGCACCAGCGGCGTCGGCGCGGCTGCGATGCACATGCTCAACCGGCGAGGCGTCGTCTCGATCGACAAGACCCGCACCCTGCTCGGCTACCAGCCCGTCGTCACCTTCGACGAGGGCATGCGCCGCTGCGAGGAATGGGCCCACTCCGAGGGCCTCATCTGACCGTCCGACCCCGACCACACGAACGGAGCGAGGAATGCGCGTCCCGACCCGTCTGCAGCGCGGCCCACTTGCACGGCCCCGGGTGACCCCGGCCGAGTTCGACGCCGCCACCATCTACCGGCTCATGGTGCGGATGCGCCTGGTCGACGAGGCCCTTGTCCAGGCATGGCACGACGGCCTCGTGCCCGGTGAGTATCACTCCGGTATCGGCGAGGAGGGTATCAATGCCGGCGTCCTGGCCCACCTCAACGAGCGGGACACGCAGCACCTGGACCACCGGAATACCCCGCCGTTCATCGGCCGGGGCGCCGATCCCGAGGCGCTCATGCTCGAGGTGCTCGGCTCCGAACAGGGCATGAACCACGGCATGGCCGGGCACATGCACCTGCTCGAGCCGGAGCTGGGCACCGGCTGCGACGGCATCGTCGGTGCAGGCGGGCCGCTCGCCGTTGGCGCCGCGATCTCGCACGCCATGCGCAACCCCGGCGCCGTGGCAGTGGCATTCCACGGCGAGGCAAGTATGAACGCCGGCATGCTCATGGAGGCCTACAACATGGCGGTCGCGTGGAAGTTGCCCGTCGTGTTCGTGTGCAAGGACAACAAGTGGTCGATCACGACCTACTCCTCCGATGTCACAGGCGGAACCCCAGTGGAGCGCGCGCGCGGGTTCGGCCTGCCGGTCGAGACCGCGAACGGCGATCGCGTGGAGGACGTCTTCGCCGCCGCGGGCCGGCTCATCGAGCGGGCCCGAGCCGGAAAGGGGCCCGGCTTCCTGTACGCCACCTGCCATCGCCCCGGCGGGCACTTCGAGGGCGACGGCCTGGTCCGCCTGCTGCGGACCCCGCTGGTCATGGCGGCCGCGTGGGGCCCGGGGCTGAAGGACGGCGTGAGGGCCGAGGGTGGCGGCGCTGCCCAGAAGGCCGGCGGCGTGGGCGAGATCACCAAGCGCGGGGCGCGTGCCGCCCGGGACTGGGCGATCGGCTCGACAATGGACCCCCTGGCCAACGCGCGCCCGCTGCTCGCCGTCGGCGAGGCCGATCGCATCGAGGCGCAGGAGCGCGCCGAGATCGAGCCCGTCATCACCGCCGCCCGCGCGGCCGTCGCCGGCCGCCCTGTGTTCGGCACCCCCAAGGGAGGCACCAAGTGACCATCATGACCCTCGACCAGGCGGTCGACCACGCCCTCGGCCAGGCCATGGCGGCCGACGACCGTGTCCTCACCTGGGGCGAGGACGTGCGCCTGCTGCGCCGCAACCTGCTCGCCCGGTTCGGCAACGACCGGGTCCGCGACACCCCGATCAGCGAGGGCGCGTTCATGTACGCCGGCATCGGCGCGGCGATGGCCGGCCTGAAGCCGGTCGTCGAGCTCTACATGATCGACTTCGCCGCGGTCGGCTGGTCCGCCATCGTCAACGGTGCCGCGAAGTTCCGCGACTTCTCCGGTGGCCGCTGGGATATCCCGCTGGTGATCCGCGCCGGGGCGGGGGCCTGGTACACCGACGGCGGCCAGCACGAGCAGGCCCACTGGGGCACGCTCGCGGCCTACCCGTCGATCACGGTCGTGGTGCCCTCGACCCCTGCGGACGCTGCCGGGCTCATGCTCACCGCGCTGCAGGGCGACGAGTTCGTGGTCTTCCTGACCCCGAAGCTGCTCGACATCCAGATGCTGGAGTACCTGGCCGGCGACAGCCGGAAGACGGTCGACTTCACCAGCATCATCCCCGCCGACGGGATCCGCGGCGAGGTGCCCGCCGTCGTCGAGCCGATCCCGTTCGGGACGGCTGCCGTGCGCCGTGAGGGCTCGGACGTGGCCCTGATCAGCCTGGCCGTCGGGGTGCACCGCTGCTTGGAGGCCGCCGAGGTGCTGGCCGGCGAGGGGATCCAGGCCGAGGTCGTGGACCTGCGCACGGTCGCCCCGCTGGATCGTGAGGCCATTCTCGCCGCCGCGGCCAAGACTGGCCGGGTCGTCGTCGTCGACGAGGACTACAGCCGAGCAGGGCTCACCGGCGAGGTCGCCGCCCTGCTGCTCGAGTCCGGCACGCAGGCGAAGTACGCCCGGGTCGCCGTCGAGCAGACCATCCCTTTCGCCCCCCACCTCGAGCACGCCGCCCTGCCGAACGTCGACCGCATCCTCGCGGCCGTCCGCGGTCTCGCGTGACCCTGTACCCACCGACCTATCGAGGGAAATGAAGGAACACCGCATGACCGAGCTGCCCATCAACCAGATCGCCATCAGCGTCCAGAGCGTCCAGCACTCCCAGCGCTGGTACCGTGACATCTTCGGCTACGTCGAGGGCGGCGGCACCGCCGCCTTCATCCCGCAACTGGGCTCCGCTGACGTGCAGGGGGTGCCGGACGCGACCAGCGAGTGCTGGTGGCTGCTGGACTCGCAGGAGTTCTTCCAGGTGGAGCTCTTCGAGTTCCGCAAGCCGAAGCCGGTCCCGGTTCCCGCGGGCTGGCGACCCTGCGACATCGGCTACACGATGATCGGCATCCACGTCGACGACTTCGACGCCGTGCTCGAGCGCCTCGCCCGTCGCCACGTCACGCTGCTCAGCGAGCCGATCGGCGAGCAGGGGGCGCGCCGCGTCTGCATCAAGGACCCGAACGGGGTCCTGCTGGAGATCCTGGAGGACGACCCGCGCGCCGCCGAGCAGCGCAGCCGAATCCGCGACCTGCCGGCGACCACCCGGTTCCTCACACTCTCCGTGCCCGACCTCGCGCAGGCCCGCAACACCTGGCTGGGGGTCCTCGGCCTGCCCGAGGAACCCGACGTCGTGCTGCACACCCCCGAGCACGAGGCGCTGTGGGGCCTCAAGGGCGCGAGCCGCGAGTCGTTCGTCGTGCGTGCCCAAGACATCTTCCTGGAGGTCGTGCAGTACCTGGACCCGGTCGGCAAGCCATGGCCCGAGGGCTACCACATCAGCGACATCGGCCCGCTGAACGTCGCCCTGGGCATCCGCGACGAGAAGGAGCACGACGAGCTGGTCGCGCATTGCCAGGCCAACGGTCTGGTGCCCAACAGCACCAAGCCGACCCTGCTGAAGAAGCTCTGGTACGCCGTCTACGTCAACGACCCGATGGGCTTCAGCATCGAGCTGCTTTACCACAAGCGTGCTGGGCGCAAGGAGCGGGTCAACCCGTTCAACCTGCTCGAGCTCGGCTTCGCGCCGAACCCGGCACCTGTGACCCGGGAGTCCGCGACCGCCTTCACCTCCGCCCCGCCGGAGCGGGTCTGGGAGGTGCTCACGGATCACGACCGGATGTCCGAGTGGTCACCGTTCTCGTCGTCCAAGGTGGTCAGCCGCCCGTCGGACGGCGGCGAGGTCGGCACCGTCCGTCGCCTCAGCGGCGGCCGCGGGCGGCTGGGGGTGACCGAGACGATAGTCGTTGCCGAGGAGCCCAACCGCCTGGAGTACACGGCCAAGGGCGCCCCGTTGCACTGGATGTACCACGGCTTCGTCAGTCTCGAGCCCACGCCGGGCGGCGGGACCACCGTCACGTGGGAGGCGCAGTTCCGGACTCCTGTCCGTGGTCCCGGAATGATCACTCGCCAGATACTCAAGTCCCTGGTCAAGGGCCTGACTCACGCCGCTGAGCAGCGCACCTACTCCGTCTGACCGGCGTCTCTCACCGCACGACCTATCGAAAGGTTCCTGTCCATGCGCGCGATCCTCGCTGACATCGCCATTCCGCGGTACCTGTACACAGCTGCCTCGCAGAAGCTGCCCAAGGGTAAGGGAAAGGGCGCCGGATGGGGCCCAGGCGGCCTGCTCCGGCTGCTCGAGGACGAACCCGCGCCAGCGCTACCAGATGCACCCGGATGGGTCCTACTGCGCCCAGAACTGTCGCTCATCTGCGGCTCAGACGTCGGCCTGGCCCACGCCAAGCTGTCCACGGTGCTCAGCGCCTACTACCCGGACACCAAGCAGATCCCCGGCCACGAGTTCGTCGCCGTCGTCGACCAGGTCGGCCCCGGCGTGACCTGGGTCAAGGAGGGCGACCGGGTCGCAGTCGACGTCATCATCGCCTGCGCGCAACGCGGATTCGACCCCGTGTGCCGAAGCTGCGCCGCAGGCAAGCCGAACGTGTGCGAGCGATTCGACCTCCCCGGTGTCTCGGGCTGCTCCGCGCCCACGCTGGGCTTCTCCCGCAAGACCGGCGGCGGATGGTCCGAGCAGGTGAGCGCCCACGAGTCGCAGCTCTTCCCGATCGGAGACCTCCCCTCAGCGCGGGCCGCCCTCACCGAACCGGCATCAGTGTCCCTGCACTCCGCACTGCACTGGAACGGGCAGGGAGAGCGGGCCGTCGTCATCGGCCCCGGGGCCATCGGGCTGCTCACCACCGCCGCGCTGCGCCGGCTCCACCCGGACCTCAACATCTCCGTGGTCAGCCCCGGGGCCTTCGGCTCCCAGTGGGCGCTGAAGGTTGGCGCGGACCGGGCCCTACCGGCCGGGGCGCAAGCCATCGAGGCACTGGCCCAGCAGGACGGGGGCCGACTGCTGCACCACACCGTCACCCCGGGGCAGCCGAAACTGCCGATCCTGGAGCAGGGCGTGGACCTCGTGATCGACTGCGTCGGGTCACCTCAGACCATCGACCTCGCGCTTCGCCTGGTGCGCCCGACAGGGATGGTCGTGCTGGCCGGCGCCGCCGGGGAGCAACCGATGAACTGGGCGCTGGTCTGGAAGCGGGAGATCACCGTCCAGGGCACCACGGATCCCGGGCCCGAGCCGAAGCTCGACGGACGCCGAACCCAGGAGCAGGTGCTCGACTGGTTCGCTGACCCCACGTTCCCGGTCGACGGCATGGTCACCCACACCTACGACCTGTCCGAGTGGAAGCAGGCGATCCAGACCGCGTCGGATGGCCCGGGTGCGCAGGCCATCCGGGTCGGGCTTCGGCCGAACCCCGACCTGCCCCTCGTCGGGTGACGGGCGGGGGTGCCCATGGTCCGAACGGTGCGCTTGATGCCGACCTCTCCCGCCTCGTATGGCGATTGATAGACAATGCAGAATGCGTCCGAACCATTCACCCAGGCGTCCAGAACGGCTATTTGACCAGCCTCGGTGACGTTGCTGGTCCGAAGTTGTTCCAGACATGCGACTTGGGCGGTCTTGGACCAGTCAGCGCTGGCTTCAGATTGCAGCTGAGGCAGTAGGCGGGCATGTTGTTCGCTGAACCGAGGGGCTTTCCGGCGGAGGCGGCTCACGCGGTGGACCCAGCGCGACAACGGTCTTCTTGCCTGGCCAGAGCCGCCATGCCCACCTGGGGATCCACAGGCCGCAATGATCGCTCATCGCGGCATTTGAGTGCGTGGCGCCTGCGGGCCGTGGGCGATTCGGTGGGAAGCTCGCGGGGCACATGCGAGACAGGGCCGCCGGCATCGGACGCTATCGACCCACGGGACCGCCGAGAGATCGAGACCTACGGCGTCGTCGAACGCACAGTGGACGGCGCGATCTTTGATCTGTTACTGCTATGTAGAACGTTCATCACTGCCTCCCACTCCTGACGACAAGGCTCCGGAGCCGGGCGCGTCTGGCCGAGAGTGGACTGTGGGCCTCACGAGATGGCCAATCAGGAGCCCCGCAAAAGTTAGTCTGCTCCGCAGAAACGGGCGATATCCGGGACGAAAGTCCCTTGTCTAGCCGAGCCACGACGGAGGCCGGCAGCCACGAATGCGCAGGCTCGACGCTTGGTGCGGTAGCAGTGCTCACGCCGAGCTCGCCGGCATCACCTCATCCGCTACTTCGCGTGAGCCAAGCCGAGCCAGTGACACGCACCGCGCCGCGAGCACTGAGATCGACTCGGGCCCTTGGACGCACTCAATTCCGACACGGTCGAGCGCACCACATGCGGCCTCGAGCCCCTCACCCAGCCTCTTGACATAGAGGGGTGCCAGATCCGGTAGTTGCCAGTTCCGCGCTCACCACTGCGATGTCAGCCTCAGACGAGATCATCAGCGATGTCGTAGACGGCATCAGCGCTCGTCCACGCCAACCCACCACAGCAGGGTGGCGGTTGCGGCCGCCGCGGCGATCAGCAGGACGCGCGAGGTGGCCAGCGGCATCGACTCAGCGGAGATGACCACGACGATCCCGCCAAGCAGGCCCAGGGTCGGCACCACCTGATCTGCTGCCCAGTCGATCCGTACCCCGCTGATCCCCGACTCGAGAGCCCCATCGGATGGCCGGCCACCACGTGCCCGCCTGCACCCCGCGGCAAGGGACCGAAAACGGCTACTCGGCCCGTTCACCGGCGGGGTGGCGCTGTACCTCACGCGGCGGGAGCTGAACCTGTCGGCGCCGGAAGAGGGCCCCTGTGGCGGCTCCCGTAACCGACCGGCGGTTCCGTCGTGCTGGGCGCGCACCAGCCGGGTCGGTCGAGAATGGTCGACAAGACCTCGGAATCAGCTGTGCCCGAGGCTGCCGAGCAGGTGGCGGCTGCCGATCCAACTACCGAGCCGAGCGCCCATCCGGTCACCGACCTCGTCGGAGGTCCGGAAGTGGATGCCGGCCCAGATGCGAGCAGCGATGCCCTCGGCTCGCAGCTGGGCGCCCGTCTCGTAGTGGCGGGTGGTGCCGGTGACTGAGGAAGGCAGGTTCAGGTCGAGCCTGTTTGTGCCCTCCAGCGTGCTCAGCGCCTGGGTGACCGCACCCATGACGACGGTGTGAGCGCTGACGTAGTCCGGGAACGGCGGTGCGGGCAGCAGCGACGTCCAGCCCGGGTCGGCGGTGGTGCCGGCGTTTCCGTCGGTGTCAGCGAGACGGATTGCCGTCACTGGCCGCCAGAACGCGTAGTGGAGCTTGGTGTCCCAGGAGCTGATGACCGCGTCGGACTGCGTGAGGTTCCCAACGGCGAGGTAGAGCGCCGCCTCGCCGGCGTTGAGCTGGTGCCGGCTGATGTGGTCGCGGTATCCCGCCTGGAGCTGGGCGGTCAGGTTGCCGCCGAAGAAGCGCGCGATCTCGGTCTGCTCCGTAGTCCTGGTCGTGCTGGTCGCCGATCCGACGTCCGCGACCTCCCGGACGTCGCGGGCGTAGCGACCGGAGGTCAGCCGGGGCGGACCGGAGGGACGGAACTGGTCCGCACTGCCCACCAGGAAAGGCTTCATCGACGCCAGCCAGGGCGCGAGGAACGGTGAGAACGCCGGTGGCGTCGGCCGCCACACGCCTGGCTGCGGCGTCAACGTGAAGGAGACCGGCACCTGCCAGCCGTCCCCACGGCGCAGGTCGATGATGTGCTCGGCGGCCCTCTCCCCGAAGGCGATGCCGTCGACTCTGGCCGGCCCGGCTGGGATCGCGGCCAGTGCGGCGTCGTACGCGGAGTCGACACGTGCGGCGCTGCCGGGGAAGTAGTGCAGCAGCACCGCCCGGGCTGACGAGGCGGCCGCGGCGTCGCTGGACGCACACCTCGGGCCGCGGACGTTCCAGCGGTAGAGCGGGCGACCTCCCTCGATGCCTGCCACGGCGTTGTACACGGCCGACTGGACGTAAGACATGCCCACCGACATCAGTGGTGCCGGCAGTGCGGTGTCGGTCCCGACGACCTGGGAGGCGACCGCGTTCCACTCGACGACCGCGGCCCCGCCGGCGTGGGTGCATGTGGTCGTCGAGCCTCCAAAGTGGGCCGCTGCGGGGGTGGTAGCCGACGTGGCCAGGACGATCAGAGCACTGAGTGCGAGGGCGCACACCGAGGTCTGGGCGCGCTTGGTAGAGATGATGCTCATGTGATTCCTCCTCGTGAGTCTCGGATGCCGTTACCGCCTGGGCGTCATGGTTGTTCCGGAACGTACCAAGGCGCAGGAGCTCCAGCGCCAGTCAAGGTGTCGCACCGGACGAATTGACCGGCGATCCGCTCGAGAGGGCAGCCCGTGGCGCTGTACGCGTTCTGCCGCAAGAGCTGAGAGTCATCCTGTCGGCCCAGAGCTGACGGTGCGGCCATGAGGCTGACAAGTGCAGCGCCGGTCAGTGCGAGCATCAATCGTGGGAAGACTCGATTCTTAGGCGATCCTTCGGATTCGCGGTGTCGTATTGCGAGGAACATGGTGGCTTCCTTTGAACGGTTCGGGAGCCGCCCGGACGGGATCGGCTCCGTTCCGTTCTGACAGCCACCGGTATTGCGGCGGTGTTCAGCGGTATCACGACGGTAATTCGCCTGTTGACGTCCCTGGGCGAGGGGGCGACATTCGACTTATGGGTATCGCGGTGCTTGGGTCGCTCGAAGTCGATGGGAGAGCTTCAACCCTCGGGCTTCGGGACCGCGTTGTCATCCAGACTCTGGCGGTCAGGCCAGGAGTCGTGGTCAGCCGCGATTCTCTCGCTGAAGCCATCTGGGGTGAGAACCCGCCGGCGTCGTGGGCGAAGATTGTCCAAGGCTGCATCGTGCGCCTACGCAAGGTGCTGGGCGGCGACGCCATCGAGAGCACTCCACACGGTTATCGCCTGCACATTCATGTCGACCACCTCGACCACCTTCGGTTCGAGCAACTCATCGGGCGAGCTCGTGAGCTGCTCGCCCTGGGTGAGCCGGAGCGGGCCACCTACCTCCTGGGCGAGGCCCTTGGCCTGTGGCGCGGCGAGCCCTTCCTCGAGATCTCCGACTGGGCACCGGGACGGATCGAGCTGGAGCGACTGGTCGAGCTGCGACGCGACGCCGAGGATCTTCGTACGGAGGCATTGCTGCGGTGCGGGCGGTTCCGCGAGGTGCTTGGGTCGGCTGTTCGCCTGGTCCAGGAAGCTCCGTTCCGCGAGCGGCGATGGGGGCTGCTGGCGTTGGCGCAATATCAGGACGGCCGGCAGCACGACGCGCTGGAGACCCTTCACCGCGCCCGCTCCGTGGTGGTCAACGAGCTTGGACTGGATCCCGGCCCTGACCTGAACTCCCTCGAGCAGGCCATCCTCCACCATGACCCCTCACTGGCCGTGACAGCTGCGTTGCCGGAAACGAGCCAGGTGTGCCCGTACCTCGGGCTGTTGGCCTACGACATCTCTGACGCCACGGCGTACTTCGGGCGGGAAACGGACATCGCAGCGTGCCTTGACCGCATGGACGCCGCGGGGGTCTTGGCCATCGTCGGGCCCTCGGGGAGCGGTAAGTCATCCCTTGCACGGGCAGGCGTGGTTGCTGCGCTGGAGCGCGACGGCCGCAGGGTTCGCGTGATCACGCCGGGAAGCCTGCCGATGGATGCACTGGCGGGTATGCCGCGCGGCGCGGGCAGCGTCCTGCTGGTCGACCAGTGCGAAGAAGCGCTGGCCGTGGGTGATAGCTCGACGGAGCGGGTTGGGTTCTTCGCGGCATTGGCCGACTTCGCTGGATCTGGCCAGCTCATCGTGACCCTTCGTGCGGACCGCCTCGGCGAGGTCTCCGTCTATCCCGCGTTCGCGCACCTGGTGGAGCGCGGTCTGTACCTCCTCGGCCCGATGAACCAAGTCGAGCTTCGGCGAGCGATCGAGAGCCCGGCCGAACAAGCGGGGCTGCGCCTGGAGCCTGGCCTGGTCGACCTCCTGGTCCGAGAGATCGAAGGGGCGCCGGGCGCACTTCCACTCCTGTCCCACGTGCTGCGACAGACCTGGACGCGGCGCGAGGGAGCGACCCTGACGGTGGCTGGATATCGGGCCACCGGTGGGGTGCGGGAGGCGGTATCGCAATCAGCAGAGAGCCTGTTCCGGGATCTGACCCAATCCCAGCAGAGCATGTTGCGTGACCTTATGCTGCGCCTTGTCATCCCGGACGCCTCGGGTGATCCGGTCCGTACGCGGGCGCCTCGCCGTTCCCTGCCCGCTGACGACGAGCACGAGATGCTCATCGAGAGACTGGTCAGGGCGCGACTGGTCAGCAGCGACGGCGATACCGTCGAGATCGCTCATGAGTCGCTCGCCGTTGCCTGGCCACGTCTGCAGTCCTGGCTTGACGACGACGTCGAGGGCCTGCGGGTCATGCGTCATCTCTCTGTGGCCGCTGTCAGCTGGGATGAGCTCGGGCGGCCCGACAGCGAGCTGTACAGGGGCGTCCGCCAGAGCAGCGCGGAGCATTGGCGGAACACCAGGGACCCCGACCTCACGCCGGCAGAGCGCGAGTTCCTCGACGCGTCAGCCGCGCTCGCCGAAACGACGGCACGCGCCACCGAGCAGCAGGTCCGCCGTGAGCGCCGCACGAACAGACGCCTTCGGGCAGGGCTTGCTGCCGTCGCAGCGGTCTCCGTCGTCGCGCTCGTTGCCGGTTTCGTTGCAGTGAACGCAGCGAACCGCGCGGAGCGTCAGAGCGTGTCTGCCGACGCGCGCTTGCTGGGGTCGGAGGCTCTGCGAAACACCGACATCGACCGCGCACTCCTGCTCGCCGTTGCCGCCACCAAGCTGGATGACACACCTGACACGCGGAGCAACCTGACATCCGTGCTCGACCGCGCACCCCAGCTGATCGATACGGCAAGACGCGGCCCCATGCTCTCGATCGCAATGCGGCCGGACGGACAGAAACTGGCCACGGGCGGCGTCACGAGCGGGGTGAGCATCGTCGACCCCGCCACCCTGACCGAGGTCGCGCGCAACTTCGACGTGCCGGTACGCAGGGTTCAGTTCAGTCCCGACGGCAGCCAACTCGTTGTCGCCGTCAACCCTTGGAAACCCACGGGGGACCGCCGAATCGACCCGATCCCGCTGCGTCTGCTTGACCCCGACACCGCCGCGCTGTCGAAGGACCAGCTTGGCGGAGTCCCCCCGGGACGCGTCGTGCACAACGAGTTCCTGTTCAGCACCAACGGCCGCTGGCTTGCAGCGGCGTTTATCCACCCCAACCAGGCGGACACGGACAGTTGGATCCGAGTGTGGGATACCCGGGACTTCACGCGGCCCGTCGCGGCTTTCACGCTGCCGTACATCGCCGCCAATATTGCGGTGAACAACGACGGGACGCGAGCGTATGTCGCGGAAGACGATCGTGTCCACGCCGTCGACCTCGCTCGTCAGCGCGAAACTGGGTCCGCTCCGATCAGCGACGCCGGGTTCGGCGGGGTTGTCGCGCTCACCCCCGACGGCAAGAGCGTCGCCGTGATGCTTGACAAGACGATCACCCTGCTCGACCCCGAGCAGCTCTCGGTTCAGAGGGTCATCGCAGAAGACGGGGTAGTAGGCGGCGACCTTGCCATCTCCGCGACAGGGGACAAGATCGGCTATGCCGTGGACGACGTGCTCGTCGTGCGAGCGCTCTCGGACCCCGACGCGGCCGGCGTCCGGTTCCCCCTCGGTGACAAGATCGCCCCGAGCGGGATCGCGTTCAGTCCCGACGGGCGAACGGTCTATGCCACGAGGGTGGACGGACTGCTGCTGGCGTGGGACACAGCCGGGGATCGACAGTTTGTCCGCACGCGGCCCCTTTCACCCCGGCCAGACCCCGCCGAAGTCGGCTACTCTCGGGTCTCCCCTGACGGCCGCACCGTGGCGTACCTCCTCACTGACGGCAAAGAGTCGTATGCGGTCCAGTTCCTCGACCTCCGGTCGGGTGCGTGGACCCGCCGCAGCCCCTTTGTGCACACGCCGGGATACTTCACCGACGTCACCTGGCGCCCGGACAGCACCGAACTGGCGGTCGTCCAGGCCGACTACACCGTCCGGCGCTTCGATCGCAGCACCGGCATCGCCGTGAACGACGACGTGCCTGCCGAGCATGGCGTCCTCAGCTCAGTCGGGTTCAGCGGGGATGGGTCGCAGCTGCTGGTGGGCACGGACCACGGCTGGGTACACACCATCAACACCGTGCCCGGGCGGCCAGCCGTCAGGCCCATCCTGGTGATGGCCGAGATCCCCGTGCTCGCCATTGGTGTTAATCATGACGGCAGCCGCGCGCTGACCTCTGTCTTTGGCAAAGTTCAGCTCCTTGATGTGTCTGCGGGCGCCGTCCTTCGCAGGGCGGACATCGGCTTCCAGGCGCTGTCGTTCGCCTGGTCGCGCGACATGGCGACCGTTGCGGTCAGCGGCATTGACAGCTCGACGGACGGCTCCGGACGGGTTGCCTTGCTCGACCCGGTGACCTTGAAGACGAGGTCGCCGTCGGCCGGTCCGCAGACCGCCGGAGGCTGGTTCGTCGCCTACTCCCGAGACGGCGGCCGGTTCGTGACCGCCTCGGCGGGCAGGGTGAGCCTCTGGGAGTCGGCCACAGCCCGCCTTCTGGGCTCGATGAGCGTCGAGGGGGCAGACGGCGCGGGCTTCGGCGCGGATAACAACGTGCTCATCGCCTCGACCGTCCCGTCGGTGTCGGAATGGGACCCTCGGCCGCAGGCAGCAGTCGAGGCCGCCTGCCGGCTGGCGGGGCGCGACCTCACGATGCAGGAGTGGGAGACCTATCTCCCGAACCGTCCTTACTCCTCGGTTTGCCATTACTGAGGCGTATTCGAGGTTCCCGATTACCCCCACGCGGAGCGACCGCTGGCGTCACCTGACGGGCCACTCATCAGATTGCTCCTACTGTTCACCGTCATTGGCGTGGCAGGTGGCCGCAGAGGAGGCCGCGGCCAAGAAGACAGCCGACCACCTACTCGGCCGACTTCCACCTCTGCTACCGCAGGGTCGGCACCTCGGTCGCCGAGGGCAGACTGCCGCTCGCCAGGGGGATGGGACCGGGCTGAGCCGGCCCGGCTGAATCAACGAATGAGCCAGCGGGTCATCACCTGGACTGCACTCGCTGCCGTCCCGGCAACCAATGGCTGACCGGTCACCGATCCTTGTGCGACACGCCCACCGGCGGCTCTCGGGCAGAGGAGAAGCTGGCGAGATCCTTTATTTGCGCGCGAAGCTGACCCTTTCCAGCCCATCCATCCGCCGGGCGAACAAGGACGAACTGCCTTCTATTGCAGGCTTTCTCGTCGATAACCCACTCGGCACGGGAGATCGCGTATGATTTCGTAGCCGCTGCTGGGGGCCCTAGGTCCCCATGTTGCCTCGTGTCAAGATGCCCGCTTACGGGTCTTCGTTGCCTCACGAGTGGATGCCCGCGTAGCAGTTGGTGCTCTCACTGGTAGCCGGGCAGGTGGGTGCTTGGCACGGACGAGGTCCAGGAGCTGGTCTTGCAG
>DASRVZ010000154.1:0-3866 GCA_035654835.1 Dermatophilaceae bacterium | reverse complement strand
AGCTGGTCCAGCACCCCGCTTTGGAACTCCTTGGCCGCGATCAGCCCGAAGTTCTCCGGTGAGTTGACGGCCGCGGCCCGCTGGATGTCGGGCCGCTGGGTGAGCTTGTCGGCGACGCGGTCGTAGAAGACCCGGTCGTCGAGGTCGAAGTTGGTGCCGAAGCGTTCGTTGAGCCGCTGGATGATCTGCGACAGCGGTTCCGCCTCGGGTTCGTAGAGCTTGCCCGTCCCACCGAAGATGGTCGACACGACGCCTTCGGTCTCGATGAGGGCGACGGAGCCCTCAAGGGTCTGCTCGATCTTGAGGTGGGTGAGCTCGACATCGGGATGAACGGCTTCGCTGCCACCGATGCGCAGGAATGCGGCCAGCGCCTTGCAGTACAGGTAGTCCCGCTCGAGCTTGGTGTCGGTGAAGGCGACCACCTGCGACAGGAAGGCGTAGGTGCGGATGAACCGCTTGAGGGCGTCAAGGAACCTGTCCTGCTCGTCCGGCTCAAGGTCGGCGAAGCGATCGATGGCCGGCGCGAGCGCGGCGTGCACCCGGTCGTGGACCACCTTGCCGGAGGCGAGCAGGAGCACCACGGTGCGCTCAACCTCGTCGGGCCACAGCACTCCGAATTCATCGAGGCCGTGGCGGGTGTCGTACAGCAGGTTCGGGTCGGTCGGAGGTGCGACCGTGGCGCCGTACCAGGGCTCGAAGGACGTGCGGATGTCGTCGGCGTCGTTGCGGAAGTCCAAGACGAACGTGCCGTCCTTGCGGATCCCCTCGCGGTCGTAGGTGCGGTTGAGGCGGGAGAGGGTCTGGACGGCGGCGAGTCCGGTGAGGACCTTGTCGACGTACATCGCGTACAGCTTGGGCTGGTCGAACCCCGTCTGGTACTTCTCGGCGACGACGAGGAGGTGCCAGTCGTAGGTGTCGAACTCCGCGGCGGTCTGGGTGTCGGGGAAGGCGTTCATCGACGACTCGGTCACCTCGGCGCCGTCGAGGTCCAGCCGCCCCGAAAAGGCCACCAGCACACCTATGTCGGTGTAGCCCTTGCCGTTGATGTAGGTGTCCAGGGCCAGCTTGTAGCGGGCGGCGTGCTCCCGGGAGGCGGTGACGACCATCGCCTTGGCGAGGCCGCCGATCTTCGCCCGGACCTTGGACCGGTAGTGCTCGACGATCACCTCGGCCTTCTGGGCCAGCTGGTGGGGATGCAGCGACACGAACCGGGCGATCGCGGCCCTGGCCTTGCCCGGGTCGTAGTCGGGGTCCTCGGGGGTGGCCTGTTCGATCTGCCAGTACGTCTGGTAGGTGACGTAGTTGGCCAGCACGTCCAGGATGAAGCCCTCCTCGATGGCCTGGCGCATCGAGTAGAGGTGGAACGGCACGTGCCGGTCGGTGCCCGGGTCGTGCCGGCCGAACAGCTCCAGGGTCCGGGCCTTGGGGGTGGCGGTGAAGGCGAAGAACGACAGGTTCGGCTGTCGACCACGGGCGGCCACCGCCGCGGCGAGGGCGTCCTCCGCCGGATCGGGTGGCTCGTCGGGATCCGGCGCGGGGACCTTGGCGCCGAGGACGGCCTTGAGCGACGTGGCGGACTCCCCGGTCTGGGATGAGTGCGCCTCGTCGACGATGACCGCGTAGGTCCGGTCCGGCAGCGCCTCGATCTTCTGGGTGACGAACGGGAACTTCTGCAGGGTGGTGATGACGATCCGGGCCTGCTCGCCTTCCAGCGCCTCGGCCAGCTGCTGGGAGCTCTGGTCGATCCGGACGACGACTCCGTGGGCGTGCTCGAACTGGTAGATCGTGTCCTGCAGCTGCTTGTCGAGCACCCGCCGGTCGGTGATCACCACGACCTTGTCGAACACCTTCCGGTCCGCGGCGTCGTGCAACGACGACAGCCGGTGGGCCAGCCAGGCGATGGTGTTGGACTTGCCGGAGCCCGCCGAATGCTGCACCAGGTAGTCGTTTCCCGCCCCCTGGTCCCGCGCGGCCCCGCTGAGCGCCAGCACGGCGTCCCACTGGTGGAAGCGGGGGAAGATCACCATCGCCGGCGCCTTCGACCCCTTCGGAGCAGGTGTTACGTGCACGAAGCGGTTCAGCAGGTCCAGCCAGGCGTCGCGCTGCCACACCCGCTCCCAGAGATAGGACGTGCGGTGTCCGCCGGGATTCGGCGGGTTTCCGGTGCCCATCTCGTGGCCCCGGTTGAACGGCAGGAAGCGAGTGGCCTTGCCGGCCAAGCGGGTGGTCATCGCGACCCGTTCGGTGTCCACCGCGAAGTGCACCACCGCCCGGCGCAGCAACGGGTTGGCCGGGTCCCGGTCGGTGCGGTACTGCTCGATGGCGTCGGCCATGTCCTGACCGGTGAGCGGATTCTTCAGCTCCGCGGTCGCAACCGGGATGCCGTTCACGAACAGGCACACATCGACCGTCTTGGTCGATCCCGACTGGTAGGGCAGCTGTCGGGTGACCGTGAGGCGGTTCCTGCCGTAGCGCTCCAAGAGCGCCGGCGTCAGCCCCGACGCCGGTCGGAAGTACGTCAACCTGAAGGTGACGCCCAGGTCGACGACCCCGTGGCGCAGCACATCGACCGTGCCGCGGGCGTCGAGCTCCTTCGCCAAGCGCTCGGCGAAGGACCGCCGCGCCTTGTCCGGATCATTGCCGTAGAGCGTGAGCAGCCGGTTCCACGCGTCGGCCTGCGTCGCCTCGATGAAGGCGAACAGCTCCACCGTGTCCAATGCCCGCGCAGGGTCGAAGTCCCCGGCCGAGCCCTGCGCCGTCCCAACCTTGGCTGCGTCATAGCCGCCCGGTCCGACGAGCCGGTCGCAGATGAACGACTCAAATGCCGTCTCGTCCAAGCCGCTCACGCCGCCCCCCGCCAGCCCTTCCACCGCCGTAGCACCTCACGTGGCGGCCACTCCTGCTGGGGGCTCGGTGAAGCACCGAGCGGCTTGGGCGACACGAACCGCGCAGAGATCTCACCGCCGCCCGACACGCGAACCTGCCGCTTGGCGGGCTCGTAACGCCAGCCCTCTGAGCAGATCCGCATCAGCTGGCCCGTCTCCCACCGCACGCCGATGAACCACCCTGGACACCCAACCGAGGTGCATGGCAGCCGAGCACCGGTTGTCCGTCCTTCGATCGAATTCGACAGACTCCACACGGGCAGCCCTTCCTCCACCGATCCATTCGGCAGAACCGGAAAGTCCGCCGGCCACGGCCGAGCTGCACCTTCCACTGTCACGCGGCCACCACCGGTACATCCAGCTCTCCGGTGACCGCAGCGGTGATCAACGCCTGCCGATGCTCCCGGAGAAGAGCGATCTGAGCGTTCAGTGCGCGTCCAATCCGAGTACTTGCCCCACGAGCGTGGTCAAGCTCAGCGAGAAGCCTCTTCTGGTACTTTAGCGGGACCATAGGTACCAAGAAGTTCTTGTATTTCTCAGCATTGACATTCTCAATCGTCGCTTGGATTGAGGCAAGTTGAACCTGGGACCAATAGTGACGAGTTCGCGTCCAAGCTTCGAGGATTCCAGGAAGCGCCTTTCGGCGATCTGTGCGAAATTGGATCAGGTAGCCGGCGAATGCCGCAGGGCCCATCTCATGTCGGTAGAGGAATGCCTTTCCCACCGTCGCTCCACTTCTAGCGATGAGGATATCCCCTTCCTCCAGCATGTATGGCGCTGCCGCATCAGGATGGAGTCGCAAGATACCATCAGCTCGTAGGCGCCCTGAATCAGTTAAGTCGGTGATTCGGATGTATCTTGGCCAGGATTTTTCGCCGGCCGACCCGGAGGCCCCAGCCCCATAGCTCGGTAACCGCAGCAACAGACGCCGCAGGGGGACTTGCCGCGACGACGCTTGCTTCAGCGCCTGCTCAATCATTG
>DASRVZ010000153.1:0-3920 GCA_035654835.1 Dermatophilaceae bacterium | reverse complement strand
CGGGCTCACATCTCTGCCACTCGTTATTCCGGGGATCGTGGCGGGCGTTGCCATCCTGCGAACATATATAAATGTGCCATTTGGCATCTACGGCTCGATATGGATCCTCGCGATTGCATACGCCATGCGGACCCTGCCATTCGGGATGCGATTTGCGCATGCGGGGCTGCTGCAGATCCATTCGGACCTCGAGGAGAGTGCCCAGGTCTCGGGCGCGCCTCTGCGGGTGCGTCTGTGGCGTATCGTGCTGCCTTTGATGGTGCCCGCGTTCTTCGCAGGCTGGATCTACATCTTCTTGTTCTCCATCCGCGCGCTGTCCATGGCCGTCATCTTGTCAGGTCCCCGCAACGAGGTGGTGGCGGTGACGATTTTGAACCTGTGGGAGAACGGTCAGGTGACGGTCCTCAGCGCACTCAGCGTGGTGGTGACCGTCGTTGCCGTGGGGCTCAGCTTGGTCTTCTACGCGGTCAGTCGCAGATACGGACTGCGGACGTAAACCCACACGAGAGAGGTCATAACCGACATGCGCATCATGTTCTTGAATCAGTCCCCCGCTGACCCTGAGGGCGGCGCAGCCCACCAACGTATCAGCGAGCTGCTGAACAGCTACGCATCACCAGGCACAGAGGTCGAGCTTCATTATCCGGACGACTATCCGGGTGGCGGCGTCATGGATCGCCTGGGTGATCAGAACATGTTGAATGGACTGCACCACTGGATGGAAACCCCGGCCTTAGTGAAGAAGATCGTATCCGCCGCCGAAGATGGCTATGACGCGGTCATCCAGAGCAACACCTTTGACCCTGGTGTAGAGGCCGGTCGCTTGGCCGTGAGAATCCCCGTCATCGGGTTGTTCAAGACGGCCCTTCACGTCGCCTTCACGTTGGGCAACCGGATAGGCGTGATCGTGCCCCTGGCGAGCCACATCCCCTACGTGTGGAGGATCCTTGACAGCTATGGCGTGGCGTCGCACATCACCGATGTCAATTCCATCGGAGTGTATGGAAAGGATCTCGATGAGCGCCGAGATGAGATCAAGGAGCTCGCCGCTAGCCAAATCCTTGAGTTGGCCGAAGCCAGCGGTAGTGAGGTGATCATCCCGCTTGGCGGGGCCCTGATTCCCTATGTCGTCCGGCCAGAGGAGCTCACTCCGGCGATCGGCGTACCCGTGCTCAACACCAAGGCCATCGGAATCGCCTATGCCGAGCTCTGTGTCAAGACAGGGCTCTCCCACAGTCCTGTGGCCTATCCGGGCATTCCACTGACATCAGCGGATGTGCACTCCTTCGCCTTCCCGGGGGCGCGTTCCTGACCTCGGTCGCTGCGGGCGGCAAGCAGCAGGTAAGAGCCGAAACCCCACAATCGCTACGTCCCCTCCGTCCCGGCGTAAAGGGCAGCAAGGGCGGCGTCAACACCGGCGGCCCGGATCTGTTCGGCGGGGATGTCGCTGAGCACCAGGCATCGCGACAGCCCTCCGACGGCGACCACGGCGCGGACCTGCTGGGCCGGGGTGGCGTCCGGCCCGACCAGCAGCCGTTGGAATCGTTCGATCCAGCGCACGGTCGCCGCCTCGAGGTCCACGTGGGCAAGGGCACTGGCATCGTGGAGCACGGCCATGAAGACGACGCGGTGGGGAGCGAGCACGTCCAGGTAGCGCTCAAGCAGCTCGCGTGCCGAGAGCTCGCCGCCTTCGACCCCGCTGAGGAAGGCGTCGATGTCGTCCACGAACGGTTGGAAGATGCTACGAGCGAGCTCGGACTTGGCCGGGAAGTGGTAGTAGAGCGCCGCCTTCGTCAGCCCTAATGCCTCCGCGATGTCACGAAGGCTGGTGGCGGTGAACCCCTTCTGGGAAAACAGCTCCAGCGCCACGGACTGGATGTTCGCGCGTGTGTCCGTGACACGGCCATCGGCACGAGGGGATGCGGTCGTTGCCTCCAATGCTGCCTCCACTTCCTGCCTCGTGTCCGGACGGCGCGACCCCGCTTTGCTTGACGACCGGCTAACAAGGTGCTTACCATCCGGCAAGCAAGCATAGCGTCATCAAGGAGCGGATAGACATGGCCAGCGCGATTTCGGCCTCCGGACTCGTGAAGAGCTACGGCCGCACACGAGCGCTCGACGGGCTCGACTTGGAGGTCGCGGCGGGTGAGGTCCATGGCTTCCTCGGACCGAACGGCGCCGGGAAGACCACGACGATCCGGGTCCTGCTGGGCCTGCTGCGTGCCGACGCCGGAGACGTCGCCCTGCTTGGCGGGGATCCATGGGCTGATGCGGTGGCGCTGCATCGGCGGCTCGCCTACGTGCCGGGTGACGTCGAGCTGTGGCCGAACCTGACCGGTGGCGAGGCGATCGACATGCTCGCCCGGCTGCGAGGCGGTGCGGACCGCGACCGGCGCGACAAGCTCTGCGAGCGGTTCGACCTGGACCCGACCAAGAAGGGCCGCACCTACTCCAAGGGCAACCGGCAGAAGGTCGCATTGGTCTCGGCCCTGACCAGCGACGTGGAGCTGCTGATCCTGGACGAGCCCACCGCCGGCCTGGACCCGCTCATGGAGGCGGTGTTCCAGGAGTGCATCCACGAGGCCACGACCGCGGGCCGCACGGTGCTGCTGTCCAGTCACATCCTGGCGCAGGTCGAGGTGCTGGCCGACCGCGTCTCGATCATCCGCCAGGGCCGGATCGTCGAGTCGGGCACGCTGGCTGGGCTACGGCACCTGACCCGCACCACGGTCACGGCCGAGACGGCGCAGCCAGCCTCCGGCCTTGCGCAGCTACCCGGGCTGCACAATCTGCAGATCACCGACGGGCAGGTCTCGTTCGAGGTCGACGGCGAGCACCTGGAGGTCACCTTCCGCCGGCTCGCCGACCTTGGGGTGCGCTCCCTGGTCGCCCATCCGCCGACACTCGAACAGCTGCTGCTGCGCCACTACGGCGACGGGCTCGACCGGACCGACGGCACCACCGCTGAGGCGGCACGATGACCGCCACGGCCGCCACCCGACCGGAAGCGGCCAGCACAGGCAGGGACAGCACCTTCACGGGAACCGGAACGCTGGTGCGGTTTCTGCTGCGGCGGGACCGTGTCAAGCTGCCGGCCTGGACCCTGGGCATCGCGGTGTTCGTGCTGTACTACGCGGCTGCCCTGCCAACGATCTTTCCGACGGACGAGGCCCTGCAGGGTGCCGCGACGTTCGCCGAAGGTCCGGTGGGCGCGCTGCTCGGCGGCCCGGGCTACGGCTTCGACGACCTGACCATCGCGCGCTTTCTGGTCGGCCAATACGGGCTGTACTTCCTGCTCGCGGCGGCGGTGATGAGCATCCTGCTGGTGTCGCGTCACACCCGTGTGGAGGAGCAGCACGGCCGGGCCGAGCTGATCCGGGCGAACGTCGTGGGCCACCACGCTCCCCTGACCGCGGCGCTGATCGTGGCGGTGATCACCAACCTCACGCTCGCCCTCCTGGTGTTCGCGGCGATGGCCGGCTCGGGGTTCGCCGCAAGCAGCTCGCTGCTGTTCGGTGTCGGGGTGGGTGCGGGCGGCCTGGCCTTCGCCGGTCTGACGGCGATGACCGTGCAGGTCACCGAGTACCCACGGGCGGCCTCCGGCATGGCGGGCGCGGCGCTCGGGGCGGCGTTCGTGATCCGCGCGGCAGGCGACCTCATCGGCGAGCACGGCAGCTGGTTGTCGTGGTTGTCGCCACTCGCATGGCCGCAACAGACGCGTGTCTTTGTGGACGACCGTTGGTGGCCGCTGACGTTGTCGGTCCTCTTCGCCGCGGCGATGGCCGCCATCGGCTACTGGCTGGCGAGCCGACGGGATCTCGGCGCCGGCCTGGTCGCCGCCCGTCCGGGCCGCGCTGAGGCGGCGCCATGGCTGCGATCGCCATTCACCTTCGCGCTGCGGCTCCAGCGCGCCAGCCTCC
>DASRVZ010000152.1:0-4339 GCA_035654835.1 Dermatophilaceae bacterium | reverse complement strand
GCGCCAGCACGCGAATCGACACCATCACAGGAGCAACAGTGGCCGAGACCATCAGCATGGGCGCCGACGGGCTGGTCGTGCCCGACGAGCCGATCATCCCGTTCATCGAAGGCGACGGCATCGGGCCCGACATCTGGGCCGCGTCGGTGCGCGTCTTCGACGCCGCGGTGGCGAAGGCCTACGGCGGCCAGAAAAAGATCATCTGGAAGGAGGTCCTCGCCGGGGAGAAGGCCTTCAACGAGACCGGTGACTGGCTTCCCCAGGAGACGGTCGAGGACTTCAAGAGTCACCTGATCGGCATCAAGGGTCCGTTGACCACGCCCGTCGGCGGGGGCTTCCGCAGCCTCAACGTGGCGTTGCGCCAGATCCTGGACCTCTATGTCTGTCTGCGACCGGTGCGCTGGTTCCAGGGTGTGCCGTCCCCGGTCAAGCACCCGGAGAAGACCGACATGGTCATCTTCCGCGAGAACACCGAGGACGTGTACTCCGGCAAGGAGCTGCAGGCCGGCACCGAGGACGTCAAGAAGGCGCTGAAGTTCTTCGCCGACAGCTACGGCTGGGACATCCGGCCCGACTCGGGGATCGGCATCAAGCCGGTCAGCGAGACCGGTTCCAAGCGCCTCATCCGGGCGGCGATCACCTACGCCTTGGAGCACAACCGCCGGTCGGTGACGCTGGTGCACAAGGGCAACATCATGAAGTTCACCGAGGGTGCGTTCCGTCTCTGGGGCTACGAGCTGGTCCGGGACGAGTTCGCCGACGTCGCGGTCAGCTGGGAGGACTCCGGCGGCAAGCCCGGGGACAAGCTGCTCGTGCAGGACGTGATCGCCGACGCGATGCTGCAGCAGATCCTCACGCGACCGGATGAGTACGACGTCATCGCCACCCTGAACCTCAACGGCGACTACATCTCCGACGCCCTGGCCGCGACCGTCGGCGGCATCGGCATCGCGCCCGGCGGCAACATCAACTACGAGACCGGCCACTCCGTCTACGAGGCCACCCACGGCACGGCGCCCAAGTATGCCGGCCAGGACAAGGTGAACCCGGGTTCGGTGATCCTGTCCGGGGACCTGATGCTGCGCCGCATGGGCTGGACCGAGGCCGCGGACCTGGTGGTCAAGGGCCTCGAGAAGGCCATCGGCGACAAGGTCGTGACCTACGACTTCGAGCGCCAGATGGAGGGCGCGACCAAGGTCAAGACCTCCGAGTTCGCCGACGCGATGATCGAGCGCATGTGAGCAAGTCCGCTTCCGGCGCCGCAGTGTCCAGGCGCGCACCGCGTCTGGGTCCCGGGGAGTCGATCGCGGGCCACATCACCCGTCGGGGCCGCTTCAAGGCCATCGACCCCCGCAAGGGCCGGCCGCTGCCGACGGTGGCGCGCTGGTTCGCCGTGGTCGGCTGGGCGCTGCTGCTGGAGGAGAGCCTGCGCCGCGCTCGTGCCGCCTCCCGCCAGTGACGTGGACCTCCCGTTCAATCGATGGCAGGCACGGCAGCACGTCCCTCAGGGCGCGTTGCCAACCTTGGTGAGAACCTGTTCCTCGTACAGGGTCTGCCACTTGTCCTGCTCATCGAGCATGGCATCCAGGTCCATCGTCAGCGTCTCGTAGGAGCTCAACCCGGATAGCGTCGGGCTTGCCGGGGTCAATCCGGCGTCTGCCAGCATCTGCTGGCCCTCGGTCATCATGAACTCCACGTACAGCAGGGCCGTCGCGGGACGCTGGGTGTGGGCCGATATCGCGATGCCATCCGGCAGGATGACCAAAGGCTGCACCGGCTCCTGCCACTCGATCGGCAAGCCGTCGCCCTTCATCTGCGTGACCCGGTCGATGTAGAGGGAAGGCGCGATGTCGAACTCACCGGCCACGAGGAGCTCGGCCATCGCGGTGTGGCCTTGGTGGGCTGACCCGCCGGACGCTGCTTCGGCGAAGAGGGCGATCGCCTCCTCCTCGGTCATCCCCTCCTCTGCAACGAAGTGCTCAGTGACCAAGGTGCCGAACCATCCCCAGTCGGTGCTCTCCAGCGCAATCCGCCCGCCGTAGTTCGTGAGCACATCCTCCCATGTCTGCGGAGCCTCGCCAGGGGGCACGGCGTCGGTGTTCCACGCCGCCACGAACACGTTCAGCCACGTACCGCCGAAGTTGTCATGGACCGCCTCCTCCATGATGTTCTCTGTCGTCGGGCTGCGAAGCGGCGCCAGCAGGCCCTCACGGTCCAGAATGGTCATCTCCAGCGAGTGGAACTGGATCACGTCAGCAGAGCTCTGACCAGCCGCCGCCTCCGCGATCACGCGCTGGCGCACGGTATCGGCGCCTGCCCTGTACGGCATCGGTACGATGCCCGTGGCCGCTTCGAAGGCCGCGCCGATGGGACCGAAGTCGTCGAGGTTCTGCGAGGTGTAAAGGGACAGCTCGCCGCCCTCCTCCTGCGCGAGGGAGATCAGCCGTTCACGCCGCTCGTCGCCGGTCAGGCCCTCGACCTCGGCATACAAGGTCTCCAAGCCTGTCATCTCGCTGGAGCCCGCGGTCGGGGCGGCCGCGGTGGGGCTTCCAGCGTCGGGAGTGGAAGTCGCCGGGATGTCGGCCGCGGGCGCCTGTGCCCCCGTGGGATCCGCCTGCGGGGAGGTCGTGGGCGAAGCGCCACATGCCGCGACGAAGAAGAGCAAAACTGCGACAAGCTGGCATCTCAAAACCATGATCACGTCCCATTTCGCTCGCGTGAAAAGCCCCCGTGCCCCGCGACGCCACTCATCCGATGGGTGGCCGCGACGCAATCCTCGATGTCGCGATGTGGTCACCGCGAAGGCATTGAGCGGGTTGACCAAAGTGACCCTACGCCTGCGCCGCTCAGGCTGTCCATCCGTATAACTCATTCGCCATGGAGATCCAGAAGCTGACATCGCATGTCGCCCCTCTGGCCGGGCTAGGCGACAAGGACTTGCAGCAGGTCATGAGCGGCAATCTGTTGAGCCTGCTTCAGGACAAGTCCTGAGCACCGAGCCGATCGCCCGGGGCGGCCGCCATGGAGCATGGATGGCCGTGCTACCACCGTGCTACCATGAGTCCATGGCGATGACCGTGCGACCCGATGAGGCGATGAAGCAGGCTCTGGACCAGTTGTCTTCGGCCATGCGTGTGTCCAAGGCCGAAGTGGTCCGCGTTGCCGTTCTGGAGAAGTGGCAGCGCGACCAGCATCTGGCAAGGGTCCGTACCGCCGGCGTGGAGGTCATCAAGCGGCGCAGCGCCCTGCTTGACCGCCTCTCCGAGACGTGACGGAGCACCTGGGCGTCGAGGATCTCATTGAGCTGGCCCGCGTCGGCCGCCTCGGGCCGGTGCGCGATCAGGGCCTGCTGGACTCAGCCGCACACCGGCCGCAGGCGACCACGTTCGGCCAAGAGGCATACCCGACACTGGCCGCCAAGGCGGCTGCACTGCTGCACTCGATCGCCCGCAACCACGCCCTGATCGACGGGAACAAGCGCCTATCCTGGATCGCCTGCGAAACGTTCCTGGCGCTCAACGGCCACGTCAGCAGTCTCGACGACGACGCCGCCTACGTCCTGACGCTGGCCGTCGCCAAGGGAGAGCTGGACGACGTCGCGCAGATCGCCGCCGCACTGCTCTTGGCGCCCCTCGAAACGTAGCCTCAGCCTCGGTGATTTCGGCCACGCTGGAGGACGATGTCGTCGTGCTTGACGGCCGTGCGCGCGGCGCCTCGTCGTAGAAGTTGTCCGGCGGGCTGTAGGTGCCGCGGTCGAACAGGGTGAAGCGCCCGGCGGCGTTGCGGGCGTTGTCCACCCAGCGGGAGAGCTTCTCGGCGATCTCGCGCACGGTCGCGTCTCACGGATCTCCACGTCGGTAAGCGGCGTGGCGTTGATGACCGGGAAGCCGAGGGCGTCGGCGCCGATCTGGGAGGTCGCTTCGATGGCTTCCACTAGCCCCTCGTCAGGTCGAGGTCCTGCCGGCGGATCTCCACCAGGCGGGAGCTGAACTTGAACTGACGGTCGAGTTCGGCCAGCAGGCGCTCCACCTGCTGGGTGCGGACCTGGCGCCACTGGCGGTCGCGGCCCTCCACGCGGTGCAGGTGGATGTACAGCTCGGTGCAGCGGGCGGAGAAGGCCGAGCACAGGCGCATGACCTGGTCGGGCTCCAGCAGGTAGGCCTCGCGCAGGCCGGTGAGCATGTAGTCGATCTCGGCCTCGACCTCGGCTTGAACGCATTGTCAGCACCATGGAGCTCGACAGGCCTTGTGGCCGCCGCTGGTTCCACTAGTTCAGCGGCCGCCGACGCCGTCTGGGTTCCCTGGAGAAAGTGATGCCGATCCTGCATCACTTTCTGAG
>DASRVZ010000151.1:0-6130 GCA_035654835.1 Dermatophilaceae bacterium | reverse complement strand
ACCTGCCAACGCTACGAGCCGCACTCGAACGCCATGTCGCCGAGCAGACTGTCGGTGCCGACCGTCATGATGAGACCGTGAACGCAGCCTGATGATCATCGGGCCGCCACCGAAGTTCCACGGAACTCGGGACATCCTCCCACCCCGAAGAACCAGATGAGTGGAAGTTCAGCCGTCATCGCCGCGCGTAGTGCCCGGTTCTCCGGATGATCGACCTTGTCGCCGCGCCACTTGTACCGAATCAGACCATCACGACCGGTCGAATCCTCGTATGGTCGCGTCGCTCCCTCTGGCCGGTAGACCGTGCGGATCGAGAGAGCTGAATCCAGGGCGGCCGGCTTCCTGATTCCTCGCTGCGCGTCCATCAAACGGAAGGGGCTGCCGTCGATCTCGAAGTCCAGAAGGTCCGTCGTTGAGATCGAGTTGAGCCCGTCGTTGGTCCTCAGCGTCAGCCACGCCATCGCCTCTCGACGCAGTCGGCCATCGAACTCGCTCTGTGTCTCGATCATCATCGCCCACCCTTTTCAACCCGTGAGGTGTGACCGCGCTGATCGCCCCCACCGGGAGCTTAGATTGATGCGGGGCGCATTAACGGGAGGACCGGCCATCAAGTTACAAAGCCCTAGTTGCCCCGAACGATTGGTCCACAGGAAGGTCTCGATGTTCGGTCAGACGGCAAACGGCTGAATCAACCTGGCGATTGGCAACGCCGATCTCCCAAGGTCAATCCCATCGGCAGTCGATGACCGACGACCGAGGGGCCCGGACGATTGCTCGCCCGGGCCCTCATCGTTACGTCGCTACTTCAGACTCAGCTGCAGCCGCTGGTGCTGCCGCAGCCTTCGCACACATAACAGGAGCCGGCCGGCCGCATCTTGGTGCCACACGTCAGGCAGATCGGAGCGTCCGCGGACTTGCCCGCGAACCGCTCCAACAGCTCAGCTGAAGAGTGCACGCCCTCGACCAGCTTGGCCGAAGCGACGCCCGAGCCGGACTTGTCGACCGGCTCGAACTTCGTGGCCGGCTGCTTGTCAACCTTTTTGGCGAGGTTGGCCGACTGGGCGAATCCTTCGAGCTCCTCCGACACGTCCTCGTCGGACTCGGAGTCCACCGGCGCGGCATACGAGCCGGTCTCGAGCTGACGCATGCGCTCTTCGGCGGTGTGGATGCCGATGAACGAGCGGGTCTCGAAGTCCATGTAGTCCAACGCCAACCGGCGGAACACGTAGTCCATGATCGACTGCGCCATCCGGATGTCTGGGTCGTCGGTCAGGCCAGCAGGCTCGAAGCGCAGGTTGGTGAACTTCTCGACGAAGGTCTCCAGCGGCACGCCATACTGCAGGCCGATCGAGACGGCGATGGAGAACGCGTCCATGACGCCGCCCAGGGTCGAGCCCTGCTTGCCGAACTTGAGGAACAGCTCGCCCAGACCGTCGTCAGGGTAGGAGCCGGCGGTCAGATAACCCTCGGCGCCACCCACGGAGAACGAGATGGTCTGGCTCGGGCGACGCTTGGGCAGACGCTTGCGAACCGGGCGGTACTCGATCCGCACGTTCTCCTTCTCGTCCGCCCGTGCGATGCCGGCCGCCTTGTCCGCCGCATTGTCCTTGGCGGTCGAGCCACCATCGGACAGCGGCTGGCCAACTTTGCATTTGTCGCGGTAGCAGGCCATCGCTTTGAGGCCGAGCTTCCAGCCCTGCATGTAGACCTCTTCGATCTCCTCGACCGTGGAGTCTTCGGGCAGGTTGACCGTCTTGGAGATGGCACCGGACAGGAACGGCTGCGCGGCCGCCATCATCCGGACGTGGCCCATGGCTGAGATCGAGCGCTGGCCCATCGCGGTGTCGAACACCTCGTAGTGCTCAGGCTTGAGACCGGGCGCGTCGATGACGTGGCCCTTGTCGGCGATGAACTCGACGATCGCCTCGATGGTCTCGTTGGTGTAGCCCATCTTCTTCAGCGCACGCGGGATCGTCAGGTTGACGATCTGCATCGAGCCGCCGCCGACGAGCTTCTTGAACTTGACCAGCGAGAAGTCCGGCTCGATGCCGGTCGTGTCGCAGTCCATCATGAAGCCGATGGTGCCGGTGGGGGCCAACACTGAGGCCTGCGCGTTGCGGTAGCCGTTCTTCTCGCCAAGCTTGACGACGTCGTCCCACGCCTTCGTGGCCAGTCTGTGAATGTCGCCATCCATCGCGTCCAGAGTCCGCAGAGCGTCATTGGCCGCCTGGTGCTTGCGCATCACGCGCTTGTGGGCGTCGGCGTTGCGGGCGTACCCGGCATACGGACCAACGACGGCAGCCAGCTCGGCGGAGCGCTTGTAGGCGGCACCAGTGAGCAGCGACGTCACCGAGGCAGCCAGCGCCCGGCCACCATCGGAGTCGTATCCGTGGCCGGTCGCCATGAGCAGCGCGCCGAGGTTGGCGTAGCCGATGCCCAGCTGACGGTAGTCACGGGTGGTCACCGCGATGGGCTCGGTCGGGAAGTCCGCGAAGCAGATCGAGATGTCCATCGCGGTGATGACCAGCTCGACGACCTTCTGGAAGGTCACGGCGTCAAACGTGTCGTCGTCGCGCAGGAACTTCAGCAGGTTGAGCGAGGCCAGGTTGCAGGACGAGTTGTCCAGCGACATGTACTCACTGCAGTTGGCCACGACTACGCCACTGACGACATAGGAGTGGTTGCGCGGCTCGGTCAGGTTGTACGTGGTCTCGAAACCGCGGGACTCCCGCGACACCAGACGCACCGTCTCCTTGACCTTGTAGACACCGTGATGATCCACGACCTGGGCCAGTTTCTCCGACTTGGCCGGCAAGGTGAACCCGATGGTCGCGGCAAACTCGCGCAACGAAGGACCGGTGATCCGGAGGTCGAAGGACGGGCCGTCAGAGCCGTAGACGGCCTCGCTGCCGTTCTTGCGGGTGTAGCGGAAGGAGTCCGTCTTGGTGCCGGTGTTGTAGATACGGCTGGCCATGCCAAGTGAGGCCAGCAGCTCCTGAACACCCATAAGCAGCTCCTCGGAGCGGCTCCCGAGACCGACATAGCGCGTGCCCTTGGCAACATCGTTGACGACGCAGCCATCGGCGTCAAAAAGCCCGCTGAGGAAGGAGGCCAGTGCCTCTTCCGGGGCCTCGAACACCGCGGCGGGGACGACCTTGGAAGGCGACTTCTCCTGCGTGATGCCGAGGGCGACAAGGTACTCGCGAACCTCGCCGTTGCCGCTTCGCAGTTGCATCGTGCCGTTCCCCTGCAGGCTGGGCTTGGCGGTGAACCCGGTCCAGCCGGCAAGCATTGCCTGGTGGCGTGGCATCACACTCTGGTGCTCTTCCACACCTCCGTAGACCGTGACGGCGAGGTCATTTGTCAGACAGCCGTCTCCGGTCAACCAGCCCAGGTAATGGGCCAGTTCGTCGTCCCACTTCTCTGGCAGGTTCAGGCCCTGGGCCGTCAGCGCCACTGACCTGGCCGCCAAAGGCAGCGCCTGTTCGGCCATCGTGCGCGGTGCGTAGTGGAAGGAGCGGGTGACTTCGTCGTTCTCGAGCAGGTCCTCGGCCTGAACCCAGCCACGGTTACCGGTCCACACGCGGTGGTTGGGCGTGCAGCGCAGTCGGGAGCCGTCTGTGAAACGCAGTTCCAGGATCTCGTTGGTGCCGGTCACCATGTAGCGGCTCGGGGTCGTGGCGACCACCCGGGATGTGGGCTCATCCTCGCTGGTGACGTCGTTCGTGTAGACGTCGAAGGTCTCGCCATGCGCGGCACGGCTGACCATGTCGCCGATCGCAACGAGTCCCTTGTCGGTGACAACGCGCTGGTCCGCTGGGAAACACGGGTTGGATGCGGTGATCCGGCCGGTCTCGGGGTTGGTGTGCCAGGCGTTGATTGTGTCGTCGTACTGGAGGCCCGGGTCGGCGCACGCCCAGGCGGCCTTGGCGATCTTCTCGAAGAGCGCCTTGGCGTCGACGGTCTCGATGACCTCACCGGTGCCGCGCGCCCTCAGGCCAAACTCCTTGCCCTCCTCGACCGCGCGCATGAACTCGTCGGAGACGCGCACCGAGTTGTTCGCATTCTGGTACTGCACGGAGATGATGTCCTTGCCGTCCAGGTCCATGTCGAAGCCGGCGTCACGCAGGGCCCGGATCTTGCGCTCCTCGTGGGCCTTGGTCTCGACGAACTGCTCGATGTCGGGGTGGTCGACATCCAGGACGACCATCTTGGCGGCACGACGCGTGGCGCCGCCGCTCTTGATGGTGCCGGCCGAGGCGTCGGCTCCGCGCATGAAGCTGACCGGGCCACTCGCCGTACCGCCCGAGGACAACAGCTCCTTGGAGCTGCGGATGCGCGAGAGGTTCACGCCGGCGCCGGAGCCGCCCTTGAAGATGAAGCCCTCTTCGCGGTACCAGTTGAGGATCGAGTCGATCGAGTCGTCAACGGCGAGGATGAAGCACGCTGAGACCTGCTGTGGGGAGGTGGTGCCCACGTTGAACCACACCGGCGAGTTGAAGCTGA
The DNA here is from genome assembly GCA_035654835.1 of Dermatophilaceae bacterium. Lineage (GTDB taxonomy): Bacteria > Actinomycetota > Actinomycetes > Actinomycetales > Dermatophilaceae > UBA4719. The sequence goes on along the minus strand of DASRVZ010000151.1, from coordinate 1,624 downwards.
ACACCTGGTGCAGCAGCGCCCAGGTCAGCTCGTGCTCGAACAGCTCGGCGTCCTCAGGCGTCGCGAAGTAGCCGTTGTCCTTGCCGGCCTTGACGTAGGTCAGGACGACGCGGTCGATGAGCTGCTTGAGCCCACGCTCACGTTCGGGCGTGCCGACGGCGCCGCGGAAGTACTTGGTGGTGACGATCGTGGAGGCGTTGACCGACCAGAAGTCCGGGAACTCCACGTCGCGCTGCTCGAAGATCGTGACGCCGGTCTTCCAGTTCTGCTGGACGACGTCGCGGTGCTCCCAGGTGACCTCGTCATAGGGGTGCACACCTGGGGTGGTGAAGATGCGCTCGACCTTCACGCCCTTCTTGCCGTTGCTGCGTCGTGCACCTGCTCGTGCGCCGGTCGTCTCGGTCATCAGTGGCCTCCTGGCCTTGTTCTGGTCGTCTAAGTCTTGCTGCCCCCACCGACAACGCTGCCGGTGATGGGGCTCGTCATGGGGTCGTGCTCGGTTGGTGCTGTTCGTGCTGGGGTCGTGCTGGGACTAACTGCCCGGCATACCTCCGCGTACGGGGGTTGCCCCCGGGGCCGGGTCCCGCTCCTGTTCGCTGACTTCACGCTCGGTGCGAAGCAAGGTGATGGCGGACTCGAAGTCCTCGAGGCTGTCGAACGCCTGGTAGACGCTGGCAAATCTCAGGTAGGCGATCTCGTCGAGCTCACGCAGCGGTCCGAGGATGGCCATCCCGACCTCATGGGCGTCGATCTCGGCGCTCCCCTGCGACCTGATGTCCTCTTCGACCCTCTGGGCGAGCCGGGCCAGGTCGTCCTCGCTGACCGGACGTCCCTGGCAGGCCTTGCGTACGCCGACCAGGACCTTGCCGCGGCTGAACGGCTCGGTCACCCCACTGCGCTTGACCACCGACAGGCTGGCCGTCTCGACCGTGGTGAAACGTCGGTTGCACTCCTGACATTGGCGCCGGCGCCGGATCGCGGTGCCGTCATCAGCCGTGCGACTGTCGATGACGCGGCTGTCAGTGTGGCGGCAGAAAGGACAATGCATGATGGTCCCTGCCCTTCCTGTGTGTATGCCGTGTGCTTGCGTTTCTTGTATGCCGTGCGCTTGTCTTACGCGCTGGTTCGGCTGCTGTTTCGGGGCTGTCTGGGGACAAACCTGTGGCCAAGTTGTGGACGACTTGGGGATGACCTGTGGACGACTTGTGGATGACTTGGGGATAAGTCTGATCGCCTTGAACAACTATATCTGGACAACTTACGTACGTGTAACTACTACATGTAGGGATGCTACGACCATCTGGTCGCCGGGACAAGCCGTTCCGCGAATCCCGTATCGGCTCGGCGTGTCGGGGTTGCCGGACCGGGCTCCCGGGGGTGCTGGACGGCCCGGTTTGTCCTGTGGACAAGATGCTCGAACGTCTTAAAACGGGCATAATGCCAGCGTGAAGAATCCCTCGGCTGCGCTGGTGGCTGTCCCCCTGGTGGCCTCGCTGTTGCTCGCCGCCTGCGGTGGGGACGCGAAGCCTGGCGCGTCGTCCTCGAGCACCTCGACCTCTTCGCCCACGACGAGCGCTCCCCCGACGACGGCCTCCCCCACGACCGACCCCAACATCCCCGTAGC
>DASRVZ010000150.1:0-8684 GCA_035654835.1 Dermatophilaceae bacterium | reverse complement strand
GCTGCCGACGGGGCCGTGGGGGTGGTTGGGGCGAGCTCATCGATGACGTCGCCCAGAGCCACGGCCCCGTCGGCAGCCGCGTGGAACTCCGCGCCGACCCGGCGGATCGGCCAATAAGCCTCCGGCGCAAGGAGGATGGCCAACATCGCCGTGTCGAGCGGCATCGCGCCGTTGGCCAACCGGATGCCCACGGTCACTGCGACGAGCGCCACGGAGATGGTGGCCAGCAGTTCGAGCGCGGCCGCGCTCATGAAGGCCAGCCGCAGCGTCTGCATCGTGGCAAGCCGATGACGTCGGCTCACGGCGGCGATCGTCTCCACCTGCGCCTCGGCCCGCCCGTACGACGAAAGAGTCGGCAGACCCCGCATGACATCGAGGAAGTGGCCGGACAACGCCGACAGCGACTGCCACCGACGCTGAGTCGACTTCTCCGTCGTGTGCCCGATGAGAGCCGCGAAGACAGGGAGCAGCGGGACGGTCAGGGCGACGATCAGCGCACTTGGCCAGTCGACGAGCAGCAGGGTGCCGACAGCGAGGAGCGGCAGGAACGCCCCCGAGACCAGGGCTGGGAGGTAGCGCGCGACATACGGCTCGATGCTGGTCATCCCCTGTGTTGCCAGGGCCTGCGCGCGCCCGGCCTCAGGGCGCGAGCCTGCGTCGCGCTCCATCCAGGCTGCGATCAGCCGCTCTCGAAGCACCGTCGACACCCGCAACCCCGCCCATGATCCAACCAGCTCGTTCGCCACGGCCAGCAGTGCGCGGACGGCGAACAGGCCCACGAGCCAGGCACCCGGCGTCAGAACCTCGCGGCCCTCCGCGACGGCGACCACCAGGTTGGTGAGTGCGAATGCGAGCCCGATCGTCGCGAGGCCTTGGGCCACCCCGATCGCGCCGAGGGCCACCAGCGGTCTCCGTGTCGCAGGGACCTGGGTGAGCAGTCGGGGGTCGAACGGACGCATCAGTGCACTGTGCCTGCGCTGCTCGACGGGGTGCCCGCACGTGTCGCCGGGATGTGGTGGGTGCTGATCCGCTTGCGGAAGGTCCAGTAGGTCCACGACGTGTACAGAAGGACGACGGGGGTGAAGATCGCCGCCACCCAGGTCATGATCGTGAGCGTGTATGCCGTGCTGCTCGCATTGGTCGTCGTGAGGGAGAACGCGGCGTTGGTCGTGGAGGGCATCACGTCGGGGAAGAGCGCCAGGAACAGGGTCACCACGGCGGCACCGATCGCGACGAACGTCCCGACGAATGCCCATCCCTCACGCTGACGAAAGGCAGCGAACAACCCTGCCAGCAGAGCGATTGCGGCCACGACTGCGGAGACCCAGGACGCAGCCGAGCCGGTCGACACGTTGACGGTCACGAGCAGGATGACCGCCAGGACGGCCGCCACAGCACCGACCTTGATCGACAGCTGCCGCGCCTCGTGTCTGACATCGCCGTCCGTCTTGAGGGCGATGTAGATCGCACCGTGGGTGAGGAAGAGCGCCACGGTGGTCAGTCCACCGATCAGCCCGACCGGGTTGAGGAGCGTGAACAGGTTGCCCGTGTACTCCTTCTCGGCGTTGATCGGCAGGCCCATCACGACGTTCGTCAGCGCCACTCCCCAGAGCAGGGCGGGGATTGCCGAGCCAAGGAAGATGGCGATGTCCCAGCGTTTGCGCCACGTCGGGTCGTCGACCTTGCCGCGGTAGTCGAAGCCGAGCGCACGAACGATCAAAGCAACCAGGATGATCAGCAACGGCAGGTAGAGGCCGCTGAACATCGTGGCGTACCAGTGCGGGAAGGCCGCGAAGGTCGCGCCTCCGGCAGTGAGCAGCCACACCTCGTTGCCATCCCAGACCGGGCCGATCGTGTTCAGCAGGACGCGCTTTCGGACTTCACCCTGCTCACCCCCACGGCCGAGGATCGGCATCAGCATGCCGACGCCGAAGTCAAAGCCCTCAAGGACGAAGTAGCCGGTCCACAGGACGGCGATCAGGATGAACCAGACGGTCGTGAGCTCCATGATGTCCCTCAGTCTTTTTCTTTGGCTCGGTCGGCGTGTGTCAGTAGGCGAAGACGAGGGGGGCGTCTTCGTCCCGATCGGCAGGGTCAACGGGCTCTTCGAACTCCGGGGCACCGGCCGCGATGAACCGCAGCAGCAACTTCGTCTCGATGACCGCCAGGGCGGCATACAGCAGGGTGAGCGTGATCAGCGAGGTCCAGACCTCGCCGGCTGACACGTTCGGGGAGACGCCGGTAGTCGTAGACATGACCCCGAAGACCAGCCACGGCTGTCGACCCGTTTCGGTGAAGATCCAGCCAAAGCTGTTGGCGAACAACGGAAGCAGCGGCGTGGCCACGATCGCCCAGAACCACAGGCGGTGGCGAGGGATCCGGTCGCCCCGGGTGAACCACAACACGGCGATGGCGATCAGGGCTCCCATGATCCCGAGCCCGATCATGATCCGGAACGTCCAGTAGGTGAGCGGAATCGTCGGGGTGTAGCTCGTGCTGAAGACACGGGAGCCGGGGTCCGCGCCGTACTGCTTCTCGTACGTGGCCTTGATCTCGTTGATGCCCTCGACAGGACCGTCAAAACGTCCGGTGGCCAGGAAGCTGAGCAGGCTCGGCACCTTGACGGCGAACTTCTCCTCTGTGCCATCCAGCGAGCCGATCGTCAACAGAGAGAACGGTGCATTGCTGGCTTCGGAGTCGTAGAGCGCCTCGGCAGCGGCCATCTTCATGGGCTGGACCTCAGTCATGATCTTGCCTTGGAGGTCGCCGGAGACGACGACGCCGAGCGCCGCGACCAGGGTGAACCAGGCGCCGATCCGGGTGGCCTTTCGGTACATGCCGACATTCGTGCCGACGTCCGGTTTGCGCAGGTGCCACAGGCCCACGGCCATGACGAAGGCGCCACCGACCATGTAGGCGCTGGTGATGGTGTGCGGGAACGTCACCAGCTGGACCTTGTTGGTCAGCACCGCCACGAAGTCGTTGAGCTCCGCGCGCCCGGTCGCCGGGTTGAAGCGATAGCCGACGGGATGCTGCATCCAGGAGTTGGCCGCGAGGATGAAGTAGGCCGACAGCAAGGTGCCGACCGCGACGAGCCACATGCAGGCCGCATGCAGCTTCGGCGGGAGCTTGTCCCACCCGAAGATCCACAGGCCGAGGAATGTTGACTCGAGGAAGAACGCGAGAAGTGCCTCGATAGCCAGGGGCGCACCGAAGATGTCGCCGACGAAGCGCGAGTAGTCGCTCCAGTTCATCCCGAACTGGAACTCCTGGACGATCCCCGTGACCAGGCCCAGGGCGAAGTTGATCGTGAAGAGCTTGCCGAAGAACTTGGTGAGCCGGAGCATCTCGGGGTTGCGATTGCGTAGCCAGGCCGTCTCAAAACCGGCAACGATCACCGAGAGCCCGATCGTGACCGGGACGAAGAAGTAGTGGTACACGGTCACGATCGCGAACTGCCATCTCGCGATGTCCACGGCGTCCATGGGGCTCCTTCGGTGCACTGTCTACGGCGGGTCGCACCAGATACTACGGATTTGCGAAAAGCCGCGTTGATGCTTCCAGATTGATCTTCTGGAAATCGTGTTCATCAAAGCCGGGTACCATTAGGTGCTTGCCCGACCGGGCGAAACAAGCCTGGCGGAGGGATCACATGCGGTGGTGGAAGACGGCGCTTAGTGCCGCCTCAGTCACCGGCGTGTTCCTGATCGCGATAGCCATGCTGCTGTTTACCCCGGCCGCGGCGATCGCCGGCCAGTCCGATTCGACCTGGCGTCCGCAGCCGAACGACCCGGCCGCTCTGAGCAGAACGTATGACGTCACTCGGCACGCCATGCAGGTCGCCGGGGCGCCCTATGCACAGTGGGCCGGGCAAGGCCGTCAGTTCCTGGCGTTCGACCCACGGGGCAACGGCCGGATCGTCGAGGTGTTCGGCGACCTGGGGGCGGCGGACCGGATTGCCGTGCTCGTGCCCGGGGTGGCCAACCGCGCGGACAACTTCAACACCGGCCTCGGTGACGTTCGCGACCGGGCTCCGGCGGTTCAGGCGCAGACCCTGTATGACGCCACTCGCGCGGCCGCGCCGGGCCAGCACGTCGCCGTAATCGCCTGGCTGGGCTATGAAGCAGCACAAGGCGTTGGTCGTGATGCGGCGCGCGAGGAGCTGGCACGAGCCGGCGCCACCTTGCTGGACGGATTCACCAAGGATCTGGCGATCCTGCGCCCGCACGCACAGGTGACGGTGATCGGCCACAGCTACGGATCAGTGGTCGCGGGTCTGGCCGCCGCCCATCTGCCGCGGCAGGTCAAGGACCTTGTCGTGGTTGGCAGCCCGGGCATGGGCGTCACCCGAGCTGCGGACCTGCACACGTCGGCGACCGTCTGGGCGGGCCAGGCGGCGCAGGACTGGATCTACTGGGTCCCGGCGTTCCAGGTGTGGGGTGCCGGACACGGCACGACGCCCACGACCCAGGGGTTCGGCGACCGGGTCTTCGGCACCCGCGGAGTCACCGACCACGACCACTACCTCAGCTCGGGTACGCAGTCCCTGGCAAACATCGTGGAGATCGTGCTCGGGCGAGACACTGCGGTCAGCGCACCGGATTCTTCGGTCGCGACCGCTCAGGCGTCCGGATAGCCGTTCGGGTTCTGCGACTGCCAGCGCCAGGAGTCCGCGCACATGTCGTCCATCGTGCGGGTCGCCGTCCAGCCGAACTCGTCATTGGCCCGATGGGGGTCGGCATACGAGGCAGCGACGTCCCCCGTCCTACGCCCGACGATCTCGTACGGCAGCGCGCGTCCCACTGCCCGCTCGAACGCATGCAGCACGTCCAACACACTCGTGCCCACGCCGGTGCCGAGGTTCCAGGTGCTCACGGGAGCGTCCGTCGTAGCCAGCTTTGCCAGCGCCGCGATATGGCCCGCCGCGAGGTCCTCCACGTGGATGTAGTCGCGCAGCGGGGTGCCGTCCGGGGTGTCGTAGTCGTCACCGAAGATCTGCAGCTTTTCGCGGCGCCCTACGGCGACCTGCGAGATGTACGGGAACAGGTTGTTCGGGATGTCTGACGGGTCTTCGCCGATGGTGCCGGATGCGTGGGCACCGACGGGGTTGAAGTAGCGCAGCAGGGCGATCCGCCATTCGGGCTGGGCCACCGCAACATCGCACAGGATCTGCTCGATCATCACCTTGGTCCACCCGTAGGGGTTGGTCGCCGAGGTGGGGAGGTCTTCCGTCATCGGGACGGGAGCGTTCGCCCCGTACACGGTTGCGGACGACGAGAACACGAGCTTGGTCACGGCATGACGCCCCATCGCACCGGCCAGAACGAGCGTCGAGTCGAGGTTGTTCTCGTAGTACTCCAGCGGCTTCTCGACGCTCTCACCCACCGCCTTGTGCCCAGCGAAATGGATGACCGCGTCGATCCGCTCGCGAGCAAAGAGGTCCTCGGTCTTGTCCGCATCACGAAGGTCGAACGCGTAGACGAGCAGATGCTCGCCGGTAATCGACTCGATCCGGTTGATCACCGTCGGCTTGGAGTTGGCGAAGCTGTCGACGATCAGGACATCGTGACCTGCGGCAATAAGCTGGATGACGGTGTGCGAGCCGATGTAGCCGGCGCCACCGGTGACGAGAACGCGCATGTGGACACCGTATGCGTCCGCGGCGCCCGTTGCGCGCGACCCGATCACGTGGTCCCATGGAATGTGGTCATTGCGCAGCCTCTGCGACCCGCTTTGGTACGGGTTGTGACCCCTGATGGTCAGCGCAACGTGTGGTTCGTCGGCGATGGGTCAGAGTGCGCGGTGATCGATCCGGCCGGTGACGTTCGCGTGCTCCTGGCTCACTGCGACCTACGACGTCTCCGGGCGATTCTCTGGACGAATATCTGGCCTGAATCCGTCGAGATCGGCATGTCTTTGGCGGACTACACAGGCGCCATGACGTATCTGGACACAGACGATCTCGTCATCTGGCGGCAGGCGCAGCCAGAACGTCGGCCGCACCATTCGGTCCCACCCGGTTTGGTGCTCGATGTCGGCGGTGTCAGGTTGGAGTCGATCCACACACCCGGGATCACGCCCGGCGGTCTGGTATGGCACGTGCCGTCCATGTCCGTGGTGTTCACCGGCAAGACCCTCGGACTGCTCGGTCCGGGCGGAGCCGACCTTCCGGCGCCAGATCGCTACACGCTGCTGGCATCGATCCGGGCTGGGCTGTTCACGCTGCCTTCGGAGACGGTGGTGCATCCCGCGCACGGCCCTGACACCCGTATCGGCACGCAGCGCTGGGATCGCCGGTTCTGGAGCTGAGCCCCGCCTCTCCTGACAGAGGATGTTGGAGGCGAGCGGTCAGTTCCTGGCGTCAGGCAGGATCCTGCCCACGATCATCGACACGAGCGTGATGATGATCGAGCCGAGGACGGCGTCCCACAGGAAGTGGTCGACGCGGAAGTCGAGGCTGAACTGGATCGCGAACCACGACGTCAGCTCGAGCATGGCCGCATTGACGACCAGGGAGAACAGCCCGAGCGTCAGGATGATGAACGGCAACGAGAAGAACTTCAGCACCGGCTTGATCACCGCGTTGACGAGGCCGAAGATCACCGCCACCCACAGGACCGTCACCAGGCGGTCGCTCACCGTGGCGCCGGCCGGGCCGAGGCTGATGCCTGTGAGCAGGAAGGCGGCCGCCGATATGGCGGCACCGTTGACAAGGATCTTGATGGCGATCGATTTCATGGGCCCATCGTGGCATGCACGCACCCGGTTCTGTCAGCGCGCGACTGGCAATACAGTTCTGATATGAGCCACACGGTCCGTCTCCGAGAAACACTGGCTGCGGTCCCGGCGTACAAGCCCGGGGGGCCGACGGTCGCGCGTGAGGGGGTGACGGCATACAAGATCAGCAGCAACGAGAACCCATACCCGCCGCTGCCCAGCATTCTCACAGTGGTTCATGACGCCGCGCTCCAGATGAACCGCTACCCCGACATGGCCGTCACCGAGCTGACCCAGAAGATCGCACAGCGACTTGGTGTGCCAACCGAGCACATCTCGACCGGCACCGGCAGTGTGGGCGTTCTGGGCCAGATCATCGCTGCCACGTGCGACCCGGGTGATGAGGTCATCTACGCCTGGCGGTCGTTCGAGGCCTACCCCATCGTCGTGGCGATCGCAGGCGCCGTCTCTGTGCAGGTTCCGCTCGACTCGGACTCTCGACACGACCTCCCCGCGATGGCCGCCGCGATCACCCCGCGCACCCGGCTGATCCTGGTCTGCACGCCCAACAACCCCACAGGCCCAGCGGTGCACCAGGACGAGCTCGAGGCGTTTCTGGACGCAGTCCCGGCCGACGTCCTCGTAGTCATCGACGAGGCCTACGTCGAGTTCGTCACCGACGCCAAAGCCCCCAACGGACTGATCACGTATGCCGCGCGGCCGAACGTCGCGCTCCTGCGCACCTTCAGCAAGGCCTACGGCCTCGCCGGACTCCGGGTGGGGTATGCCGTGGCGCACGAGCCGGTGGCAGAGGCCCTGCGCAAGACGGCGGTGCCCTTCGGAGTGAGCACCATCGCTCAACAGGCGGCGATCGCCAGCCTTGACGCATTCGACGAGCTCAAGGAACGGGTCGACGCCCTCGTCGCCGAACGCCAGAGGGTGGTGGCCGGACTGCGTCACCAGGGTTGGCATCTGCCCGAGGCCCAGGCCAATTTCGTCTGGCTGCCCCTGGGTGCCGACACGTTGGCTTTTGCCGCGGCGGCCGACAAGGCGGGCCTGGTGGTACGGCCATTCCCCGGCGAAGGAGTGCGTTGCACCATCGCGGAGACCGAGGCCAACGACCGGCTGATCAACGTCGCCCGCAACTTCGTCGTCGCGCGCACGTTCTGACCGTCCGGCGCCTAGATGAGTGATTCCTTGAAACGTGCCGGTGGGCAGGTCGTAGACGGAGGGCTCCCACGCTCGATTTATGACGAAAGAACTGGAAGCCCTCCTGACTGAACTGTATGTCCTGATCGATGATCAGGTGGTTGAACCGCGGCATGGTCGAGGCCGGCGGCCCGAGCTGTCCGACAGTGAGTTGCTGTGTCTGGCGGTGGCCCAGATGCTGCTGGGCTTCCACAGCGAACGACGATGGGTCCGGCACGCCCAACGGAACCCCGACCTGCGCAAGATGTTCCCCTACCTGCCTCAGCAACCCGGGTACCACAAGAGGTTGAAGGCGTCACGAGGGCTGCTGTGCAACACGATTCGGGTCCTGGCCAGGGTCTGCCCGTCATGGTCGGACGACCTGTGGATCACCGACGCAACCCCAGTGCCGTGCGGGACCTCACGGGAAACCGTCAAACGCTCCGACCTGGCCGGGCACGCCGGATACGGGTACTGCGCCAGCTACTCGCGCTACTACTGGGGCCTGAAGCTCTACCTGGTCTGCGCCGGTGACGGCATGCCGATCATTGTGGTGCCTGGCCCACCCCAAGATCGGTGAACGCGAGGTCGTGACCGCGCTGCTGGACCACGACCAACATTTGATCCGCGACGGACAAGTCATGCTGGCCGACAAGGGCTTCTCCGGCAAGGACTTCGCCGCCACCACCGCAGCGCACGGCATCGAGCTCCTGCGCCCCGACCGCAAGGACGAGACCTACCGCAACGGCAACCTCGGCGGTGTCCGCCAATGGATCGAG
>DASRVZ010000149.1:0-2932 GCA_035654835.1 Dermatophilaceae bacterium | reverse complement strand
CTCCAAGGGCAGATCCCACGCGCTGTCCCAGACTGTGCGGTATGCGGCGATGTGGCCTTGCTGCGGGAGGGTGACCTCGGCGTCCAGCGCGCCACCATGGAAGATGACCAAGAACGACTCTCCGCCGACTTTCGAGCCGTCGAGCAGCATCGTGAGTGTCCGGGTGTGTGGGTCGTCCCAGGTACCGTCGCGCATCGGATTGCCGTCCGCCGCAAACCACTGGAGGTCGGCCAGGCCGTCATGGTAGGAGACGTGCCCGGTGAAGAAGGATCGCTGTCGCAGCACGGGATTGGTCGCCCTGAGCCTGGTCAGGAAGCGCGTCGTGTCCAACAGATTACGCTGCCACGGCTCGAGATCCCAGTTGAACCATGACACGGGATTGTCCTGGTAGTAGGCGTTGCTATTGCCCTGCTGAGAACGGCCGAACTCGTCTCCGGCGTTGATCATCGGCACGCCGGTGGCCAGCAGCTCGGTGGCAAGCATGTTCCGGATCGCGCGTTGCCGCGAGGCCCGAGGCAACGAGGTGACCGCCACTAGCCCTTGGTCGCCGTGGTCCGAGGACTGGCCATCTCCTTGGGCGTCATGAGTCTCCTGGGCTTCATGTGGATCAGGGGGGTCGATGGTGCCTTGGTCGCCCTCGTCACCGGCGCTGATGTCGTTGTAGGCATAGATGGTCGTGTCGGCCAGGGTGTAACCGTCGTGCGCGGCGACGTAGTTGATCGAGGCCGTCGGCCCTCGATCGTGTGTGCCGAACAGGTCCTGGGAGCCGGCAAGCCGGGTCGCCAGCTCGCGTACCCCGTTGCCCGGCGCAAGCTGAGCCGATCGCTCGACATCAGGCAGCCAGAAGGTGCGCACCGCGTCCCGAAAATGGTCGTTCCACTCGGCGAACGGCGGTGGGAACTGGCCCGTGCGCCACCCGTGTACGCCCAGGTCCCACGGCTCGGCGATGAGCTTGACCCGGGAGAGAACAGGGTCTGTGCGAAGCGCGACCAGGAACGGATGGTCAGGGTCGTACGAGTCGTCGCGACCACGTCCGAGTGCCACCGCAAGGTCGAACCGGAAGCCGTCGACGTGGCACTGCTCAACCCAGTACCTCAGGGAGTCGAGAACCAGGAGAGCGACCATCGGGTGGCGCAGGTCGAGGGTGTTGCCGCATCCCGTCACGTCGATGTCGCGTCCGCTTGCGTCCAGGCGGTAGTAGACGCGGTTGTCCAGACCCCGCAACGACAGGGTGGCTCCGGCGCGGCCCTGCTCACACGTGTGGTTGTAGACGACGTCGAGGATGACCTCGAGGCCAGCAGCATGAAGCAGCTTGACCATGCCCTTGAACTCGTCAAGACCGCCTTGGGGATCTCTCGAGGCGGCATACGTGGCTTGAGGCGCCGAGAATCCCAGGGTGTTGTAGCCCCAATGATTCTGGAGTCCTCGCTGCACCAGCTCGGGCTCGTGGCTGAAGGCATGGACCGGCAAGAGCTCCACCGAAGTCACGCCCAGTGCCTGCAGGTGGGCGATAGAGGCGGGGTGCGCCATCCCGGCATACGTCCCGCGCAGCCACTCAGGGATCTCGGGATGGCGCTGGGTGAAGTTGCGGATGTGAGTCTCGTAGATGACCGTCTCAGCCCACGGCACCTGCGGCGGTGCGTCGTCGCCCCAGTCGAAGCGGTTGTCGACGACGACGGACCTGGGAACGTATGGCGCGCTGTTGCGGAGGTCCCGGACGTCCGGGTCACCCCGCAGCTGCGCGTCGACGACGTGGCCGAACACCTCTGGCCGCCAGGTCACCTGGCCTTCTATCGCACGGGCACAGGGATCCAGGAGCAGCTTGTCGGCGTTGTACCGCAGACCCTCAGAAGGCAGCCACGGTCCGAGCGCACGCACGCCGTATCTCTGTCCCGCGCGGAGTCCGGGAACGGAGCCGAACCAGGTCCCATGAGTGTGCCCCGGCAGGTTGATCCTGACCTCGCTGGCTCCGGTCGGGTCGCCGGCCTCGAACAGACAGATCTCGACCTTGTCCGCGTGTCCGGCAAAGACAGCGAAGTCCACACCATCGGGCGTCACGCTGGCTCCGTGCTGTGGCGGGAGATCGCGGGAGGGGCGCATGGCAACAAGGGTAAGCAGTAGTTACCTTAGGCACATGACCGATCCGACCTCGCTACCGAGCTTTCCGCCCCCACCCAGCGAACATCCGCTTCGCGGACGCGTGCTTGACGCCCTGATCGACGAGGGCTTCGGGCCCAACATCGACGACGACGGTGATGTGGCGTTCACCGTGCAGGACCAGCAGCTGTTCGTGCGCTGCATGGAAGGCGACTTCACCGTCATGCGAGTGTTTGGGCAGTGGGCGATCGGTGACGACGTGCCGCAGGACGCTCTCACGAGGCTCATGGCCTGCAACGAGCTGACCCTGCGTCTCAACGTGGTCAAGGCCGGTATCGCGAACGAGACGCTGGTCGTGACCGGCGAACACGTCGTCGGCCCGGACACCGACATCAAGGGGCTGCTTGTCGTGACGACGCAGCTGGTGCTGTCGGCGGTCCACTTGTGGCACGAGACGATCATGGGCCGAGCGCAGGGCGAGACAAACGAGACGGAGCAGTCATGAGTGAGGTCGTTCAGTTCGAGGTCGAGGATGGCATCGGCACCATCCGTCTGGAGCGCCCGCCCATGAACGCGCTCAACTTCGATGTTCAGGATGGCCTCGCCGCCGCCGCCAAAGAAGCCACCATGCGCAAGGACGTCTCCGCGGTCATCATCTATGGCGGCGAAAAGGTCTTCGCCGCTGGTGCGGACGTCAAAGAGATGCAACCCATGTCGTACACGGACATGGTCGACCGCTCCGCGGCGTTGCAGGCCTCCCTCACCGCGATCGCCCGGATCCCCAAGCCCACCGTGGCCGCCGTCACCGGCTATGCGCTCGGCGCCGGCTGCGAGC
>DASRVZ010000148.1:0-4713 GCA_035654835.1 Dermatophilaceae bacterium | reverse complement strand
CACCCACGGAGTATTCACCCGGGTCGCTCAACGCCTCCTGGCCATGGCTGCTGGGATTTGGCACAACTGGGTCACAGGAGCCAAAGCCAAACGCTCACTGACCGCCTACGACCACTGACCTTCAAGGAATCACTCATCTAGGTCAAGTCGGATACATCGCCAAGGGGGTGGCCCTGGGTTTGGTGGGGGGTCTGCTCAGCTATGCAGCCCTGACCTTCCAGCGGCAGAAGGCGCCGGGACTGGACGGCGCCCTCCAAACGATCCTGGCGCAGCCGTCCGGGAGGTTCCTCCTCACAGCCGTGGCACTCGGATTCTTGGCCTTCGGCCTGTTCGCGATATTCCAGTCGCGTTACCGCCGGATGTAGCCAGGCGGCACCCCCTGACCAACCTGGACCAGAACGCGTGTTCTTCGCGCGCCGCCCAGATTGACTAGGGCGCCCTCTAGCAGATCCACTATCGGAGCAGCAGTGACTATGCCAGCGAGTCGTCGTACGTCGCGGTGAGAGGGCCGCCAGCAGCTCCAGTGTTCAGCACGCCGACCGGTCCGATGAGGATGGCGTGGACCTCGCCAGCCGCGATCGGACAGTGCGCGACACCACGCGGCACAACGAACAACTGACCCTGGCGCAACGCCACATTGCCGTCGCGCAGCTGGATGGTCAACTCTCCGTCGAGGACTAGGAACAGTTCATCGGTGTCGTCATGGGTGTGCCACACGAACTCGCCCTGGACCTGCACAACCTTGATCGCGTAGTCGTTCAGCCGGGCCACCACCTTCGGAGACCAGTGATCATTGAACGACGACAGCTTCTCGGCGAGGTCGATCGGCGCATTGGACATGTATCGATCCTCGCACGAGGCTCGGTCGGGCTCGCCCGCAAACCGATCCGCTAGCGGCACCGATCAAGGGCTGACTTGCTGCCTGACTAGCAGGCGGAGCCCACGGATGCTGGTCCGAGGGCTCCGCCTGCTAGTTGCCGTGGCGCGGCCGTTCTTCAGCCTTCCTTCTTCCGACCGACGCAGAAGGTCTTCTGCAGGGTGAAGCCCAGGTTGTCGATCAGTCCGGTGGTCAGGGCGGCCCTGGTGGACAGCGACGCGACATACGAGCAGATGTTCCAGGCGCTGGTGTTCTCGTGGTGGGTTGCGGAGGTCCCGCGAGGTGTCGTACCACTGTCGAACGTGCCTGGCGCCGACGATGACGCGCTGGTGATGGCCGCTGCCCATCCGGCCATGAGTTCATGGTCGGTGGTGTACTCCACGTCCAAGGCTGTCGTGATCGGGGTACACGCGAGCAACGGACCGGTGTGGAACTGCAGGATGTCCAGCAGGTTGACTTCGATCCAGTTGTTGATGTGGATCTTGGTCAGCGAATTGGTGAAGTCCGGCGGACTGGGTGGTCCGCTCAGCCGGGTGGCCTCGAACACGATACCGAGGTCGGAACCGACACGCTGGTTTCCACCGGGGACGGGACTGCCCGCCAAGACACCGGGGGCGGGGTCGCCACCGGGTACGTCCTGGGTCGTGTCGAACCCGATCAGCGTGGTGAATCCGCCGGCGACAGAGGCGGCATCGACGGTGATCCAACCATCCGGGTCCGGCACGATCACGTGCTCCGTCGGGCCGGTCCACGGGTCGCCGACTGCCGGTGGCGTGGGGTCTGCCACTGGGGCACCGGCGATCGTCATGCTCTGGAATGTTGGCACCAACGATGCGCCAGCGGTGCCGGCGACGTTCTCCGGCCACGGGATCCTCCTCGTACCCGCGTCCACGCGACAGACGCGACTGCCCGTTATCGGCGTACTTGAGCCGGCCAGAACGAACCGGTACCGCATGGGCGTGCCATCGGTCGGCGACGCGGCAGGACAGAAGCCCCGCAGCTCCAAGCAGCCCTGGAACCCGAACTTCGGTCCGCCGTGGAAGTACAGTCCGGTGAAGGTCAGACCCTTGTTGGTCAGCCCGGTCGCCGGGTCGATGTCGGCGTTGATGTCGAAGTGACCCACGTGGGTGAACCACGGACGAAGGACCGGGGGGCAGACGCATCGGCAGAGAAGGTGGCAGTGCCAGGAGCAGATCCAGTGGCACAGCTGGGCGCAGAACCGCCCGAGCTTCAGCTCCTCCACAGTGGCCGCGAACGCGTCGGCGTCCTCGGCTTCGATGGCGTCCGAGAGTCGACCGAGCATCGTCGGATCGGCAGCGAGCCGGGCGGTGACCTGCGCGAACTCGAATGCCTCGGACAGCGTCAGGTTCGGTTGTTCGATGGGGAACCGTCGGCACATCAGCAGGCAGATCCTGACGCAGCGCCAACTGCAGAACCACTCGCAGATGATCCCGCAGTCGTCCTCAAAGCGCAGCCGGGCGATCACGGCTCGCATGACGTCGCAGTTGCCGGTCAGGGCCGCCTTCGCGGCGGCCTCGAAGCCCTCGCGGTTGCCCGCCAGCCTGGCGATGATCGAACCCGCCGCGGATAGCTCGTCCACCAGATGCCGGACCGGCACCTGGGTCGGGGAACAGAGCACGTTGCAGCTCAGCCGACATCGGACCGCGCAGACCCAATGGCACAACAGGTGAGCGAAGCGCTCGATCTTCAGGTGCGCGACCAGGGCTCGAAAACCTGCCGGGTCGCGTTCCAGGACCGTGTTGGCCAGCCGCTCGACGAGCTCCTCGTCTGCGGTGATCCTGACGAGCACATCGGCAAACTCCCGGGGGTCAGGAAGCTCCACCTCGACGGGCGGGCCGCACAGCTCCTGGCACAACAGAACGCATTCCTTGCTGCATAGCCAGCCGCACACAAGCTCGCACCGCTCGGTGAACTTCGCTTCGGCCAATAGCCGTTGGTAAGAATCTTGGTCAGACGCGCGAAAGGCGTCGAACAGTGCCCGGAAGCGGTCTTCGTCGCGCGCCAGCGCGCCGACCACTTCGGCCGCCTGCGTCAAATCTCGGATAACCCTCTCATCAGCCATTCCCCGTCTCCTTCACTGACTTGCATTGGATGAGGCACTGCCACTCGCCACTGATCTGGAGACCCCCTTCCTTCCATTGCCGCAATAGTTCAGGCCCGACACTGACCGACGCAGGCGACGCTCAGAATTGATTCAGCCGCAGCCAGGGCCGCTGATGTGCGCGCCGGGCGGTTGCTCGCTCAGATGCAGACCCTGCAGTTGGGTCTCCTCCGGCGCAAGAACGGTTGTGTCGCAGCTTCGACGCTAGCGACCTGCGTGTGACATGCACAGACGAGGGGGAGAACCTTGAACAGGTCTTTACCATGCGTGGCAACGGTTTTCGGACTTTGTCAGTGTGTGTCTGTATTCGTCTCTGTAGCCGGTTCAAGTTGTTAACGGGCCGCTGCGGTCGACCTCGGAAACCGGTGTGCGTTCTTTGTCCCGTTACCGATCGCCAACCGAAGATCCGGTCAGCGCCAGCCGGAACTGAGGCCAGCGGCCGACACGCTGGTCGGTGTGGCCACGTCAGCGGCCACGCCCGGGCCGGTCACTGTTCTCCCGTAGCTGTGCTGCCGGTCTCTGCAGCCGGGACCGGTCCCAGGACAGGCTCGTCGGCGACCGTGCTGCCTTCCTGCCACGGCCACAGGCCGCCAGCGTCAGGGTAGAGCACCTGCAGAGCCGGCAACGGGCCCCGGCCCGGGATGGCAAACATCGAGTTCGCGGCAAGCAGGTAATCGGCGCTGTCGCGGACCTCGACCAGCATCGCCGGCCTGGCGCCGCCGAACACCTCGTCGCTTCGCCCCGGTCCCCAGCGGCGAGTCTTGGCGACAACCGGAAGACCCATCGAGTTCAGGACACCCTGGGCAGTCTGCGGGCTCAGCCCGAAGATGATGAGCTCAGGGTGGTCGAGCTTAGCCAGGCCCACCGTGTAGGCGAACGCCGGCGTATCCGCCCCGGCGCCCACCCACTGGACCATCACCCCGCACCGGTCGATGATCTCGCTGATCATGTCGTAGTGCTCGCCCGCCACGTCCTTGTCAGTCATCGCTGGCCCAGCCCTTCGCGTTCCGGGGCTGGCGCGTTCTGCGCGGCCGCCGCGGTCGTTCTCACCGTACCTTCCCGTCATCTCCGCTTCGGAGTCCCCGGCGCAGTGACCGGAGTATCACGCGCTGGATCCGACAGACCCTGCCTCGTCACGGTCGCGGATGACAGATAGCCTGAACCGGCGCCGCATACAGCGCGCGCTCGAATCGCAGTTGGGGATCCCTCACCGAACAAGCAACGCGCCCATCTCGGCAGACATCCGGTCAACGTGCCTGGCGGACTCGTCCGACTCGCGGCTATTAGTGAGGCAGCCCCGAATCGGATAGTCAGCAGCACGCCTGGGAATAGCGCCGCCAGCGTCACCGCTGCATTCGAGGTGAGCGACCAGTCCCCCGCCATCTCCGTTCTCGACCTCGTGCCGGTCCGTAGCGACCAGAGCACCGCGGATGCCCTTGCCACGACGCGCGGGCTCGCCCGCGTGGCCGACGAGCTCGGCTTCCGGAGGTACTGGCTCGC
The DNA here is from genome assembly GCA_035654835.1 of Dermatophilaceae bacterium. Lineage (GTDB taxonomy): Bacteria > Actinomycetota > Actinomycetes > Actinomycetales > Dermatophilaceae > UBA4719. The sequence continues at coordinate 214 of DASRVZ010000148.1, read as the reverse complement.
GGACCAGGCACCATGCACGTTGAGCGTCAAGGGCATGACCATGTCCGGGAAATGCGCGACGACCCACCCAAGTTTTGGCGAGCAGGAGGGTCGTCACTTGGTGCTTGGAGTGCACCCAATGTTGATGGTAGATACCGAGTTGATGGTAGATACCGATGCGGTCGTCGTCGAACGTTTGATGCTCGCTGACGGGCTGACCTGTCCTGGGTGTGGG
>DASRVZ010000147.1:0-13561 GCA_035654835.1 Dermatophilaceae bacterium | reverse complement strand
GGGTGCGCTGGCCCCCGGCGACGTCGTAGATCCGGTACTCAGATCGCGGATTCGTGGCCGGGGCGTCGATCAGGATCGGCAGCACCGCGACGATGTCAGCGGTCCCGCAGGGACTGCCCGCCGCATTGAACACGGGCGCGGAAGCCGGCACGGTCGTCCAGCAACGGGTGGTGGTCACCAACGTCGGCGGCGCGCCATGGTCCGTTCGCATGACCGGCACCGGCTCGACGAACAGCTGGTACCCCATCTTCGCCGTTGTGGCGGGATCCGACACCTGCGCCGGTGCCACGCTCGCTCCTGGGGGACAGTGCAATATCACGGTGGCGGCAACGGCCCGCAACTATCTCGTGATGGAGCATCTGGTCGTCTCCGGCAACGGTGCCGCTGACCTCGTGGTGCCGCTCAGGCTCGAGGGGTTCGCGCCGGTGCCGGCGCCGACGGGTGCAACCGCGGTGCCCGGTCGACTGTCCTCAACGGTGTCGTGGGACGCCCCGGCCACGAATCCGCGATCTGAGTACCGGATCTACGACGTCGCCGGGGGCCAGCGCACCCTGGTTGCGACCGCAGCGCCGACGGCGAGGTCGGTCAGCGTCCCCGGTCACGGCCCACTCAGTCTCGCTCTCGTGGCTGCCAATGGGCGGTTTGCGGAATCTCCGGATGTCGCGCTGCTGGTTCCCGGCGTCACCGCCGAGGTGGTCGCCAACGACTGGTACGGCTTCCCCGTCGCCTTCGCTGTGTTGGGTGCCGGACCCACGGGATCGGCCCGACCCTCAGACATCGGATCGGTCGTGCGTCTCGACGCCGCCCGCCGGTCATGGGTTACCCCCAGGTGGGAAGGGTTGCACGTCTGCTCCGTCGACCGCGAGGTCTGCTCGGTTGTGCCCGGGACCGCCTCATCCAGCTTGGCAGATCAGGTGCACGAGGCGATCTGGCTGCTCGATGGTCGCATCGCCTTCCTCCGGGGAGAGGAGTTCAGCCAGAGCCTCTGGGTCGTGGCACGGGACGGCAGTGGGCTGCGACGTGTCGCAGCGACGCCGTACGCCTCCGCTCAGATGGTGGCCGCACCCGACGGCAGCCAGATCTTCATGCGCGGGGGGCCTGCGCTGTCCTTGGTCCGCATGCGGCTTTCGGACGGGCAGGTCACTGTGATTCCTCACACCGAGGAGTTGGACGACTTCACGGTCACCACCTCGGGCAGGCTCGTCCTGGAAAAACGGCTGGACATGTCCTCGACCGACGGTCCGACGCGCATCACGATGGCTGCGCTGGACGGTTCAGGTGCCAAGGTTCTTGCCCTGCCGACCGGTAACAACCGGGAGGTGACGTTCGACCCCAGTGGCGCCCGCTTGGCCTTCGTCCGCTGCACGGCGCCGTACCAGTGCACCGTGTGGGTAGCTGCAGCGGACGGCAGCGGTGCCCGCCAGCTCTCCGATCGTTCGGCCGGGTGGCTCGATCTGCAGTGGTCGGCAGACGACGTCGCGAACCCAGTTGCCGCGATCGGCACGCCGAGCTTCTCCGGACGCGCCGTATCCCTCAGCGTGAGCGCCAGCGACCCGGATGATCCGATCGGGAGCCTGCGCCGCGAGTGCCGGCTCGACGGCGCCAGCGCGTGGACCGGATGCGGTCCGACGTGGGCGCTGAGTGGTCTCGCGCTGGGCAGGCACACGGCATATGCGCGGGTCACCGATCCCAGCGGGCGGCAGAGCGCCGTGACGCCCAAGTCCTGGACCGTCGACGCGACCGCCCCGACCACCTCCGTCACGGCCGTCGCCGCCGTCCTGACGAGTACGACGCCGCGGTTGACCTGGAAGTCCACCGACACCGGCGGCGCCGGGGTCGCGTCCTACAACGTTCGAATGCGGCGCGCCTCGCCGTACGGGCGCTTCGGCGTCTACATCTACCCGAGCACCTGGCAGACGCTGAGGACGCCGAGCCTCGCGCTGAGTCTCGCACGGGGATACCAGTACTGCTTCTCCGTGCGAGCTCGGGACGCAGCCGGCAACGTGGGGGCGTGGAGCGCCGAACGATGCACGAGTGTGGCGTTGGATGACCGGTCGTTGACCGCTACAAGCGGCTGGATCCGGGGGACCTCCAGCTCGTACGCGTACGGCACGTGGACGCGTGCGGCGCGGACCGGGGTCTCACTGACGCGCACCTCGGTGCAAGGCCGACGGATCGCGTTAGTGGTGGCGACCTGCCCGACCTGCGGGGTGGTGGACGTCTACCATGCGGGCGTCAAGATCGGCCGGGTCAGCCTGTATTCCTACCGCACTGCATACCGTCAGATCCGATGGCTGCCACTGCAATCAGTCACCCGCACCGGCACAGTCGTGCTGCGCACCGTAGGCAGCAAGCCTGTCTACGTCGACGGCCTGGCCATCCGGCACTGAAGCCCCCGTCCCGACGGCTCGCATGCGCCGTCGGGACAACGCCAGCGGTAGCTTCGCGTTGATCGATGTTCCCGGGGGGAGCCGACCAGCCCGCGTTGGCGCAGATTCTGGCGGTGATCCGGTGTCCGAGCCTTCGTTCGCTACCATCGGGTGACAGCGACGGCGAAGGGGAGAAACAGTGGGCTCGACGGTAGCGGTGACGGGAGCGACTGAGCAGGTGGCTGCGGTATCGGCAGCCCTGAGGAAAGCGGGCGCCGAGGTGATCGCGGTCGATGATCTCGGAGCCTTGGGCGCGGCCGTCGCGGGCATAGCGCCCGGCTCGCTGGACTGCTACGTGCAGCTGCCGGTGCACGTCGAACCGCGCGGCGACGACGTCATCGACCGGGTGCGCAACTTCCTGGAGGACGGGTTGCTGGCCCGGTTCACCGCCGCCTCCACGATCCTGCCGGCGCTGTCCGACGACGGCCGAGTCATCCTCGTCGGAGGCAACACTCCCGGCGAAGCGTCCGCACCCGATGACCAGAGCGCGCGACTGGCGTTGCTGGACGTCCTTGCCCACGCCATCCAGGCTGACACGTCGACGACCAGGATCAGGATCCGCCGGCTCCCCAACACCGAGTCGGCCGAGCAGATTGCAACGGTGGCCCTGGGCGGCGAGCCGACCCGCGAGGAGGCGCTGGCCGACCTCCAGTCCCGTGGACCGAAGATGAGCTTCGAAGACCTGCGCATCGAGGTCATGGGTCTGGTCAACGGCCAGTTCTGACCCGTGGCCGCACCGACCGGGCCGGGCGCGTAGCCGGTTTGTTTCACCAATGCGTGCTGACGTTCTGGCATCCATGTAACAAACCGGCTAACGCCCACCAACTACGCGGGCTGTGCCTCGAGGACGAGATCTTCGAGCGTCCCCGGTATGCCGCCCGGCTGGCTGGCGCTCACGCGCGCGCCGGCCAGCAACGAGCGCAGCCGCAGCGCCGCGAATACGGCGACGAGGCTGATGCCCACGTGAACGCCGATGAACAGCGACCCGTGACCCGCGCTGAGAGCAAAGCCGGCCAGCATGGGACCGGCTGCGGACACACCAGTCTGGAGTGCCGCGAAGATACCCAGCGTGGTGCCGACCATGCCGGACGGGGCGAGGCTGGCGGTCAGCGGGTTGAGGACCGGGGCGTACATCGTCTCGCCGACGGCGAAGACCCCGAACACCACGATGAACATCGTCCCGGCCAGCACGGGCACGACCGACGCGGCGGCCAGCAGCAGCCACGAGAGAACCCAGATCGACCCGACAGCAACGAGCAGCGACGGAGCTGAACGCTTGGCCGTCCACTTCACGACTGCCATCTGCAGCACGACAATCACCATGCAGTTGACCGCCGAGGCCGTGCCGATGGTGCGCGCCGGCACCCCGAGCACTGTGATGGCGTAGGCCGGCAGACCGGACTCGAACTGTGCGTAGAAGCCGAGCGCCAGCGTCACCGTGATGACGGCGGTCCATCGCAGGGCCGGCGTCGTCAGGATGACCCGGATCGCGGACGTGGCCGAGCCGCTCGGGGCGTCCTCCGGCACAGGAACCTCATCTGCCGGCGCGCCTCGGCCGGCGATGCCGATCAACGCGGCGGAGATGAGGAAGCCGAGGGCCGCGGTGGCGAAGGCCGGCCACATGCCGTCGATCGCGTTGAGGTCGACGAGGTAGCCGGCGGTAAACGATCCGATGGCCATACCGACCGCGGCACCCGTGAACAGGAACGCGAAGACACGCCTGCGGTCCTCGGCGCCGACCCAGCGGAGCACCAGAACCGTCTGGGCGGGCTGAGCTGCGGTGATGCCCGCGCCGAAGACGAACATGCCCGCGAGGAACAGCACCGGGGTTCCGGCGACGATGAGGAACGCGGTTGCCGCAGCGGCAACGACTTTGGCGATGACGGCTACCCGCGCCGGGTCGAACCGATCAGCCAGTCGGCCACCGAGCGGGGCCGCCACAAGAGCGCCGATGGAGAACAGGCTGGCGGCCGCGGCTGCGACGAGTCCGCCCCAGCCACGCGTGTTCGCCGCATAGGCGTACTGGTAGGGCAGGATCGATCCCCATCCCAGCATGCTGATCGTCGCCGCCAACACCAGCAACCGTGCGCGCTTCACCACAGCCTCCATCGTCTCGCAAGATCGACTCTTGCATTTCGTAGTTTACGATATCGAATACTTCGATCTCGAAATCTTAGCATGAGAAGATGTCCTGTATGACGACATCCAGACCCCCCGCAAAGCGCACCACACCCACGGCGCAGGACGAGTACCGCGCCGACGTCGCGGCTTACGTCGCGGCCGGTGGCGACGAGCTGGTGCAGCGCGTCATCACTGCTGTCCACGGACTGGCTCACAAGCTCGACCAGTGGTATGTCCGGCAGCTGGCCGACCTGGATCTGTCCGCTGGCGAGTGGGCCGTCCTGTCTCGGCTGGCGCGAAGCAACGAGGACGAGGCGTTGACGCCGAGTCAGCTCGCCGAGGCGACCAGCGTGGCGCCGTCATCGATGACACATCGTCTTGACCGGATGGCCGAGCGAGATCTGATCGCCCGTGCCACAGACCCGGACAACCGCACACGGGTCCTGATCACGTTGACCGAGGAGGGCTGGGCGACGTTCAAGGCCGCCGTGCGTGAGTCAGACATGGTGGAGTCCGACGTGCTGGGGCCCCTGTCCCCGCGGCAGCGCGAGAACCTCGCCTCATTGCTCGAGGTCCTCATCACCGGTCTGGACGAGTCGACTCAGGACTGACTGAGCCGAGCTGATCTGACTGAGCCGAGCTGGTCTGACTCAGCCGAGCTCGGGGAACCAGATACCGATCTCGCGCTTGGACGACTCTGGTGAGTCCGACCCGTGAACGATGTTCGCCTGAACCTTCGCGCCCCAGTCGCGACCGAGGTCACCACGGATCGTGCCGGGAAGCGCCACGGTCGGATCGGTGGCGCCGGCCAGGGCGCGGAAGCCCTCGATACAGCGTTGGCCCTCGATGACCGCGGCGGTCACCTGACCGCTGGACATGAACTCCATCAGCGGCTCGTAGAACGGCTTGCCCTCGTGCTCGGCGTAGTGCTTGGCCAGCCGTTCACGGTCGGGGGTGAAGATCGAGAGGGCCACCAGCGTGTAGCCCTTGGCCTCGATCCGGCGCAGGACCTCCCCGGAGAGCCCACGCGTGAAGCCGTCGGGCTTAATCAGGACCAGCGAACGTTCCGTCTGTGTCGTCACAGTCGGCAACCCTATCCGTCCTACGTCGACGGCTCGGACGGCGCTGGGTGCTCGGACGGCTCGGACGGCGCTGGGTGCTCGGACGGCTCGGACGGCTCGGACGACTCATGCCACTGGGCGTCCACGCGCTTGGTGTGCTCGTCCATGGCGCGTCCCTGGACCAACGCCATCACCCAGAGCGCGCCGAACAACAGCCCGACGACCAGGATCGCAGGGACGATGAACGCGCAGGCCAGGGTCGCCACCTGCAGGGCCCAGCCCAGTGTGATGCCCCACGGGCGACCCAACAGTCCGGCGTCAAGGATGCACAGCACCGCCAGCAGGGAGCCTGCCAGCAGGAACGTACCGGAGGTCGACGACCCCGTGGCCGTGGACGCGGCCAGGGCTCGGGCGACGAGCGCGCCGAAAAACACGGCCAGGCCCTGCGTTCCGATGACCACGCCAGCCAGGCGCCGGGTCATCTTGCCCGGCATGCCGTAGAGGGTCAGCGATCTCATCCGTCGGTCAGACCCAGCAGCATCCGGACCTCGGCCGCAGTGGTGATCGAGCCCGTGGCCAGTACCGCCCCGCCGACACCCCCCTCGTCGGCGAGACCCGCGGCGCGGTCGAGCGCGTCCGGCAGGTTCTCCACCACGGTCACGCGGTCCACGCCATAGATATCGATGGCAATGCGGCCCAAGCGGTCCGGGGTCATGGCACGCGGTGATGTGGTGCGGGATATGACGATCTCGTTCAGTGCGGGTTCGAGGATCTCAAGAATCGCCCTCGCGTCCTTGTCCTCCAGAATCGCAACGAGCCCAACGACTTTGGCGAAGTTGAAGGAGTCCTCCATGGCCGCTGTCAGGGCCAGGGCTCCGGCCGGGTTGTGCGCCGCATCCACGAGGACGGTGGGCGAACGGCGCACGATCTCCAGACGGCCCGGCGATGACGCGCCGGCCAGTCCAGCGCGGATCAGGTCGATGTCGAGACGATGCTCACCACCACCGACAAACGCCTCGACGGCGGCAAGTGCCACTGCGGCATTGTGGCCTTGGTGAGGACCGTGCAGCGGGACGAAGAGGTCGTCATAGTCACCACCCAGACCTCGTATGGCGAGCTGTTGGCCGCCGACCGCGAGCTCACGGCGCAGAATGCCGAACTCGTTGCCCTCAAAGGCCGGCGTCGCGCCGACCTCCTCGGCTCGCGCGACCAGGATCTGCGCGACCTCGGGCTCCTGCAGCCCGCTGACCATCACCGAACCGGGCTTGATGATGCCAGCTTTCTCTGTCACGATGCCCTCCAGCGACGACCCCAGGAACCGCTCGTGGTCAACCGCGATCGGCGTCACCACAGCGACCTTGGCGTCAACGACGTTGGTGGCATCCCATGACCCGCCCATGCCCACCTCGACGATGGCCACGTCGACCGGGGCATCGGCGAACGCGGCATAAGCCACGGCGACCAGGACCTCGAAGTAGGTCATCCGCGGGGCACCGTCGGCGGCAGACTTGGCGTCGACCATCTCGATGAAGGGGAGCACGTCCTCGTAGGAGGCAGTGAACCTCTCGGGGTCAATCGCCTCGCCGTTCAAGGCGATCCGTTCGCGGATGTTGTGCAGGTGCGGCGAGGTGAACCGTCCCGTAGACAAGCCCATCTCGCGAAGCATGCGCTCGATCATCCGCGTCGTCGAGGTCTTGCCGTTGGTACCGGTGACGTGGATGACCGGGAAAGCATGCTGCGGGTCGCCGAGCAGATGCATCAAGGCGGCAATGCGATCCAGCGAGGGCTCGAGGTCGTGCTCCGGCGCTCGCCCCAGGATGGACTTCTCGATCTCGCGCATCAGATCTTCTTCACGAGGATGCGGATGTGCTGGCTGTCGCCGACGACGGCATCCACGCCCTGGCCTTCGGGCAGTGGGTGGGCCGAACCGGCCGAACCGAACTGCACCGACAGCGTCTCGAGCATGATCAGCCCCTGATGGGCCACCGTGGCCGCCCAAACGTCGTCATCGCCGCTCACCGTGAGGCTGATCCGGTCGCTGACGTCCAGGTCAGCGTCACGACGTGCCTGCTGGACGGCACGAATGACGTCTCGGGCAAGCCCCTCGGCAGCCAGCTCCGGTGTCACGGTCGTGTCCAGGACGACAAAACCGTTGTGCGGCAACATAGCGGTGACCCGCGACGACACGTGGGATTCGCCAGCGGCGCGGTCGGCAACAGCGCCCTCGGTCGAACCTGCGTCACCGACAACGGCTTCGAGGGAGTACTCCCCCTCGACAAGGGCCAGGCCGCCGGCGACGACGGTGCCGTCCTCGGACATCGACCAGTCGCCACTCTTGCTGCCCTTGATGGCGAGCTGAACGTTCTTGCCCAGACGCGGACCGGCTGCCCTGGCGTTCACGGTCAGCTTCCGCGAGACGCCGAAGTCTGACTCGCTGGCCTGGTCGAGGTCCACCAACGTGACGGTCCTGACATTGATCTCGTCCGCAACGATCGCGGCGAAGGAGTCGAGCGCCGCGGCGTCATTGGTGACGACGGTGAGGTCCTGAAGGGGAAGGCGGTTCCTGAGCCCGCCCGCCTTGCGCAGACCGGAGGCCACCGAACAGATCTCGCGAGCACGGTCCATCGCTTCTACCAGCTCGTCATCCGCGGGCAGGTCGGTGGAGTCCGGCCAGTCGGTCAGGTGCACCGAACGGGCTCCCGTCAGGCCGCGCCAGATCTCCTCGGTCGTGAACGGCAGCAGCGGGGCGGTCACCCGGGTGATGACCTCGAGCGTCGTGTACAAAGTGTCGAACGCCTCGGTGGACGAGGCGCTCTCGCCATCCCAGAACCGGTCACGCGAGCGACGGATGTACCAGTTGGAGAGCACGTCGAGGAAGCCGCGCACGGACTCGCACGCGGATGCGACGTCATACGTGTCGAGCTGCTTCTGGACCTCTTCGACGAAGCGGCGCAGCTTGGCCAGCAGGTAGCGGTCAAGAACGTCCTCCGACGCGGTGGACCACTTGGCCTCATAGCCGGCGCCGCCTTGAGCAGCGTTGGCGTACAACGAGAAGAAGTACCACGAGCTCCATAGCGGGAGCAGCACCCGCCGGACCCCATCGCGGATGCCCGGCTCGGTGACGATGAGGTTGCCACCGCGCAGGATCGGGCTGGACATCAGGAACCAGCGCATGGCATCTGCGCCATCGCGGTCGAAGACCTCGGAGACGCTCGGGTAGTTGCCCAGCGACTTGCTCATCTTCAGGCCGTCGTTGCCCAGGACGACGCCGTGGCTGACGCACGAGGAGAACGCAGGCCGGTCGAACAGGGCGGTCGCCAGGACGTGCATCGTGTAGAACCAGCCGCGGGTCTGGCCGATGTACTCGACGATGAAGTCGCCCGGGAAGTGGTTCTCGAACCACTCGGCGTTCTCGAACGGGTAGTGCACCTGGGCGAACGACATCGAGCCGGAGTCGAACCACACATCGAGCACGTCCGGGACACGGCGCATCGTCGACCGACCGGTGGGGTCGTCCGGGTTGGGCCGGGTCAGCCGGTCGATGAAGGGCCGGTGCAGGTCGGTGACCGTGACGCCGAAGTCGCGCCGGAGCTCCTCGAACGAGCCATAGACATCGGTCCGCGGGTACGTCGGGTCGTCGGACTGCCACACCGGAATCGGGCTGCCCCAGAAGCGGTTTCGGCTGATCGACCAGTCGCGCGCGTTGGACAGCCACTTGCCGAACTGCCCGTGCTTGACGTGTTCGGGCACCCACGTGATCTGCTCGTTGAGCTCGACCATGCGGTCCCGGACCTTGGTCACCTCGACGAACCAGCTCGACACCGCCATGTAGATCAGCGGTTGGCGGCAGCGCCAGCAGTGCGGGTAGGAGTGGTCGTAGGTCTCTCGGCGCAGCAGCACCGTGCCGGGGGTCGTCGAACCGGCGGCGCCCGCCTCGGTCCTGCCCTCCGTGCGTGCCTTGAGGTGGTCGATGATCGCCAGGTTGGCGTCGAAGACCAGCATGCCTTCGTAGTCCACGACCGGGGCGGTGAACTTGCCGTCCGGGCCGACGGGGACGACCGGCTCGATGTCGGCGGCGTCGGTGACGACCTTGTCCTCTTCACCGAAGGCCGGCGCGATGTGCACGATTCCCGTGCCGTCGTCGATCGTGACGTAGTCCGCGGCCAGGATCCGGTGGGCATTCGCGTGTCCGACGAAGTAGCTGAACGGCGGTGTGTAGTGGCGTCCGAGCAGATCGGATCCCTTGAGCCGCTGCACGATCCGCTCGCTGGCGTCCTCACCGAGCTCGCGGCTGTATGACGCAACCCTCGCCTCTGCCAACAGGTATCGCTCGTCGCCACCGTTGATGTCGCCCTCGACCACGACATAGTCGACGTCGGTGTTCACCGCCATCGCCAGGTTGCTCACCAGGGTCCACGGGGTCGTCGTCCAGACCAGCGCCAGCTCACCGCTGTCGAGCCGGTAGCCGACGGTGACCGCCGGGTCCTGGCGCATCTGGTAGACGTCGTCGTCCATCCGCAGCTCATGGTTGGACAGCGGCGTCTCGTCGTTCCAGCAGTAGGGCAGGACGCGGTAGCCCTCATAGACCAGACCCTTGTCGTACAACGTCTTGAACGCCCAGATGACCGACTCCATGTAGTCCGGGTTCAGCGTCTTGTAGTCGTGCTCGAAGTCGACCCAGCGACCCTGGCGATGCACATAGGCCTGCCAGTCGTCGGTGTACTTCAGGACGGACTCGCGGCACGCGGCGTTGAACTCCTCGATGCCCAGCTCGAGGATCTCGCCCTTGGTCTTCAGGCCCAGCACCCGCTGCGCCTCCAGCTCGGCCGGCAGCCCGTGGGTGTCCCAGCCGAACCGGCGCTCGACCCGGCGGCCCCGCATGGTCTGGTAGCGCGGGATGAGGTCCTTGACGTATCCGGTGAGCAGGTGGCCGTAGTGCGGCAGGCCGTTGGCGAACGGCGGGCCGTCGTAGAAGACGAACTCGTTCTCACCGTCCTCACCCGGGTCGCGCGCCTCGACCGAGGCCATGAAGGTGCCGTCGTCGTCCCAGTACTTGAGGATGCGCTCCTCGATCTCGGGGAACTTCGGGCTCGCCACCACACCGACGCGCGCGGCGTGGTCAGCAGTGGTCTGATCGGGCAGGAAGTCGACCTTGGGGTAGGTCATCGGCACATCTCCGTCTTTGTCATCGTGGGTAACGCTGTCACCACGAGGACGATGTCAACCAGTCACAGCGCGGGCTCCGGGAAGCCCGCCTGCGGTCTGAACGGCACCGCGGTACCACCTCGCTTGCCGCACGGACACCCTCTGGTGGGAGGGCGGCAATACGACCGCTCTGGTCTGAGGCGCTCACGGGCCCACCCGTCCGGTTCTAGTGAGACTCGCGAGCCACGTCGTATGCCGTGTGCTTGCGCGCCCGTTCTTCCGGAGGCTCGCCGGTGATAGCCGGGTCAATGCCTATGCCGCGCAGTCTAGCCGCCTCCGCTGCTCGAACCGATTCGTGCGGTTCTGGTCGTATCTGGTCGTATCGAACGCCTGGTCGCGCCGTCAACGATCGAGGGCCCCGCCAGATGTCACTCATGTGTATTACAATTGTTTACATGACTCAGACGATCAGCTTCCGGCCGGATGAGCGCACCACGGAGGAGCTTCGGGCCCTGACTCGGGGACGCAAGACCTCCGAGGTGTTGCGCGAGCTGATCCACAAGAGCTACCTCGAGGATCTTTACGCCCGCGCTGTTGCGGACGCCGAGCGCTTGCGCAACGATCCCGAAGACCAGGCCGAGCTGGCAGCCATCGCCCAGGAGATGGACGAGATCCGTGCGTGGTGACGTCTATCGCCTGCAGGCAGCCAAGAACGCACGAGGGCACGACCAGAAGGGCATGCGATACGCCGTCGAGCTTCAGGGCCCCATCCTCTTGTCGACGGTGATTGTCGCCCCCACCTCGACCCGGGCAGCGCCAGCGGTCTTCAGACCTGAGATCGACTTTGGCGGTTCGACCACCAAGGTGCTGGTCGACCAGATGGCCGCCGTCGATGGAGAGCTGCGGCTCGGAGGCATCGTCGGTCGGCTTTCCGCCCACGAGATGGTCGAGGTCGACCTCGCCCTGCGGCTCCTGCTCGGGCTGCTCTGAGTTCTGATCCCCTTCCGGGAGATCCGCCTGCGCTGCGCACCCTTGGCCTGCGGCGCTGGCGCCATCTGGGAGGATCGAGCCATGACTGACCCCGCTCGCCAGCACCGCGCCGTGACCATGCCCGACAAGCCGTCAGTCGACGGTCTCGAGGACAAGTGGGCGCGGGTATGGGCTGAGCAGGGCACCTACACCTTTGACCGGGCTGCAGCGCTTGCGCTACCGCGAGACCGTGTCTTTTCGATCGACACTCCCCCGCCGACGGCAAGCGGGTCGCTGCACGTGGGCCACGTGTTCTCCTACACCCACACGGACTGCCTGGCCCGTTACAAGCGGATGGCCGGGTTCGAGGTCTTCTACCCGATCGGCTGGGACGACAACGGCCTGCCGACCGAGCGTCGGGTCCAGAACTACTACGGGGTGCGTGGTGACGCGACCCAGCCGTACATCGAGGGTTTCGTCCCGCCGCAGCAGGGCGACACCGGCAAGGGCAAGAGCCCCAAGATGTCGGACCAGCTGCCGATCAGCCGCCGCAACTTCATCGAGCTGTGCGATGTGCTGACCGTCGAGGACGAGAAGACGTTCGAGTCACTGTTCCGGCGGCTCGGCTTCTCCTGGGACTGGGACATCAACTACCGCACCATCGACACCCACTCACGAGCCGTGGCGCAGGAGGCGTTCCTGGGCAACCTGGCGCGTGGCGAGGCCTACCAGGCCGACGCGCCAGGGCTGTGGGACGTGACGTTCCAGACCGCGGTGGCGCAGGCCGAGCTCGAGGCGCGCGACTACCCAGGTCACTTCCACCGGGTCGCGTTCCATGCCCCCGGCGGAGCCGCCATCCACATCGAGACCACGCGCCCCGAGCTGCTCCCCTCAGTGGTCGCGCTGATCGCCCACCCCGATGACAAGCGCTATGCCGGTCTGTTCGGTACCACCGTCACCTCGCCCCTGTTCGGGGTCGAGATCCCGGTGGTCGCGCACTACCTCGCCGAGCCGGACAAGGGCTCGGGCATCGCCATGTGCTGCACCTTCGGTGACCTCACCGACGTGCAGTGGTGGCGCGAGCTTCAGCTGCCGACCCGCTCGATCATCCAGCGCAACGGCCGGATCCAGGCAGAGACGCCAGAATGGATCCCGACCGAAGAGGGACAGGCCATCTTCGCCGCGTTCGCCGGGAAGACGACCTTCGGCGCGCGCACCGCGGTCGTCGACGCCCTGCGCGTCTCCGGCGACCTGGACGGCGAGCCGACCCCGACCCAGCGCAAGGCCAACTACTACGAGCGGGGCGACAAGCCGCTAGAGATCGTGACATCGCGCCAGTGGTACATCCGCAACGGCGGCCGGGACGACGACCTGAGGGCTGCGCTGATCCAGCGAGGCAAGGAGATCGAGTTCCACCCCGCGTTCATGCGCACCCGCTACGAGAACTGGGTCAACGGCCTCAACGGTGACTGGCTGATCAGCCGCCAGCGGTTCTTCGGCTGTGCCATCCCGCTCTGGTACCCCCTGGACGTCGACGGCGAGCCCGACCACGACCACCCGATCGTGCCCAGCGCGGATCAGCTCCCGGTGGACCCGTTCGCCGACGTCCCGCCCGGATACTCGGCGGCCCAGCGGGGCGAGCCCGGCGGGTTCATCGGCGACCCGGATGTCATGGACACGTGGGCGACCTCCTCGCTCAGCCCGCAGATCGCGGCCGGCTGGCGCGGTGACACCGAGCTCTTCGACACCATCTTCCCGATGGACGTCCGCCCCCAGGGCCAGGACATCATCCGCACCTGGCTCTTCTCGACGGTCGTGCGCGCCCACCTCCAGCAC
>DASRVZ010000146.1:0-2579 GCA_035654835.1 Dermatophilaceae bacterium | reverse complement strand
GGCAAGGTTTGACCAGACAGCTCCCTGACAGGGGTGAGGCGCTCTCGTGACCTCGATGCCACCTTCCAGGGCATTCTGAAGTCTGTCGATTGACCGACCTCAAGGGGGGTCCGGTGGAGCATCGGCCAGTGGCCGTTACCTGAGAGTCGGTATTTCGTGAAGGCATCATCAGTGAGGTCCCGATCAGCGGGCGGTTTCGCCGCTGCCCTCGTGGCCCTGAGCCTCGTGCTGAGTGCCTGCCAGGGCATCGCACCGGCAGGCACCGCCGGCCGGGCTGTGAACGGCTCGGGGCTGATCTCACCCACACCCACAGTCACGCCCTCGCCCACGCCCACGTCTACTCCGGCGGTGCTCGACGTCTTCCCCGCTGATCTGGCCACTGGTGTCGCGCCCAACGTCCCTGTCACCGTGAAGGCGTCCTCCGGCGTGCTTGGCGCGGTGACGCTCGCGGATGCCAAGGGTCAGACGGTCGCAGGGCAGGCAGATCCTGACGGGGCGTGGACCAACAGCGAGCTGCTTCGTCCGTCCACGGTCTACACCCTGACCATGGCGTCGACCGGTCCCGATGGCACGGCGACAACCACCAGCTCAACCTTCACGACGCTGAAGCCCAAGGTCACGGCGACCTATGGCCTGATACCCAACGGCGGCGTCGTTGGTGTCGGCATGCCGGTCATCGTCCAGTTCGACACTGGCGTCATCACCAGGGCACAGCGGGCCGAGGTCGAGAAGCGGGTCAAGGTCACGACGGTTCCGGTGCAGCAGGGCGCGTGGGGATGGCTCGACAACCGTCAGCTGATGTGGCGCCCCAAGGACTACTGGTTCCCGGGCACCAAGGTCACCGTGTCCACCCCGCTGCATGGGCTACAGACCGGGGACGACAAGTGGATCGCCGGGGATGACCAGACGAGCTTCACCGTGGGCTCGTCCATGGTGAGCTCGGTGGACATGAAGGCCCACACCATGATCGTTCGCCGTGATGGCGTGGCCCTCCGCACGTTCAAGGTGAGCACGGGCAAGCCCGGAATGCTGACCGAGACCCGATACGGCACCAAAGTCATCATCGAACGCAACAGGGCCATCACGATGGACTCGGCGACCTTGGTGCCGAGTATCCCCAAGGGCGCCCCCGGCTACTACAAGATCGATACCAAGTGGAACTTGCGCCTGACCTGGACGGGGGAGTTCATCCACTCCGCCCCCTGGTCGGTCAATGCGCAAGGCACCCAGAACGTCTCGCACGGGTGCACCAACATGGCGCCTGCCGACGCAGAGTGGATGTTCAACAACTCCAAGATGGGTGACATCGTCAAGTTCACCGGCTCGTCCCGCGCCTTCAGGCCGACCGAAGGCATCGGCGTCTGGGTCTACGACTTTGTCGGTTGGAAAGCACAGAGCGCGCTCGCCTGATTCTGGGCAGCTGCCGGCCGCATACCCGCGAGCTTGGGTGCCGGTGTGGGGGTGGGTGCGGTCAGTCCCAGCCCAGCTCGTGCAGTCTCTCGTCGTCGATACCGAAGTGGTGCGCGATCTCGTGCACCACGGTGACCGACACCTCTTCCAGGATCTCCTCGCGGGTCTGACACATGCGCAGCGTTGGGCCCCGGAAGATGGTGATCCGGTCCGGTAGCGCCCCTGCGGCCCAGCCGCCGTCGCGCTCGGTCAACGGAGTGCCGTCGTAGACGCCGAGCAGCTCTGGGTCGTCTGAGGGCGGTTCGTCCTCAACGAGGAACACCACGTTGTCCAGGAGGGCAAGCAGCTCGGCGGGGACGTCGTCGAGCGCGTCTCCCACGGCATCGTCGAACTCTTCTGCGGTCATCGTCAGCACATCAGCCAGCCTGCCACGTCTTGTCACGAACCCGCTTGTTGCCGCGAAACCACCGAAATGGCGTCGAGATGACCGCCAATGGGTGGTTTCAGGGCAACAAGACACGAGTCCGGGACGACACAATGGCTGGATGCGAGTGAGCGTGCGGGTCAAGCCCGGAGCCTCCCGACCCAAGGTCGGAGGGCAGTATGGCGACGGGTCCGACGGTCAGGCGCCGGTCCTCATCGTCAGTGTCGCTCCGCGGGCCGTGGATGGTGCAGCGACCGAGGCCGTCCTGAAGGCCGTTGCCAAGGCCTTTGACCTGCGTCGGGCCGATGTGGGCCTGGTGAGCGGGATGACATCGCGGACGAAGGTGGTCGAGCTGGTAGGTGACGAGCACGACCTGTCGAGGCGACTGGCCCAGCTGCTGGTCAGTTGAGCTAATCGGCGCGGAGGGGACGCGGGCCGCTGGCCCTGCTCGCAGGCTCCCTTGATGGGCTGCGCGGCCCCCATCCCCTCCTTGCTGGCGCTCTGGTTGCCTCAGCGCGCCGTGGTGGAGTCCGGATCCACCTCGTGGTCATGGTCGTGCTGGTGCTCGTGAGGGGCGTATGCGTCGGTCTCGGGACGCTCGTCGGCACCACCGTGCAGCTGTCCGACCCAACCTTGCCCAACGTCGTCCTGAGCGGCGTCGATCGCTTCGTGTGCCGAGCCGTCGTGATGAGCAGCGGCCAGCTCGGCCGGAGTCACAGGGTCGACGCTGTCCGCGAAGTAGAAG
>DASRVZ010000145.1:0-58090 GCA_035654835.1 Dermatophilaceae bacterium | reverse complement strand
CCGGACGCAAGCTCCTTCGAGCGTTTGGCGGCCGCTTCCATAGCAGTGACGAAGGCCGCACGCACCTTGTGGTCATCGAGCTGGCGCAGCGCAGCCATCGTGGTGCCGCCCGGGCTCGAGACCTGCTCCCGCAACACGGTGGGGTGCTGGCCGGTCTCCTTGAGCATCGTCGCTGCGCCGTAGAGCGTCTGGACCACGAGCTCGGTGGACGTCGCACGGGGCATCCCGAGCAGGACGCCCGCCTCGATCATCGCCTCCACCACATAGAAGATGTATGCCGGTCCGCTGCCGCTGATCGCAGTGACGGCATCGAGGTGCTTCTCGGGGATGCGCAGGACCTTGCCGCAGGAGCGCAGCAGCTCTTCGGCCTCACGCAGATGCCCCTCGTCACAATGCCTCCCGGGGCTGATCGCTGCCATGCCCTCGTCGACAAGTGCCGGCGTGTTCGGCATGACCCTGACGACCGCCGTGCCATCCGGCAGTCGCTCCTCCAGGAATGCCGTCGTGATGCCGGCGGCGAGACTGACCACGAGGGCACCGGGACGGACATGTGCGCTGATCTCTGCGAGCAGCCCACCCATGTCCTGAGGCTTGACCACCAGGACCAGGGTGTCGGCGGCAAGGGCCGCGTCGACGTTGCTCATCAGACGAACGCCATACGTGCCGGCCAGCTCCTGGGCGCGTTCGGCGTTCCGGCCGGTGATGACCAGGTCGGCGGCATCGCGCCCCGAGCGGAGCAGTCCGGCGAGCAGCGTCGAACCCATCACACCGACACCAAGGATGGCGACGGTCCTGGAGTCTGCTTGGGCAGTCTCAACCATGGTTCGTCACCTCAGCCTTTGGTCGCGAGCGATCGCAGAAAGAACATCGTGTTGGCCGGGCGCTCGGCCATCCGTCGCATCAGATAGCCGTACCACTCCTGGCCGTACGGGAGATAAACCCGCATGTTGTCGCCACGGTCGGCGATCCTCTTCTGTTCTTCTGGACGGATTCCGTAGAGCATCTGGTACTCGTACGTGTCTGACGCCCGATCCTGCTTGTGGGCCAAGGCCCCCGTGATCTCGACCAGGCGCGGGTCGTGGCTGGCGATCATCGGGTATCCGTGGCCGGCCATCAACACCTTGAGGCAGCGCACGAAGGCCCGGTCGACGTCGTCCTTGTCCCGGAAGGCCACCGACTCCGGTTCGTCATAGGCCCCCTTGCACAGACGGACACGGCTGCCTTCGTAGGCGAGGTCGCGACAGTCGGCCTCGGTCCGGCGCAGGTAGGCCTGCAGCACCGCGCCCACCGACGGGAAGTCCTGACGCAGCTCACGCAGGGTCTCCAAGACCGCGTCCGTGGTCGTGTGGTCTTCCATGTCGAGGGTCACCGTGGTGCCGGCGGCGGCCGCGGCCTGACAGATCTCGCGTGCGTGGTCCAGGGCGATCTTGGCGCCGTCGCCCGGCAGCGCCTGACCTAGCGCGCTCAGCTTGATGCTGACCTCGGCCCTGCCACCCTGGGTCAGGTCAGCAGCGCTGAGCGCCGCCAGCAGGGTCAGATAGGCATCGCGGGTGGCCTGCGCCGTCCGTAGGTCGAGGGTGTCCTCACCGAGATGATCGATCGTGGACGTGCGGCCGGTGAGGTCGAGCTCGGTCGCCACGCGGACGACGTCGCCGGTGGAGTCGCCTGCGACGAACCGGCGAACGACGTCTCTGCTCACCGGCGCCCGCTCGATCAGATCACGCATCCGCCCGCTCTTGGCCAACTGCATAAGCCCCTGGCGCAGCACGCCGCTTGCATCCAACACGCTTTCCTCCGTATGACGTTCCCAACGAGTCCGCTCAAGGCTATTCCTGCGGCTCGCTCGACCGTACGGCCCTTCCCTGCGGAGCGGGTCAGGGGGTGCGACGCCGGAGCGTCAGCGAGCCGAGAGCGATGGCGCCCACCGCGAAAACCGCCACGATCGCCACGCCACGACCGACGTCTCCTGCAGCGTCGACCTGTGTGGTGAGCGTGCGCATGGCGTCGACGGCATACGAGAGCGGCAGGACGTCAGAGACCAGCTCCAGAACGCGCGGCAGCCCGTTGCGCGGGACAAGCAGCCCGCACAGCAGGAACTGCGGCAGGACGAAGGCCGGCATGAACTGGACGGCCTGGAACTCCGTGCGAGCAAAGGCGCTGACGAACAAGCCGGTCGCGGTGCCGAGGACGGCATCGACCACGGCCACCACGACGAGCAACCAACCCGGGCCCGCGACGTCGAGCCCGCACACCCAGATCGCGAATCCCGTTGCCACCAGTGCCTGGACAACAGCCAACAGACCGAAGGCCAGCGCGTAGCCGCCAAGGAAGTCGCCCTTGCCCAGCGGCGTCGAGAGCAGACGCTCGAGCGTGCCCGACGATCTCTCGCGCAGGGTCGCGACACTCGTAATGACGAACATCACGACGAACTCGAAGACCCCCAGAAACGGCGCGCCGACGCCGTCAAACACCGGGGTGCCGTTGAAGATCCAGGCCAGCAAGCCGAGCAGCACGCAGGGCACGGCGATCATCATGGCCAGAGTGCGGTGGTCCCCGCGGACCTGCAGAAGGACCCTCCGTGCGGTTGCCAGAGTCAGCCGGGCGCTCGCGCCGCTCCCTCCGTCTCGATCAGGGCGAAGAAGGCTTGTTCGGCGTCCGGAGCCCCGGTGCGGGCGAGCAGCCCCTCCGGGGAGTCGTCCGCGAGCAGGCGGCCCTCACGCAGCAGCAGCAGCCGGTCGCACCGGGTCGCCTCGTCCATCACGTGGCTGGACACCAGCAACGTGGTGCCCCCATCGGCGAGGCGGCGGAACAATGCCCAGAGGTCGCGGCGCAGTACAGGGTCAAGCCCGACCGTGGGCTCGTCGAGGATCAACAGCTCGGGGGGACCCGATCAGCACCGCCGCGAGTGACACCCGCGAGCGCTGACCTCCGGAGAGCCGGTCCACCCGCGTGTTGACGTCGGCGGCCAGGTCGACCACCTCGATGGCGCGATCAACGTCAGCTCGAGGGGCGCCGGCGAGAGCGGCGAAGTAGGTGAGGTTCGCACGGACCGTCAGGTCGGCGTACACGCTCGCGTCCTGAGTGGCGTAGCCAACCCGTGAGCGCAACCCGGGCGACCCGGCGGGCTCCCCCAGGGCCGTCACGGTGCCGCCCGCGATGATCTGAACGCCGACGATCGAGCGCAACAGAGTGGTCTTGCCCCCACCGTTGGGCCCAAGGAGGCCCACGACCTGTCCACGTGGCACGGTCAGCGAGATCCCGGGAAGCACCTCACGGGAGCCCCTGAAGACGTGCAGGCCGTCCACGACAACGGCCGGAGCCTCGGGATTCGTCATGCGCTGGAACTTATGCCCTCTCTCGGATGGGCGACAAGCGTGTCGACACGCACCTGTCAGGCCGGGCAGCGGAATGCCGCCCGGCGCCCTCCAGTGGTCAAGGGAGTCACGCCACAACCGCCGCCGCCGCGAGATACAGCCGCGCAAACGCCAACGCCTCGGCCAAGTCCACCTCGCGCTGTTCGTCCGACACCCGGCGCGTGCTGACCTCGACCACGACGGACCCCGAGAACTGTTGCACCGCAAGGGTTTCGAGCAACTCAGCGCACGGCTGACCGCCGCGGCCAGGCACCAGATGCTCGTCCATGGGAGAGCCCAAGCCGTCGGCAAGGTGGATGTGCGAAAGACGAGGACCCAGTGCCGCGGCCATCGCCATCGCGTCTGATCCGGCGGTGGCAGTATGCGACAGGTCGAGCGTCACGTGGTCGTACGGCTGGTCGACCGGGTCCCAGTGAGGCAGGTATGCCTCGACCGAACGATTGCGTGCCCGCCAGGGAAACATGTTCTCGATGGCAAGCCTGATGCCAGTGTCATGTTCGCGAAGGGCCACCCCGTCAGCGAACGTCCGCGCGTATTCCTTCTGCCAGCGAAACGGCGGATGGAGCACCACGGTGTCCGCACCCAGGGCCGTAGCCAGCTCGATGGAGTTGTCCACCTTGGGCCACGCCTCTGGACCCCAGACCCGTTGCGTGAGAAGCAATGTCGGCGCGTGGATCGACACGACCGGCATGGCGTGCAGGTCCGACAACGCCTTCAACGCGCCTGCCTCCTGGGAGACAGGGTCGGTCCACACCATGACCTCGACACCGTCGTAGCCGAGTCGCTCAGCAATGTCGAAAGCGGTGGCGCAGTTCTGCGGATAGACCGAGGACGTGGACAGCGCCACACGCGCGCCGGGCACCCGAACTACGGTCATGGCGACGAGCCTAACCGCGGGCAGGACGCTGTGCCTCAACCCGCGGAGATCCAGTCCAGGCGCCGCAGGATCACGCCTTCACGCAGCGCCCAAGGGCAGATGTCGAGCTGCTCGATGCCGAGGAGATCCATGGCAGCATCCGCGACGATCGCTCCCGCGAGCATCTGTGGCGCACGCTCCGCAGAGACTCCGGACAGCTTCGACCGCTCGGCAACGGTCATCTCGGCGAGCCGCCACACCAGGGCAGCGACATCCGATCGCGCGAGGGTCCGCAGGGCGTACGGCCCGTCCGCACCTCGAGCCGCGCCGGCGATCCGGGCCAGGGACCGCAAGGTCTTGCTCGTGCCGACATAGCGGTCTGGCGCCCCCGCCTTGTTCACCTCACGCAGCACACGCGCGATCTCAGCGCGGACCTGTTTGCGGACCGCCTTGACCTGAACCGACGTGGGCGGATCATCAACCAGCGCGCCCCTGGTAAGACGGCCAGCCCCCAACGGCAGGCTGAGTGCGACGTCGGGCACCTCGTCGATGCCCGCAGCAAGCTCGAGCGAGCCACCACCGATGTCCACCAACAGCAACCGGCCGCTGGACCAGCCGAACCAGCGACGGACCGCGAGGAAGGTCAGCCTCGACTCGTCCTCGCCGGACAGCACCTGTAGCTCGACCCCGGTCTCCTCGAGCACCCGCGCAAGAACCGCCTCACCATTTGGCGCGTCACGAATTGCGCTGGTAGCAAAGGCAAGGAGATCCTCGACGCCCTGATCTTCGGCAAACGTGAGGCACTCGCGGGTGAACGCCACCAGCGAGTCGGCGCCTTCCCTGCCGATCGCGCCGCGCTTGTCGACGTGCTCCGCCAGCCGCAGCTCGATCTTGTGCGACGATGCCGGCAGCGGGTGGGCGCCGACGTGCGCGTCAACGACCAGTAGGTGGATCGTGTTGGAGCCCACGTCGATCACGCCCAGTCGCATGCGGTGAATCTACCGAAGTATGTGCATGCGAATGCGCATGTGCCGCATAGTCTTGGCGGGTGCCAGAAACCTCTCTCGATATCCCCCGCATGTGGGTGGAGTTCATCGACCCCACCGATTCCAACCAGCGCTTCCGCTGCGACCTGACCTGGCTCACGTCGTCATGGTCCTGCATCTTCGGCAGCGGTTGTGCTGGCCTCTATGAGGATCGCCCTGATGACGGTTGCTGCACCCTGGGCGCGCACTTCACGGACAAGGACGACGTATCGCGGGTGAAGGCCACCGTTGCCGAGCTCGGTGAGGACGAGTGGCAGTTCCACTCCGCCGGCCAGGGCGGTCGATGGAAGCTCAAGGAAGAGGGTCAGCTCAAGACCCGCGTCGTCGACGGTGCCTGCATCTTCCTGAACCGTCCAGGTTTTCCCAGCGGCGCCGGTTGCGCGTTGCACCAGCACGCCCGGCTCCGTGGCGTCGAGCCCCTCACCGTCAAGCCGGACGTGTGCTGGCAGCTGCCGATCCGTCGCACCTACCGCACCGTCGAGATGGCCGATAAGAGCTCCTACCTCGAGGTCACGATCACCGAGTACGACCGTCGCAACTGGGGTCCGGGCGGTCATGACCTGGACTGGTACTGCTCCGGGAACTCGGACGCACATGTGGGCAAGGAACCGGTCTTCAGGAGCAGCGCGAGCGAGCTTCGCGAGCTCATGGGTTCAGCCGGCTACGACGAGATGGTCATTCGCTGCGAGGCCCACCTGGTCGCCGCGCAGGCCGCCCGGGCCAATGGTTCGCGCAAGCTGTTGCCCCTGCTTGTTCACCCCGCGACGCTGAAAGCACGCGCTGAAGACCACCCTCGCTGACGCCTGCAGGGCAATGACGATGGCCGGCGCGAGAATCCCCACGGCGCAATGATTCCCAGCCCGAACATCTGGAACCACCCTGCCGTCTATGAGATCGAGAACCTCGGGGTCGACCCTGACGGCCTGATCGAGGCGACCATGGCCGGCATACATGACTGGTCCGGGCAGCGTGTTCTGGACCTGGGTTGTGGCAGCGGCTTCCACCTGCCTCGCTTCGCCCGGACCGCGTCGGCAGTGTTGGGCGTCGAACCGCGCGAACCGCTGGCCGCCCTTGCCCGGCGACGGATCTCACAGCTGTCGTTGACCAACGCGTCGGTGCTCGAGGGTGCAGCCCAGAAGCTGCCTTTGGCCGATGACAGCGTCGAGATGGTCCATGCCCGGTGGGCCTACTTCTTCGGACCGGGATGCGAGCCCGGACTGGCCGAGGTGACGCGGGTGCTGCGACCCGGCGGGACGGCGTTCGTGATCGACAACGACGCCTCACGATCCACGTTCGGCGGGTGGTTCCGAAGGGCCATGCCGGCGTACGACCCGGTTGCGATCGAACGTTTCTGGGCGCGCCAGGGCTGGTTGCGCGAGAGCCTCGACATCCGATGGTCCTTTGGGTCACGCGCGGACTTCGAGTCAGTCGTGCGGATCGAGTTCACCGAGGCCCTCGCCGACGAGATCCTGGCCGAGCATGAGGGTTCGGGCGTGGACTATGCCGTCAACTTGTTCTGGCGCACGGTCTGACGACCTCTGTCGGACGGGTCTCGTAGGGTCGCGTCCATGGCAACCAAGGCAACTACCCGACCAGCCGGCTACCGCTGCTCCGAATGCGGTTGGTCGGCCATCAAGTGGGTCGGTCGATGTGGTGAGTGCCAGGCCTGGGGCACGATCAGCGAGATCGGTGCGGTCAAGGTCAGGACGACCGCCGCGGTGGTCACCGACCGCCCCGCCATCCGGATCGGTGAGGTTGACGCGCGCCGGGCTGAGGCGCGCACGACCGGCGTCAGCGAGTTCGACCGGGTGCTCGGGGGTGGCTTGGTCCGGGGTGCCGTGGTCCTGGTCGCCGGCGAGCCCGGCATCGGCAAGTCGACCCTGCTTCTCGACGTCGCCGCCAGAGCCGCCCGTGCAGACCAGACCGTCCTCTACATCAGCGGCGAGGAGTCGGCTGCGCAGGTCCGGATGCGGGCCGAGCGGATCGAGGCCATGGCCAAGAACCTCTTCCTCGCTGCCGAGACCGACCTCGCCAGCGTGCTCGGCCAGATCGCCCAGATCGAGCCTGACCTCGTCATCATCGACTCCGTCCAGACCATCGCGAGCGGAGAGGTCGAGGGATCGGCCGGCAACGTCTCACAGGTCCGCGAGGTCGCGGCCTCCCTGATCCAGCTGGCCAAGGCACGGGGGATCTCGATCCTGCTGGTCGGGCATGTCACCAAGGACGGCTCGATCGCGGGCCCGCGGGTGCTCGAACACCTGGTTGACGTGGTGATCCAGTTCGAGGGCGATCGGCACTCCCGGTTGCGGCTCGTCCGCGCGATTAAGAACCGCTATGGGCCAACTGACGAGGTGGGGTGCTTCGACCTGTCCGACGTGGGCATCGTCGGCCTCCCCGACCCCAGCGGCCTGTTCCTGTCGAGTCGCGACCTGATCGTTCCCGGCACCTGCGTCACCGTCACGCTCGAAGGCCGACGGCCGTTGGTCACGGAGGTGCAGGCGCTGCTCTCGCCCACGACAGCGCCCTCGCCCCGACGCACGACGAGCGGGCTGGACGGCTCCAGGGTCGCGATGATCCTCGCCGTCCTCGACAAGCGTGCTGGCGTCCCGGTCCGCCAGGCCGACTGTTACGTCTCGACGGTCGGCGGCGTCAAGGTGTCCGAGCCGTCCTCAGACCTGGCGATCGCGCTGGCCATGGCCAGCTCGGTGTCCGAGCGGGCTCTCCCACACGGCACGGTGGCCATGGGCGAGGTCGGTCTTGCCGGTGAGATCCGGGCCGTGACCGGCATCCCCCGCCGGCTCGCCGAAGCCGCCCGACTGGGGTTCCGCAAGGCCGTCGTACCCGCCGGCTCGCTCGGCAACGGCCCCATGCCCGAGGGGATGAGGGTCATCGAGGTCTCCGACATCCGTCGGGCGGTCAACCTGATGACGCAGCCCGTATCCTGAGCAAGATCACGGGTGGGTTACAACCCTCCCCTAAGGCCTTCTGGCCATTAGACTTCCCGCCAACCGGGCATATCGGTGTCACCGCCTGCCCGACCCGAAGGGATCCATACACACCGGATCCGACCATCTGCCGCCCGAGGGGATACCGATCACCGTGGAACGAAGCGACGACGAGTTGCTCCGCGCCACCTTGGCGGCCGTGGCACCGGGGACCGAGCTGCGGGACGGGCTGGAGCGCATCCTGCGTGGGCGCACCGGGGCCCTCATCGTGCTCGGCAACGACAAGGTGATCGAGGCCATGTCGACCGGAGGCTTCCCTCTCGACATCGAGTTCTCCAGCACGCGACTACGCGAGCTGGCCAAGATGGACGGCGCCATCGTGCTCGAACGCGATGGTTCACGCATCTTGCGCGCTGCCACGCAGCTGCTGCCCGACCCCTCGATCGAGACGAACGAGTCCGGCACCCGGCACCGCACCGCAGAGCGGGTCGCCAAACAGACCGGCTTCCCGGTGGTCTCGGTGAGCCAGTCCATGCAGATCGTCGCCCTGTATGTCGACAACCGACGCCACGTCCTCGAGGAATCGAGCGCGATACTCTCCCGCGCCAACCAGGCCCTGCAGACTCTCGAGCGCTACAAGTCGCGACTCGATGAGGTCACCGGCACGTTGTCAGCCCTCGAGATCGAGGATCTGGTCACCGTTCGCGACGTCGCCTCGGTGCTCCGGCGCCTCGAGATGGTCCGACGGATCAGCGAAGAGATCGACAGCTATGTCATCGAGCTCGGCACCGACGGCCGGCTGTTGACCCTTCAGCTCGAGGAGCTGACCGGTGGTCTGGGCAATGACCGCGAGCTGGTGATCCGCGACTACCTCGAAGCCGCCCACAACACCGGCACCGTCAAGCAGGTTCTGGCCGACCTGATGGAGCTCACGTCCATCGAGCTGCTCGACCTGGCCGCGGGTGCCAAGGCCGTCGGATTCGCTATCGGCGGCGATGCCCTCGATGCAGCAGTCAGCCCCCGCGGCTACCGGCTCCTGACCAAGGTGCCCCGCCTGCCGGGAGCGATCGTCGAGCGGCTCGTCGACCACTTCGAGAATCTTCAGAAGCTCCTCTCCGCCAACCTTGAGGACCTGATGGCAGTCGAGGGCGTCGGTGAGGGTCGTGCGCGGGCGGTTCGCGAGGGCCTGTCCCGACTGGCCGAGTCGAGCATTCTCGAGCGATACGTCTGAGCGGTGCCCAGCTCCCTTCTGCACCAACGGATTCTGGACTGGTATTCCCGCGAGGCCAGGGTCCTCCCGTGGCGCGAGCCTGGCACATCGCACTGGGGGATCCTGGTCTCCGAGGTCATGCTGCAGCAGACGCCGGTAGCCCGAGTCGAGCCGGTGTGGCGGCAGTGGATGTCGGCGTGGCCCTCACCTGCCGCTCTGGCCGCCTCCGCGCCCGGCGATGCGGTCCATGCGTGGGGGCGCCTGGGCTACCCACGCCGGGCCGTGCGGCTTCACAGCGCGGCATCGGCCATGGTCGAACGTCACGGCGGCGAGGTGCCACGCACCCATGAGGAGCTGCTCGCACTCCCTGGTGTGGGCGCCTACACCGCCGCCGCAGTGGCTGTCTTTGCCTTCGGGCTACGGGAGACCGTTGTGGACACCAATGTCCGACGCGTCCTGGCTCGCGTGGTGACCGGCAGCGCTCAGGCGGCCCCGTCGCTGACCCGGGCGGAGGTCGACCTGGCCACGAGCGTGCTGCCTTCAGACGCGCACACCGCGCGCAGATGGAACGTGGGGGTGATGGAGCTTGGCGCCCTCGTGTGCTCTGCGCGCATGCCCAGGTGCCCGGACTGCCCGGTCCAGGACCTGTGCGCCTGGCAGGGCGCGGGACAACCGGCGTACGAGGGCCCGGCACGGCGCAGCCAGCCCTGGCACGGCACGGATCGGCAGTGCCGAGGCACCATCCTTGCGGTGCTGAGGGAGAGCAGGGGTCCGGTCACGGCGAGGGCGATTGGCGCCGCGTGGCCCGCCGACGACTCCCAGCGCGACCGTTGTCTCGACAGCCTGGTGGCGGATGGGCTCGTGGAACCTTTGTCGGGCAGGAGGTTCCGACTGCCCGGGCGAAGCGCAGGCAGCCGTCACCCGAACGAGGCAAGATAGGAACGTGGACGAGAGCCCGCGGGAGCAGGGCGGCCGTGTGGACCCGGCCGCGGAGGCCGAGGCCCTCAGACGGGCTCGGCAGGCCGCGATGGTCCGATCAGTGCGAGCCGGCGCGGGCCGAAGCGTGAAAGGCGTGGGCCAAGGCGCCAAGGCCGGTGCTCGTATTGCGGCTCGTTCCGGTCACGCAAGTGCCCGCATGGTCGCGCTTGGAGGTCGGGCGAGCGCCCGACGATTCAGGATCTTCACGCACTCCGGCGGCGCCGGCGAGTCCGGGCTGGCGCGGCTGATCGAGCTGAACACGGTTCACGCCGCCGGCGATACGGCGTTGGCGATGTCGCTGGTGGGCACGATCTTCAGCATTCCCACCGGTGAGGCCCGCGGTCAGGTCGCCCTTTTCCTGCTGGTCACCATGGCGCCGTTCACGGTGCTGGCCCCGTTGATCGGACCGCTGCTCGACCGTTACCGGCACGGCCGGCGCTGGGCGATCGGCACCACGTTGGCCACGCGAGCGTTCCTCTGCTGGGTGCTGGCGGATGCCGTTGTCACCAAGTCGCTGTGGTTGTTCCCTGCGGCGCTCGGATGTCTGGTGGCCTCCCGTGCCTACAACGTCACTCGTGCGTCCGCGGTGCCTCGCCTGCTCCCCCACGGCGTCAGCCTGGTCGCTGCCAACTCGCGCCTGTCGCTGGCAGGGGTCGCCGGTTTGGTGCTCGGCGGTGCCATCGCCGGAACAGCCATCAGGATCGGTCCGGACTGGTCGTTGCGGGCGGCGTTCGTGATCTACGTCGTCGGCACCGTTCTTGCCATCATGCTGCCCGCTCGCGTCGATTCCTCCCTGGGTGAGCAAGACCTCGACCAGACTGATGAGGGTCGTGCGTCGCGCCTGTGGGGAGGTCTGCGGGCAGGTCTGCGCGAAGGAACGGTGCGGCGTTTCCGGCACAGGGTCGCCGCGCTCCCCTGGCGGGTCATCTTCGCTCTGTGGTGCACGGTGGGAACCCGTCTGCTCGCCGGCTTCCTGGTGTTGTTCCTCGCCTTCCTCATGCGCGATCATCCGATCAAGGGACTGTCCGGCACCCTGGTGCTCGGGCTGGTCGTCGCTGCGGCGGCCTTGGGCAACACCCTGGGCAGCGTGGTCGGAACCCGCTTCAGGCGCCGGGCGCCCGAGACGATCGCCGCCTCGGCACTGCTTGTCGCAACGGTGGCCGCGGTAACCGCGGCGGTGTTCTACTCGGCGTTGACCCTTGTGGTCCTCGGTCTCGTGGCCGGGCTCTCAGGCCAGCTCGCCAATCTCAGCCTCGACGCGCTGGTGCAGAGCGACATCGGTGAGACGGTTCGTACCAGCGTGTTCGCTTGGGCCGAGACCCTGCTGCAGATCGCCTGGGTCATGGGTGGCGGGCTGGGCATCGCCCTGCCGCTCATCCCGCAGCTCGGTTTCGGGCTCATCGCCGGGCTCCTCGTCGGCACTTTCCTGATGGCGATCCGCAGTCGCATCACGCGCCAACCGGGCAAGGCCACGGTGGCCCGGCCCTTGCATGCCTGACCTGACGGATCAGCATGCCTGACCTGACGGATCGGCGGGCCCGACCTGACGGATCAGAGCGTGCGAAGCATCCGCGTGTTGCCCAACGTGTTGGGCTTGACGCGCTCGAGGTCGAGGAACTCAGCAACGCCTTCGTCATAGGAACGAAGCAGCTCTGAATAGACCTCGGGCTCTGCGGCTTGTCCCTCGATGATGGAGAAGCCGTGGCGCGTGAAGAAGCCAACCTCGAAGGTGAGGCAGAAGATGCGGTGCAGGCCCAGTGCCCGGGCATCATCCAGCAGGGCCTCGAGGAGCAGACCGCCCAAGCCGCGCCGGGCAAAGTCCGGGTGGACTGCAAGGGTGCGGACCTCCGCAAGGTCTTCCCACATCACGTGAAGTGCGCCACAGCCAATGATCCGCCCTGGCACATCCGGGTCCTCGGCCACCAGAAACTGTTGCAGTGCCTCGTAGTACGCAACGGCGTCTTTGGGCGTGAGGGTGTTGCCCGCAAGCGGACGAACCAGCTCACGGATGGAACGCACGTCGCCGACACGAGCGCGGCGAACCTCGATCTTGGGACCCAAAGTCATCGTGCGTCGATCACGACAGGTTGCCGTCCTTGATATCGGCGAACATCCGCCTGGCGCTTGCGTCGAACAGGACGATCGACTGGCGATCGGATGTCCATCCGAAGCTGCCGGCTGCGACCCGGTTGTGGATTCTGTTCGATGGCACGACGTAGGCGCCGGCCGCAAACGTCAGCACCTGCTCGGCGCTCAAGTTCGTGGCGATCTTGGGATCCGCCATGTGCAGAAGGCCGGGCAGCCTTGTGGGGCCCGCCAGCCTGGCGAAGTCAGCAAGAGCCTTGATCAACAACCCCTGGTTTGCCGACCGACCGAAGTCACCGCCGGCGACTCCGTGACGGGCCCGAGCGTATGACAGTGCCTGGACCCCGCTGAGCTGGTTGACGCCGACCTTGACGTCCGCACTCGATCCCGCGTCCTTGACCGCGACGGGGGCCTTGAGACGCAGCCCGCCGACGCCGTTGATGAGCTCCTTGAACCCCGCGAAACCCGTGATCATGTAGCCCTCGACGGGCACGCCCGTCGCGGAGACCACGGTCCGCTGAAGCGCCTTCGGTCCGCCGTACGACAGCGCCGAGTTGATCTTGCCCCTGCCGCCTGTGGACAACGGCACGTATGCGTCCCTCGCGATCCCCAGGATCCCGCCACCGCTGTGGCCGTCGAGACCGACAATATGCAGGCTGTCTGCGCGGGCGCCGTCGATCGCCTGGCCCGGACGTGCATCCGAGCCGACCAGCAGGACCCGACGCGCTGTTCCGCCCAGAGAAGGCGCAGCCACGCCCACTGAGGGCCACCAGCCGCCGACAACCTTCCATCTGGGTGCCGCCACTGCGAGGGTCACGTCCCTGCCCCTGGTGACCACGGCGATGGGTACGCCCTTCCAGGACGCGACGGCACCTTTGACAACCACCGTCCCCGGCGCCTTGACCGGCTTGCGCTTGAGCAGGACCTTGGCGGCAGCGGGCGACGCCGCAACGGCACCCCCGTAATACAGCGGCTCGATGACCGCCGCGAGCGCCGCAGGGATCCCCGTAGCCGTGAAGGGCGGCGGGGTCACCACCGCCTCCGTGGTCGGCGAAACCGCCGTCGTGGTCGGCGCGACGACCACCTTCTTGGGGGTCGACGTACAACCACTCAACGCCAGGGCGCCGACCAGAAGTGCTGATAGCCCGGCAAAAACGGCAGGGCGCGACGAAGGCAGGAAGACATGGACCATGCGACCACCGTACGTCCTGGCCGCCCTGTCACCATGCACCCGGCTCAGCCGCCGGCATGTGAGCCGACGGGCCGTCACTTCGCGTCGGGAGCGTCCGGAGTCGTGACCGTGTCTGGTAGGTCCGTGTCCTGGATGTCGTCCGGGATGTCGCTGTCCTGAATGTCGCTGTCCTGAATGTCGACTTTCGGAACATCGCCGTCCTGGACATCGCTCAGCGGCAGAGCATCCAGCTCGGCGTGGGCAGCGCCAGAGAACGTGAACGCCTCGTCCTTTCCGGTGCCTTCCGTGTCGACCACGACAGTCTCTCCCGCCCGGAGCTCTCCATACAGGATCTTCTCGGACAGCATGTCCTCGATCTCGCGCTGGATCGTGCGGCGCAGCGGGCGCGCGCCCAGCACCGGGTTGTAGCCCCTCTTGGCCAGAAGCGCCTTCGCCGCCGGCGTCAGCTCCATGCTCATGTCCTTGTCCTTGAGCCGGACGTCGAGCTTGGCGACCATCAGATCGACGATCTGGACGATCTCCGGCTCGGTCAGCTGTGGGAACACGATCATGTCGTCGACACGGTTGAGGAACTCAGGCCGGAAATGGCGCTTGAGCTCGTCGATGACCTTGTTCTTCATCCGCTCGTACCCGGTCTTGGTGTCGCCACCGGTGGCGAACCCGAGCGACTGGCCTTTGGCGATGTCACGCGTGCCGAGGTTCGTGGTCATGATGATCACGGTGTTCTTGAAGTCGACGACCCGGCCCTGGGAGTCGGTCAGCCGTCCGTCCTCAAGAATCTGCAGCAGCGCGTTGAAGATGTCGGCGTGGGCCTTCTCGACCTCGTCGAAGAGCACGACGGAGAAGGGCTTGCGGCGGACCTTCTCGGTCAGCTGGCCGCCCTCTTCGTAGCCGACGTAGCCGGGAGGCGAGCCGAACAGCCTTGAGACCGTGTGCTTCTCGCTGTACTCGCTCATGTCGAGCTGGATCAGCGCGTCCTCGTCGCCGAACAGGAACTCGGCCAATGCCTTGGCCAGCTCGGTCTTTCCGACGCCGGTGGGACCAGCGAAGATGAACGATCCACCCGGGCGACGCGGATCCTTCAGACCGGCGCGAGTGCGTCGGATCGCCTGGGACATCGCCTTGATCGCCTCGTCCATGCCAACGATGCGTTTGTGCAGCTCGTCCTCCATGTTGAGCAGGCGCGAGGACTCCTCCTCGGTCAGCTTGAACACGGGGATGCCTGTGGAAGCCGCCAGAACCTCGGCGATGAGCTCTTCGTCGACCTCGGCCACGACGTCCATGTCGCCGGACTTCCACTGCTTCTCGCGCTCGGCCTTCTGGCCCAGCAGCGTCTTCTCATTGTCGCGCAGGGAGGCGGCCTTCTCGAAGTCCTGTGCGTCGATCGCGGACTCCTTCTCACGACGGACGTGAGCGATGCGCTCGTCGAACTCGCGAAGGTCCGGCGGCGCCGTCATGCGGCGGATGCGCAGTCGCGCGCCAGCCTCGTCGATGAGGTCGATCGCCTTGTCCGGAAGGAACCGGTCGTTGATGTACCGGTCGGCCAGGTTGGCGGCCGCGACGAGGGCAGCATCGGTGATCGAGACCCGGTGGTGCGCTTCGTAGCGGTCACGAAGGCCCTTGAGGATCTCGATGGTGTGGGACAGCGTGGGCTCGGCAACCTGGATCGGCTGGAATCGCCGCTCAAGGGCTGGGTCCTTCTCGATGTGCTTGCGGTACTCGTCCAGCGTGGTCGCACCGATCGTCTGGAGCTCGCCACGGGCCAGCATGGGTTTGAGGATGGACGCAGCGTCGATCGCACCCTCGGCCGCCCCAGCGCCGACGAGGGTGTGGATCTCGTCGATGAACAAGACGATGTCGCCGCGGGTCCGGATCTCTTTGAGGACCTTCTTGAGCCGTTCCTCGAAGTCACCGCGATAACGCGAACCGGCAACAAGGGCACCGAGATCCAGCGTGTAGATCTGCTTGTCCTTGAGCGTCTCGGGCACCTCACCCTTGACGATGTCCTGGGCGAGGCCCTCGACGACGGCGGTCTTGCCGACGCCGGGCTCGCCGATCAGGATCGGGTTGTTCTTGGTTCTTCGGGACAGCACCTGCATGACCCGTTCGATCTCTTTGCCGCGCCCGATGACCGGGTCGAGCTTGCCCTCGCGGGCATCCTGGGTGAGGTTGCGCCCGAACTGGTCGAGGACGAGCGATCCGGCAGGGGTGCCTTCGGCCGGACCGACGCCGACGCCCGGCGGCTCCTTGCCCTGGTAACCGCTGAGCAGCTGGATGACCTGCTGACGAACGCGGTTGAGGTCGGCGCCGAGCTTGACCAGCACCTGCGCAGCGACGCCCTCGCCTTCACGGATCAGGCCGAGCAGGATGTGCTCGGTGCCGATGTAGTTGTGGCCAAGCTGAAGCGCCTCGCGCAGGCTCAGCTCGAGGACCTTCTTGGCGCGCGGGGTGAAGGGGATGTGACCGGATGGGGCCTGCTGACCCTGGCCAATGATCTCCTGGACCTGCTCGCGGACGGCATCGAGGGAGATACCGAGGCTCTCAAGTGCCTTGGCGGCGACGCCTTCGCCCTCGTGGATCAGGCCGAGCAGAATGTGCTCGGTCCCGATGTAGTTGTGGTTGAGCATGCGCGCTTCTTCCTGCGCAAGCACAACCACCCGGCGGGCCCGGTCGGTAAACCGTTCAAACATCGCTCTGACTCCTCGCTATCGAGATACCTCGATGTTACGTGTGCTCACCCACAGGCGCCTAAGTTGCGCCACCACTGATCCGTGATCCGGACAACGACGCGGTATGCCGCCATGTTCCGCGACATGAGCCACCTTGGCTCATGTTCGCCCTCGGCGTACCGGACTTGCCGCTTCTGGTGGCGTTCGGTCACGAGTGGCATAGTCAACAGCCGTCGGGACAGCAGTGGACCCGCCGCCCATCGTTATCCACAACTGAGGAGATCAACATGGCCACGACGCGAACCGCCCGCGCTCACTGGGAAGGCTCCCTCATGGAGGGCGCAGGCCAGGTCACCCTCGAGTCCTCAGGGGTCGGGACGTTCCACGTCAGCTGGCCGTCTCGCGCCGAGCAGGCCAACGGCAAGACCAGTCCGGAAGAGCTGCTGGGTGCGGCCCACGCGACCTGCTTCTCGATGGCTCTCTCCAACGCCCTCGCCAAGGCCGGCACGCCGCCGACCGCGATCGACACCTGGGCGGACGTCACCTTCCAGCCGGGCACGGGCATCACCGGGATCGTCCTGAGGGTCAATGGTTCCGTGCCGGACATCACCGCAGCGCAGTTCGCCGAGTTCGCCGAGGCCGCCAAGGGCGCCTGCCCGGTGAGCCAGGCTCTCGCGGCGACGCCGATCAGCCTTGAGGTCGGGGACTTCTCCGGCTGAGATCGGGGTCAGCGCCGGCGCTGACAGCGGCCACACCAGAACAGGTTCCGCCCCGCCATCAGCTGGGTGCGAACTGTGGACCCGCACGTGCGGCACGGCTCGCCGGTCCGCTTGTAGAGGTAGAAGCGTCGCTCGAAGCGGTCACCGAGGCGGGCACCGGTGACCGCTTCTGTATGCGCGGCCGCCGAACCGTCCGCGACCTCGGCCAGGGCATCGGCTACCTGATCGTCCATGGTGAGGATCTGGCCGAACGCGACTCCGAGTGGCATCAGTCTGGTCAGGTCGTCCAAGATGGCCTGCCAGGTGGCCGGCCGGATCTCCCGACCCGGGCGGAACGGATCGACCCGATGACGGAACAGCACCTCGCACCGATAGACGTTGCCCACTCCGGCCAGCACGGCCTGGTCCATCAGCAGCTCGGCAATCGGCTTGGTACTGCGCATGATCCGACGTAACGCAAAATCCGGGTCGGCGTCTGTCCGCAGGGGGTCCGGACCGAGTCGAGCCTGGATCTCGTCGACCTTCTCCGGCGTGACGACCGCGCAGACGGTCGGCCCTCGCAGGTCCCCCACCCACGTGTCGTTCAACAGCCGGAGCCGGACCTGCCCCTCGACCGGGACGTGACCGTGCGGCATACCTGGTATCTGCGGATGCGTGTCTGGCCCCGCCCCGGGACCCGGGTCGACGAGGTGACGCTTGACGGAGAACTTGCCGATCAGCCCGAGGTGGACGTTGAGCCATCGCTCGCCCTCGAACTGGACGAACAGGTGCTTGCCCCAGGCCGAGGCGCCGACCAACGCCAGCGCGTCCAGCAAAGCGGCGCCATCCTCGAACCTGCCCTGTGGGCTGGAGACGGAGACCACCGTCCCTGAGAAGGCGCGACCGAGCCGTTCGGCCAGCGCGTGCGTCGTGTGACCTTCGGGCATCGGCTAGCCGGCCTCGCTACGCGAAGCCTCGCCGGGTGAAGCGTCGCCTGACGCGGCCTCGCCTGGCGCGGCGTCGCCACGCGCGGCCTTGGCCCGCTCAACACTGCGCTGAAGCGCAGCCAGAAGATCCAGCACCTCGCCGGAGCTGTCCTGCGCGGCAGGGGGTACACGCGCCTCTCCGCCTTCGAGCTTGGCATTGACCAACGCGTCGACAGCCTGCTTGTAGTCGTCCTCGTAGTCGTCCGGGACGTAGTCCCCCGCCAACGACTCGACCAACATGTTGGCCATCGCCAGCTCGGACGGTTTGGCCTCTGTCTCCTCACCGAGAGTGGCGAACTCGGGAGATCGGATCTCGTCCGGCCACAACATGGTCTGCATGACGATGACGTCGTTGCGAACGCGCAGCACCGCAACTGTCATCCGGGTCCGGATGGAAACGGTCACGATGGCCATCCTGTCGGCGGCCTTGAGCGCGTCGCGCAACAAGACATAGGCCTTGGTCCCCGTCTTGTCAGGTTCGAGGTAGTACGACTTGTCGAGCAGCATCGGGTCGATCTGCCCGGCCGGCACGAACTTGTCGACTGCGATCTCACGGCTGCTGCGTGTCGGCAGGTCCGCGAGGTCTTCGTCGGTGAGCACGACCATCCGACCGTCCTCGGTCTCATAACCCTTGGCAATGTCGTCGTACGAAACCTGTTCGCCGTCGATGCTGCAGATTCGCTGGTACCTGATCCGACCGCCGTCCGCTCGGTGCACCTGGCGGAACTGCACGTCATGGTTCTCCGTGGCCGAATAGAGCCGCACCGGCACATTGACCAGGCCGAAGGACACCGCGCCCTTCCATATGGCACGCACGATCAGCTCACTCGTCCTTTCATCAGATCACTCTTCCTGAGTCTTTCGGGATTGTCATCGTGTCCCTTACGACAGTTCCCTCGTACGTCAGGATGGATCCATGCGCCCCATGTTGGCTAGCCAGGGAAGCGCGATCCCCCGCGGTCCGGGGTGGACGCACGAGGTCAAGTGGGACGGCATGCGCCTCTTGGCAGATGTCACCGCAGGTCGGCTAACCCTGCTGTCCCGCAACGAGAACGACGTCACCACGCGCTTCCCTGAGCTGGGCGCCCTTGCCGGCCCGGGGATGCCCGACGACATGCTGCTCGATGGTGAAGTGGTGTCGCTCGACGGCGGGCTCCCCTCGTTCTCCTACCTTGCTGAACGCATGCACGTCAGCGACGCCAGGAAGGCCCACAAGCTGTCCGCGACGCGACCCGTCACCTTCATGGTGTTCGATCTCCTGCGCCTGTATGGCGTGGACCTCACCTCCCGCCCACTGGCCGAGCGGCGACAAGCCCTGGAGCGGGTCGGTCTCGGCGGCCCCAACACCCAGGTGCCTCCCACCTACGACGACGGTGACGCGCTCTACGCCGCAACCCTGGCGCAGGGGCTGGAAGGTGTTGTCAGCAAACGACTCTCGTCCACATACAGCCCAGGACGACGCAGTCGTGACTGGCTGAAGTTCGCCCACCGCGCATCAATGTCGGTGGTGATCGGCGGATGGCGGCTTGAAGCCGATAGCGCCCATCGCTTGGGCGCTGTGTTGGTGGGCACCCCGACTCCTCAAGGACTGCTCTATCGGGGTCGTGTCGGAAGCGGTCTGGCCGGCACGGAACAGGAACGCGTCCTGACGGCTCTGAAGGATCTGAGCGTCGACGCACCGCCTTTCACCGACAAGGTGCCGAAGGTGGATGCGGAGGGAACGACATGGGTTCGCCCGGAGGTCGTCGTGGACGTGAGGGCGCTGGGTGTGTCCACACATGGCAGGCTGCGGCAACCGGCATACCGTGGTCTGCGACCTGACCTCTCACCAGTCGACCTGCAGGGCAACGTGCAGGATGAGGAGCGAACTCGCTTGCCGGACCATGAGATCGACCTGACGGCCGTGCTGGTTGACGGCCATCATCTCCGGCTGAGCAACCTGGACAAGGTTATGTACCCCGCGACCGAGACCACCAAGGGTGAGGTGCTCAACTACTACGCGCGGGTGGCCCCGTTCCTGCTCCCCCACCTCGCTGATCGGCCCGTCACTCGTATCCGCTGGCCGCACGGTACCGACGGACCGTCGTTCTTCGAGAAGAACCTCCCGCCGGGAGCACCGTCGTGGCTGCGGTGTGTGGCAGTCCCCAGCAGCGGCTCCCGCTCGGAAAGCGGCACCGACACCCTCCACTACCCCGTCGTGGATGGTGCTGCGGCCCTCACCTACCTGGTGAACCTCGCCGCGCTGGAGCTCCACGTCCCGCAGTGGCGATTCGACGCGGACGGTCAGCCGCTCAATCCCGACCGGTTGGTCATCGACCTCGACCCGGGTGCTCCCGCGGGGTTGCACGAGTGCGCGCAGCTGGCCCTGCTGGTGCGCGAACGGCTCGAGCGAATCGGGCTCAGGACGGCGCCGGTCACCAGCGGCAGCAAGGGAATGCAGCTGTATGCCGCATTGCCCGGCGAGCAGGACTCCGGCACGATCTGCGACATCGCGCGAGAGATCGCACAGGAGCTGACCAGACTGCGGCCGGAGCTGGTCCTGTGGAAGATGACTAAATCCCTGCGCCCGGGCAAGGTGCTGCTGGACTGGAGTCAGAACGCCGCCGCCAAGACGACGATCGCGCCGTACTCGTTGCGTGGCAAGGAGGCTCCCTTTGTCGCCGCACCGCGCACATGGGCGGAGATCGAGCGGGGGGCCGAGCGGCGAGACTCCCTGACCCAGCTGGACATGGACGACGTTCTGGCCCGGGTGGCCAGCGAAGGCGACCTTTTCGCGGCGGCCCTGGGCCAACCTTGACACGAAGAGGTTGTGGCTGGTCCTGAGACAGCAGTGGCTGCGCCTGAAGGCGCAGCCACCAAAGCCGGGCGGGTCAGCCGTTGGCCTTGTCGTAGGCGGCCAGGACCTCCGCGGAGACACGACCGCGGTCGCTGACCTTGTGACCGCTGTTGCGCGCCCATTCACGCACGGCGCTCAGGTCACCACGGCGCCCCCCAGCAGCCGCCTTGCGCGAGCTCTTGCGGCCGCCCGAGCGTCGGGCATGACCCACCCACGACGCCAGGTCGTCACGCAGTTTCTTGGCATGGGCCGCGGTCAGGTCAATCTCATATGACACCCCGTCAAGTGAGAACGACACTGTCTCAGCCGCTGCTGCCCCATCGATGTCGTCAACCAACAGAACCTGGACACGCTGCGCCATGAGAACTCCCGAATGTGGAATGACAAGCCGATGAACAGCGCTCAACGACTATTACAGATCCAACCATACGCGAAGATTCTTATGTCGCGGAATCCTGATTTTCGACATTGTTGGGTCGCTCCGCCGAGGCCGTCGAACGTTCTTGGCTTGCCTCCCACTTGGAATGCGCAAGGCGCTCCTTGCGGTCACCTTCGAGCATTGCCTTGATGACCACATAGAACATGAAGGCGACCCCGGCGGACGGCAACAGTGCGCCAAGTCCGATCAACACAGAATGCATGCTCATGTTCCTTCCGGCTTCAGCAGCGGGAACAGAATGGTTTCGCGGATGCCAACGCCGGTGAACAGCATGACCAGACGATCGATGCCCAGACCGAGGCCACCCATGGGCGGCGCGCCATACTCCAAAGCACGCAGGAAGTCCTCGTCGAGCTGCATCGCCTCAACGTCTCCCGCGGCAGCCCGCAGAGACTGCGCGGTGAGCCGA
The DNA here is from genome assembly GCA_035654835.1 of Dermatophilaceae bacterium. Classification (GTDB taxonomy): domain Bacteria; phylum Actinomycetota; class Actinomycetes; order Actinomycetales; family Dermatophilaceae; genus UBA4719. The sequence continues at coordinate 36,367 of DASRVZ010000145.1, read as the reverse complement.
TCCCGCTGAATCACCGGGTCAATCAACTCCGAGAAGGCCGTACCGCGTTCAATACCACCAATGATGAGGTCCCAAGCCTCGATGAGCTGAGGGTCCTTGCGATGCGGTCGGGCCAGCGGCTGAGCCGACGGTGGATAGTCACAGACGAAGGTCGGCTGGATCAACGTCGGCTCGACGATCTCGCCAAAGAGCTCCACCACCAGCTTCTGAGCCGTCCATTCGGGTTTCACCGGCACGTCGTGGCGCGCTGCGACTGCGCGCAGGGTCTGGGCATCCGTATCCGGTGTGATCTCTTCACCGACCGCCTCGGAAAGACCCTGATAGACGGGAAGCCACCGCCATTCGCCATCGAGGTCGATCTTCCCAGCCGAGGTCTCGATGACGCGAGAACCATAAGCATCTGCCGCCGCGAGGACCATCTCCTGTATGAGACGAGCCATCGTGTGTTGGTCGCCAAAGGCTTCATAGACCTCGAGCATCGTGAATTCGGGGCTGTGTGTTGAGTCAACACCTTCGTTGCGGAAGATTCGCCCCATCTCGAAGACCTTCTCCACGCCCCCGACAACGGCTCGCTTGAGATACAGCTCAAGAGCAATGCGCAGCGACATGTCGATGTCGAACGCATTGAGGTGCGTCGGAAAGGGTCGGGCAGTGGCGCCGCCATGAACGAGCTGCAGAACAGGCGTCTCGATCTCGACGAACCCGCGGTCGTGCAGCGTGTCACGCACCGCGCGGACAATGGCGGCGCGGTGGCGGACCATGTCTCGGGCCTCCTGGCGCACGATCAGGTCGGCATAGCGCTGGCGCACCCGAGCCTCCTCGGACAGCTCGCTGTGCATGGTCGGAAGAGGTCGCAGCGCCTTGCTAGCCATGGCCCACTCGTCGGCCAGCACGGAGAGCTCACCACGTTTGCTCGAGATCACCCGGCCATGCACGAAGACGAAGTCGCCAAGGTCCACATCGGCCTTCCAGGAGGCCAAAGCCTGCTCGCCAACCTCGGCAAGGCTGAGCATCGCCTGCAGCCTGGTGCCGTCGCCCTCCTGCAAGGTGGCGAAGGCCAGCTTGCCGGTGTTGCGGATGAAGACCACCCGACCTGCGACGCCCACGACGTCCTGGGTCTCCTCGGCGATCGCGAGGTGACCGTATGCCGCACGCACCTCGGCAAGGGTGTGTGTGCGAGGTACGCCAACGGGGTACGGCTCCCGGCCCTCGTCCAGCAGGCGGGCTCGTTTGCCCCGGCGGACGCGCATCTGCTCGGGCAGGTCGGTCTCGGGCACGGCAGGGCTGGGGGGCTGACTCACCCGGCAAGGGTACCCAGCGGGCGGGTGCTTCCGGCACAGGTAGTTTCAGGACATGGATGAGGTCGAGACAACAGAGATATTCGGTGCCCGTCGCACGTCGTTCGGAGCATACGCGGCTGCCTACGACGCCGTGCGCCCTGACTGGCCCGCAGAGACGGTTGCCTGGATGCTCGGATCACCCGCAGCTGCAACCGTGTGCAGAGTTGTCGACCTCGGTGCGGGGACCGGGCTGGGGACCCGTGCAATCGCGGCGATGGGGCATGAGGTCCTCGCTGTCGAGCCTTCGGCCGGTATGCGCGACGCGCTCACGACCTCACTGGGCGTTCTCCCTGAGCGCGTCGCCGCACGCATCTCGATCGTGGCCGGCGGCGCTGAGGACATTCCCGTCGAGGCCGGTTCGGTCGACGCTGTGACGGCCTTCCAGTCATGGCACTGGTTCGACGAGACGACTGCCGCCGCTGAGTGCGCCCGCGTGCTCCGGCCAGGTGGCTGGCTGTCGATGGGATGGCACCACCGGTCCGATGACGTGGCCTGGCTTCGCGAGCTAGCCGACATCGTCCAGCTCCGCCAGAACCAGCCGGACGACCGGGAGGCTCCGCCGGTGTGGCCGGAGTTCGAGCCGTCCGAGACCGAGCTCTTCACCCACCGGATGCGGCAGAGCGTCGAGAACCTCGTGCTGCACGCCTCCACGTGGTCGTATGTCGCGATCCGCCCCGAGCGCGACCGAATCCTTGATGAGGTACGCGCCCTGGGACAACGGGTCGCCGATCGGGACGGGATGGTCGAGATCCCCATGACCACCCACTGCTACCGACTGCGCCGCCGATGACGTGAAGGGTCGGCATACGGTCCGGTGCCCTTGTCTGACACTTCCGGTTGGGTGCCCTGTTCAGAAGAGCGCAGTGCCAGTGACCGCCAGCTCGAGATCTAGCAGCTGCTTCTTGCGGTCGAGGCCACCGCCGTAGCCGGTGAGGCTGCCATCTGCGCCGACGACGCGGTGGCACGGGATGATGATGCCGATCGGGTTCTTCCCGTTCGCCAGGCCCACTGCCCGGGCGCCGCCGGGAGATCCGATTCGTTCGGCCAGCTCGCCATAGGACTCGGTCCGGCCGTAAGGAATCTCCTGCAAGGCAGCCCAGACCCGTTGCTGGAACTCGGACCCGCGTGGCGCCAGGGGTAGGTCGAAGTGGGTGAGCTCACCGGCAAAGTAGGCGTCGAGCTGGTCGGCGGCTGCTTTGAACGGCTCGACCTCACGGCCGCGCGGATCCGGTTCGCCGAGCGCGTCGTCGTCGGGACGGTGCCGCTGAAGGTCCATGTAGAGGCCCACGATCGCCCCCTCTTCGGCGACCAGGGTCAGTGTTCCGACGACACTGTCGATCACGGTATGGGTGCGCATCAGGCTGCCTCCTCTTCGGGCATGCGGTTGATCGGGTGGTCCCCGGTGGCCCAGAGATACTGCACTGCGTAGGAACGCCAGGGACGCCAGAGGTGTGAGTAAGTGGTGAGTGTCTTGGGCGTCGCCGGCATCCCGAGCTGCTCGGCGGCGAGCCTGATGCCGAGGTCGCCGGCAAGGAACGCGTCGGGATCACCGAGAGATCGCATGGCGATGCTCTCAACCGTCCAGGGCCCGAAGCCATGTAGTGCGTTTAGTTTGGCCCGCGCCTCGCGCCAGTCGGCACCCAGGCCCAGGTCGAGCCGCCCTTGGGCCAGTTCCTCGACCAGTCCCATCATGGTGCGCCGCCGCGACTGCGGCATGGCGAGGTCAGAGGGATCCATGGTGGCCAAGACCTGCGGGGTGGGGAAGAGGTGCGTCAGGCCTCCGTGCGGGTCAGGGACCGGATCGCCGTATGCGCGGACCAGTCGCCCCGCGTGGGTTCGGGCCGCCGCCGTCGAAACCTGTTGTCCCAGAACGGCTCTGACCGCAAACTCGGCTGGGTCCACGGTCCTTGGCACCCGTCGGCCGGGGCTGCCCGCGACGAGCTTTGCCATCAGCGGGTCCTGGGAGAGCACCGCGTCGACGGCAACAGGATCGGAGTCCAGATCGAGCATCCAGCGGCAACGGCTGATGGCACTAGCCAGGTCACGCTGGTCGGTGAGGGAGATCTGACAGGCCACATGGTCCGGCATCGGTCTGAGTGCGACGACGGCGTGACCATGGGTCAGCCGGATCGTCCTTCGGTACGCGCCGGAGCGCCACTCCTCCACCCCCGGAACCGCGGTCGCCACCAGGTGGCCAAACAGGTTGTCCGGGCAGAACGGCTTCCGGAACGGCAGACGGAGTGACAGGGTGCCCGTGGTTGCGGCGGAGAGATCAGGAGCAGAGAGGTCCCGAGCACCTCTGGTCGAGCGCTTGCCGGCACGGCGGATGGCTCCCCCGCGGAGAGCTGTCGGTGACAGGGCGAAGACGTCTTGCACCGTGTCGTTGAAGGCTCGAATGCTGGCGAACCCCGCGGCGAAGGCGACGTCGCTCATGGGGAGGGCGCTCGTTTCGATGAGAACCCTTGCGGTTTGTGCCCTTTGGGCTCGTGCGAGGGCAAGTGGACCGGCTCCGACCTCCGCAGTGAGCTCACGTTGGATCTGACGGACGCTGTAGCCGAGCCGGCTCGCCAAACCCGTCACGCCCTCACGATCAACGACGCCGTCGCCGATGAGGCGCATCGCCCGCGCGATCAGGTCCGAGCGTACGTTCCACTCCGGCGAGCCCGGGCTGGCATCAGGGCGGCAACGTTTACAGGCCCGGAAACCCGCCTGCTGGGCGGCAGCCGCGCTTGGGTAGAAACGCAGGTTCTTCAGGTGGGGCCGAGCCGGACAGCTCGGGCGGCAGTAGATGCCGGTAGTCACGACAGCGCAGATGAACCAACCGTCAAAACGTGCGTCCCTAGACCGTATGGCGCGCTCGCAGGCTTCGGTGTCATCGTGCATGTCCACCAGCATGCCTCGTGCCCACGTCGTGCACTAGCGAAAATGCGACATCATCGGCGAGCATCAGTGTCGTCGTTCTTGGGGCATACACGGTCCTTGTTTCGATCCCCCGCCCGCACTCGATCCGAAGAATGCTGAGCAGTCGCCCATCCGGGCGCATTTTCGAGGCGCCCGGTGCGGTCATTCCAGGCGTGGTCAGTCCAGCGCGAACGAACCTGTGACGATCTCGCCCGCTGGCTCGTACGTGCCGATCATGACACCGGTGCTGGAGACCTGGCTGTCGACGAGCGTCAGCCCCAAGGGGATGGTGCCTTCCGAGAACAAGCGTTTGCCGGACCCGATGACGAGAGGGAAGACCCACAGGCGGTACTGGTCGATCAGGTTGTGGTGCAACAGGGTTTGAATCAGGTTCCCGCTGCCATGGACCTGCAGCTCCGGCCCGTCCTGCATCTTGAGCGCCGCGATGCCTTCGGCGGCGTCCCCCTCGATCAGGACCGAGTTGCCCCACTCCAGCGTGCGCTGACTCCGCGACGCGACGTACTTGGTGGCGTCGTTCAACGGTCTGGCGCCGTCCTCCTCCGTGGCGTGCGGCCAGTGTGCGGCGAAGATGTCGTAGGTCTTCCGCCCGAGAACGAGGTCGAACGGCACGCTCATCGCCGCGCCCATGACTTCACCCATCTGGTCGTCCCAGTAGTTTACCGACCAGCCACCATGGGCGAAACCTTCGTCGTCGTCCTCACCAGGTCCACCCGGGGCCTGCATGACCCCGTCGAGGGTCAAGAAGGTGCTCACGATCAGCTTCCTCATCTCTGGTGTCCTTTCGATCGGGTCAGGTCTCGTCGTCGACGAGGTCAAGGGCGATGTCGAGGATCGGCGAGGAGTGGGTGAGCGCGCCGACGCTGAGGAAGTCAACACCTGTCTCGGCGTACGCCCGCGCAACTGCCAATGTCAGTCCCCCCGTTGCCTCGATCTGAACCTCTTCACCTGTACCCCGAACGGCCTCGACGGCGGCGCGCAGCTGGTCCACGGACATGTTGTCGCACAACAGGAACCGTGCACCCGCGGACACGGCTTCGAGCGCCTCAGCCGCGGTGGTGACCTCGACCTGTATGTCAACAGCCGGGTAGGCGCCGTGGACAGCATCGAAGGCGGCCGACACCGAACCCGCCGCCAGCTTGTGGTTGTCCTTGATCATCGCAACGTCGTAGAGGCCCATCCGTTTGTTGGTGCCACCACCGCAGCGGACCGCGTACTTTTCCAGCGCCCGCAGACCAGGGGTCGTCTTGCGGGTGTCCAGCACCATGGCACCGGTCCCCTCGAGGGCATCGGCCCACCGCCGCGTCTGGGTCGCCACTCCCGAGAGTCGGCAGATCAGGTTGAGCATCGTGCGTTCCCCCACGAGGATCGCCCGGGTCGAACCACGCAGTATGCCGATGACGTCGCCCTTGCGGACCGAGTCACCGTCCTCGCAGCACAGCTCTACGGCAACCTCACGCGACCCGATACGTTCAGTTACAGCACGAAAGACCAATGAGATCAACGAGATCCCCGCGACCACGCCGTCAGCTCTTGCCACGACGTGTGCGGCGCTGCGCTGGGTGGCGGGGATGACGGCGGAGCTGGTGACGTCCAGACCGGGGAAGCCGCCGAGATCCTCGTCGAGGGCGCCGTCGACAACGACCTGCGCCCGGCCCTCAGGGAAGGTGTTCACAAGAGACCCCGGGATGTGACGTGATCTGTGGACGTGACCGGGTGGAACGACGTGGTGATCGACCCATCGGCCTCTCGGACGGCATGGGTGTGTCCGAGCCAATGGGCATCATCGCGGTCGGTGAAGTCCGAGCGGACATGGCCACCGCGGGATTCCTCACGCAGCGTGGCCACCGCAGTCAGGAGCTGTCCCACGTGCAGCAGGTTCGAGGTCTCCCACGAATCAGGATCCGCTGTGAGTCCCGGTGCCGAGTCAGCGATAACCTGGAGCTTCTGGGTTGCCTGGGCCAGGGAGTCGGCACTGCGCACCGCCCCGGTGCCAACCGTCATCGTCCGCTGGATCCCGGTGCGTTCCTTGCTGGCGACCAGCGTCGTGTCCTCCACCGACACGAGGGGCTCGGCCGGGCTCAGGTCCCCCGCGGCCAGTCTGGCCGTGATGTCGTCGGCGATGCGATGGGCGAAGACCAAGCCCTCGAGCAGGGAGTTGGACGCGAGCCGGTTGGCACCGTGGACTCCGGTGCAGGAGACCTCCCCGCAGGCATACAGCCCAGCCAGGGTGGACCGGCCGACCAGATCTGTGAGCACTCCGCCGCTGGCGTAGTGCTGGGCGGGAGCCACGGGCAGCAACTCGCTCGCCGGGTCAAAGCCGAGCTCACGACAGCGGGTGACGATTGACGGGAACCGCTTCTCGAGGAACTGCTTGCCCAGATGACGGGCGTCCAGATAGACGTGGTCAGCGTCGGTCTGGGCCATCCGGGCAACGATGGCCTTGGCCACGATGTCACGCGGCGCGAGGTCCGCGAGCTCATGGACATCCTGCATGAACCGCACCCCGTCGCGGTCGACCAGGAAGGCGCCTTCGCCGCGCATCGCCTCGGAGAGAAGGGGCTGCTGCCCGCTCGCGCCCTCACCCAGCCACAGCACCGTGGGGTGGAACTGGACGAACTCGAGGTCCGAGATCACGGCGCCGGCCCGCAACGCGGCCGCCACTCCATCACCCGTCGCCACTGAAGGGTTCGTCGTCGCCGAATAGACCTGGCCGATCCCGCCGGTGGCAAGGACAACCGCGCGTGCACGGGCTGCCCCGACGCCATCGATCTGACCTTCGCCGATGACGTGCAACGTCACACCGCACACACGAGCATCCCTGTCCTGCAACAGATCCACGACCAACGCGTGCTCGAGCACCTCGATGCCGGGATCTTCCTTGACTGCGGCCAACGCCGCGCCCAGCGCTGCGATCAGCGCCCGGGAGACCTCTTTGCCGGTCGCGTCTCCACCGGCATGGGCGATCCGGTCACGGCCGTGACCACCCTCTCGCGTCAGCGAGATCTCACCGTCAGGCCCACGGTCGAACTCCATTCCGAGAGTCGCGAGCTCACGAACACGAGCCGGGCCTTCGGTAACAAGGACGCGCACGGCGTCTTCGTCGCAGACGCCAGCGCCGGCAACCAGGGTGTCGTGAAGATGCTCGTCCGCGGAGTCGGCGGGATCCAGAGCAGCAGCGATTCCACCCTGGGCCCACTGCGTCGACCCTTCAGGAAGCAAGGTCTTGGTCACCAGCAGCACACGGTCGACCCGTTGGCGCAGACGGAGTGCGGCGGTCAGACCGGCCACCCCCGAGCCGACGACGATGACGTCGGCCGAAGCGACCCACCCGGGTTCCGGCGCCACCAGACGCGCCGGGATGCGCAGCGTCGGGATGGTGAGGGTCACCGCTGACCTCGAGGCGTCCCTGATGCCTCGAGTCCGAACCCGTCCGGAACGACTCCAGGGTCGCCCCCGATGTCGACGACGCGGTTGTCATGGTCGACGAAGACCACGCGTGGCACGAACGTCCTGGCCTCGATCTCGTCCATCTGGGCGTAGGCGATGATGATCGCGATGTCGCCCGGCTGGACCAGGAGGGCGGCCGCCCCGTTGATACAGATCTGCCCGCTTCCTGCCTCACCTTCGATGACGTAGGTCGTCAGCCGGTTGCCGTTGGTGACGTCGACGATGGTCACCTGTTCACCGGGAAGCAGCCGGGCAGCCTCGAGGAGAGTCCGGTCGATCGTCACAGAGCCGACGTAGTTGAGATCTGCTTGCGTGACCGTCACGCGGTGGAGCTTGGCGTAGAGCATGGCGCGCAGCACAGCGATGTCCTTCAGCTCAGAGGGGTATGAGGGCCGGCGGACCCGATGGGGCTCGACGGACCATCGTCCCTGCCGGCGCCGTCGGAAAAGATCTCAAGCGCACCACCACCCGGACCGACGTTGACGGGAACGTTGTCGATCAAGCGGGTCGTCCCCACCCGCCCGGCAACGGCGAGCAGGGCCTCACCGCGGTACCACTCGGGGACGTCCTCCAGCGTCGAGGGATGCACCAGCACGAGGTAGTCGATGAGGGCCAGTGGCTCCCCGACGAGCACGGCCCTGGCTGCGCGGCGTACGGCCGAAGGTCCCTCCGTGGCAGCCGCGGCGCCGGCGGCCAGCGCCCGGGACAGACACAGCGCTGTCTCGCGGTCAGACGCGGTGAGGTACATGTTTCGGCTGCTCAACGCCAGGCCATCGGCTTCGCGGACCGTCGGCACCGCAACAACGTCGACGGGGAAGTCCAGGTCGCGCGCCATCCGCCGGATCAGGAGCAGCTGCTGGGCGTCCTTCTGGCCGTAGTAGGCGAGGTCGGCACCGGTCAGGTGAAGCAGCTTGCCGACCGCGGTGAGCACCCCGTCGAAGTGGCCGGGACGCGCCTGACCCTCGAGCACGTTCCCGAGCGGCCCGGCGGAGACCCGAACCCCCGGATCGCCGTCGGGATAGATGACATCCGGCGTCGGCAGGAAGACCAGATCGACGCCTTCGCGCCGGCAGATCGCCATGTCGGAGTCGACCGTGCGGGGATACCGCGAAAGGTCCTCACGGGGGCCGAACTGCAACGGGTTGAGGAATATCGTCACGATCACGTGCCGCGCATCCGCCCTCGCCCGACGGATCAGCGCCGAGTGTCCCTCGTGGAGGGCGCCCATCGTCATGACCACCGCGACGCCACCGTCGCCCAGCTCTGCGCGAGCAGCTTTGAGGTCCGGACGGGTCCGGGCAACCACAGGCTCGGTCGGGGCAACCACAGGCTCGGTCCGGTCAAAGGTCTCGGTCACGGTTGCTCCTTGGGTGCGGCGAGGATGTCGAGCAGAGCCTCGGCCCCGGCCGGCGTCAGCCGCCCACTGGCGAGCGCCCTCTCTGCGGTCGCTCGGGCCAGCGCGACGTAGGTCGGCCGGATATCGGGGGTCTGCTCGGTCAGTTGTGCCAGGTGCGCAGCAACCGTACCCGCATCACCACGCGCAACCGGACCGGTGAGAGCACCGTCACCCAGCCGGAGCACGTTGTCCAGCGCCGCCTGCAGGAGTGGCGCGATCAGCCGCTGGGGGTCCTGCACCCCGGCCGAGCCGACGATCTGCATGGCCTGCGCCACCAGGGTCACGAGGTGATTGGCGCCATGCGCGAGCCCTGCGTGGTACATCGGCCGGTTGTGCTCCTCGATCCACACCGGCTCTGCGCCCATCTCGACCACGAGCGCCTCAGCGACGGGCCGCAAGGCCTCTGGTGCAGTGATGCCGAAGCAGCAGTCGGTCAGTCGCACCAGGTCCATCGACGTTCCGGTGAACGTCATCACCGGATGCAGGGCCAGCCCCAGCACATGATGACCGGCCGCGGCGTCGAAGACCGCTATGCCGTACCGACCCGAGGTGTGCACCACGATCTGTCCGGCCTGCCAAGAGCCCGTGGCACTCAAACCAGCGATCAGATCGGGCAGCGCGTCGTCGGGAACCGTGAGCAGGACCAGCTCGGCCCGTCTGACGACCTCCTCGACGGACGTTACCGGTATGCCGGGCAGCAACGCGGCCGCACGCGCCCGGGACTGCTCGCTGACGCCCGAGACGGCCACCAGACGGTGGCCCGCCTGGCGCAGGGCAGCGCCGAGCACGGCACCGACGCGGCCGGTACCGACGATGCCGACATCCAACCGGGCGGGTCGCTGCGTCGCCGCATGCAGATCACTCACGCCGGAAACGCTAGCGCGTTCGTGAAGCACGTAGCGTTCAGCCCGTGACGTGGACTCCGTGGAAGCAGGCGTGGGATCAGGCTCTCTATGGCGAGAACGGGTTCTACCGCCAGGCGCAGGGCCCGGCCGGGCACTTCTCGACCGCAACTCAGGGGATACCGCAGATCGGCGAGCTGTTGGCCCGGGCCCTGTTGACTCTCATGGACCAGCAGGGTCTCGACACGTTCGTGGATATGGGATGCGGCCGTGGCGAGCTGCTCGAACATGTCCACCGGCTTGGCCCTCACGTGCGCTGCATCGGTGTCGACGTCGTTGGGAGGCCCGAGCTCACTGAACCCATCGGGTGGATTCGGTCTCCCGGCGGGGAGCAGCTGCCAGACGAGCTCGACGGCCTGACCGACACCCTGGTCTTCGCCAACGAATGGCTCGATGTGGTTCCCTGCCCGATCGCCGAGACGGACGAGAACGGTGAGCTCCGCGAGGTCCTCGTGAACGTCTCGTCCGGCGCGGAACAGTATGGCGACGTCGTGTCAGGCCCTGACCGTGAGTGGTGTCAGTGGTTCTGGCCGCTTGACCGTCTCGAGCCTGGGGATCGCATCGAGATCGGCGCGACGCGTGACACCGCTTGGGACGCCCTGGTGGCCCGACTCGCATCCGGTCTCGCGGTCGCTGTCGACTACGGCCACACCATCGACTCCCGCCCTGCAATGGGCACCCTGACCGGCTACAGGCACGGCCGTCAGGTGCTGCCCATCCCCGACGGATCCTGCGATCTGACCGCTCATGTCGCCATGGACTCCCTCACCCACGACCAGCTCATGGACCAGCGGACGGCGCTGCGGCAGCTGGGAGTCAGCGGCCAGACCCCGCCACACGAGCTGTCGCGGCGCGACCCGATGGCATACCTGCAGGGCTTGAGCACCGCCTCCGCAGCAGTGGCGCTGACGGCCAAGGGCGGACTCGGCGACTTCATGTGGGCCTTCGCCCAGTCGCGATGAGAGGATGGCGTCCCATATGACCATCATCGCCTTCGGGCTCCCCATCCACCGCTCGACGGCCGCGCTCTGTGCATCGATGACCGTGGCTCTGCTGACCGGCTGCGCCGGTGGCTCCTCGACGGGGCCCGATCCTGCGGTGACCGTGCCAGCCACGCCAGCGGTGACGACCCCTGGCGCACCAACGACCAGCGAGGCCGGCGCCCCCAAGAACGATGACGCCGGCCGCAAGTTTGACCTGGGAACGATCGTCAAGGTGGTGCAGGCCGGAGGGGTCCCTGTCATCATCTTTGACCGCTGGACCGCGCGAGGGGTCAAGGACTCCGTATTGGCGGCCAAGGGCGTCCCCATGGGCATCCACTCCGACGCGCGTTTCGAGAACCAGAACAGCAAGACCACGTTCCGCATCCCCGTCGTCGACGGGGCGATCTTCAACTACATCCACTGTGTCGCCATCGACCAGCCCGCGCAGCAGCGATCCTCGACACTGGAGGAGTTCGCAAGGCTCAAGAGCCCTGAAGACGTCATCATGCTGACCCTCGACCCCAAGGGCCAGGTCACCACGGCCCAGAACGACGCCCCCTGCTGATCGGTCGCCGCCCTCAGCACCAGATTGCGCCCATGCCAGACTGACCGGTATGACGACGCCGACCATGCCGCGAGAACTCACCGTTGGAATGGGCGCCGGAGCGCTCGCCACGACCGACATGGTGCTCAACATCGGGCCTCAGCACCCTGCGACCCACGGCGTACTTCGGCTTCGCCTGGTTGTGGACGGTGAGCGCATCGTCAGCGCCGAGCCGATCGTGGGCTACATGCACCGCGGCGCCGAGAAGCTGTTCGAGGTGCGCGACTACCGGCAGATCATGGCGCTGGCCAACCGCCACGACTGGCTGTCGGGGTTCGCCAACGAGCTCGGTGTGGTTCTGGGGGTCGAGGCCATGCTCGGCATGGAGGTGCCCGAGCGGGCAACGTGGATCCGCACCCTGCTGTCCGAGCTCACCCGCGTCATGAGCCACCTGGTGTTCCTCGGCTCCTACCCCCTCGAGCTGGGTGCCATCACCCCGATCTTCTACTCGTTCCGCGAGCGCGAAGAGCTTCAGGCGGTGCTGGAAGAGGCGACCGGTGGGCGGATGCACCTCATGTTCAACCAGGTCGGCGGCCTCAAGGCTGACCTTCCCGCTGGTTGGCTGGGGCGGGCCGAATCGGCGATAAAGACCGTGCGGAGCCGTCTGCCCGACCTCGAGAGCCTGCTCGTCGGCAACGAGATCATCCACGCCCGCGCCCGCGGAGTAGGGGTTCTGACGCCGGAGATGATTGCGGAATACGGTGTTTCAGGCCCGATCGCCCGCGCCTCGGGCGTCGACATGGACCTTCGTCGCGATGAGCCGTACCTGGCCTATGGCGAGCTGTTCGTCGAGGGTGGTCCTGGTCGAGTCGTCACCCGCACTGAAGGCGATGCGCTGGCGCGACTCGAATGCCTGCTGGAGCAGGTCCACGTGAGTCTTGATCTGGCCGAGCACTGCCTGACTGTCCTCGGGTCACTTCCTCAGGGACCGATCAACGGCAGGCTGCCCAAGGTGCTGAAGGTGCCCGAAGGCCACCGTTACACCCAGACCGAGAACCCGCTGGGCTTCAACGGCTACTACCTCGTGTCGCGGGGAGAGAAGACCCCATGGCGGCTCAAGCTGCGCTCCGCGTCCTTCAACAACGTCGCCGTGCTGTCCGCTGTCTTGCCAGGTAATCTCATCTCGGACATGGTCTCGATTCTGGGCTCGATGTTCTTCGTCGTCGGAGACGTCGACAAATAAGCTGGGTCAGCGCAGCGGACCGTTGTCGTCGTCCCTGGTCTGGTCTTCGTCGCCTTCGTCGCCTTCGCCGCCCCCGTCGACCCGGCACATCGCCTGAGCCACCAGCCCGGCGATCGCCATCAGGGCTGCGGCGGCCGTTAACGCCCCCAGCTGCACTGCGAGAGCGCGTCGCGAGTCGATGTCGAGGACCGGAAACAGCACAACCACCTGCGCGAGGTACCAGCCGGCCACCAGCGCACCGGTCAGAGCCGCCGCCTGCGCCAGGACCAGCGTGCGCATGGCCCGCAGCGGGTTGAGCGGTTTCTTGGCCTGTCCGCGAAGGAAACGACGAATCGGCAGTCCGGCGAAGAAGACGCCGCCAGCCATGAACACCAGGACGATGACCGCACCCCAGGATGCCGGGGGGAGCGCGTGACCCCGGCCGGTCCAGACCCGCAGCCCTGGGTAGGCGATCGCGGTGACGGCCAACCCGAGAAGCAGCACGAGCCGGATTGAGATACCGCGACTGTGCCTCACCATGACGGACTCCATTGCGGGCCGGGCCGTATGCCGTCCTGATCTGCTCGCTCGAGAAGCTCACTCACCGGGACCAGCGCCTCACCAACGCGGAGCTGCGCCTCGGCGTTGACGGCGAACCACGGTGTAAGAACGAACCCCCGCTCATGTGCGCGGGGATGTGGCAACGTCAGCTCCGGATCCTGGCTGAGCAGCTCCGTGCCGGACTCAGGATCGCCGTACTGAATGAGGTCAAGATCCAGACTTCTTGCACCCCAACGGGTTTCGCGAACCCGACCGTGATCGGCCTCGATCGCATGGAGCTCGGTGAGCAACGTGAAAGGCGCCAACCGGGTCCGGGCCAGGACGACGGCGTTGAGATAGACAGGCTGGTCGGGACCTCCCACCGGGTCAGTCTCGTACAGGTCAGAAACCGCGGTGATGCGCAGGCCGTCAACATCGGCAAGCGCTCGAACCGCGGCCTCGAGCGTTGGCCGCAGCGCGCCCAGGTTGGCGCCAAGGGCGATCACGACCCGTTCGTCGCGATGCCGCTCGACCTTCACCAGGACGTCGCCGAACGGCACTTCCACGGGGGCCTGTGGCTTATGGACCGTTACCTCGACGGCCTCCACCAACGGGCGCCGCAGTGCAGCCGCGGCGATCTGCTCAGCCAGGCTCTCGATCAGGTCCAGCGACGGCCCGGTGATCAGTCCCACGATGTCGACGGCCACCTCCGCGTAGCTGACCGTGTGCGCGAGGAGATCGCTGCGACCGGCGCGCCGCAGGTCAACGTCAAGGGTCACGTCAACGACAAAGTCCTGACCCATCGTCTTCTCGAAGTCGAGCACCCCGTGGAAGCCATGAGCCGAGATTCCTTGCAGGACAATGCGATCCGTCATCGAGCTGCCTCCATTGCCTCGACCACGCGAAGCGCGTCGACACTCGAGGCTACGTCGTGGACACGCACGGCCCAGGCTCCGGCGAGTCCGGCGATCACTGTGGTCGCGGCGGTTGCCGCATCTCGCTGCGCGGGAGGACGACTCTCGGCACCCTCCGGAACACCCAGGCGGCCCAGGAACGTCTTGCGCGACGTTCCCACGAGCACCGGAAAGCCCAGTGACTGCACCACATCCAGATGGGCCAGCAATGACCAGTTGTGCTCTGCCAGCTTGGCGAAGCCGAACCCCGGGTCAAGGATCAGCTGGTCCCGTCCCACACCCTGACCGCAGAGGTCGGTCACCCTCTCGGTCAGCGAGCGGCATACGTCTGAGACCACGTCGTCATACGACGCACGGCTCTGCATGGTGACGCTGTGGCCACGCCAGTGCATGACGACGAACGGCACCTGCATGGCGGCGACCGCCCGCGCCATGTCTGTGTCGGCCAGGCCTCCGCTGACGTCGTTCACGATGGAGGCACCTGCCTCAACGGCCTGGACTGCGACGGCCGCCCTCATGGTGTCGATGGAGACCCGGGCCCCGCTGCGGGCCAGCTCACGGATCACGGGAAGGACTCGGCGCAGCTCTTCGTCCTCGGTCGTGCGAATGGCGCCGGGGCGAGTGGACTCACCGCCCACGTCCAAAATGTCGGCACCCTGTTCCAGCAGCTCCAGACCGTGGGCGATCCCGGCCCCGGGGGTGAACCACAGGCCCCCGTCGCTGAAGGAGTCGGGAGTGACGTTGACAACGCCCATGACGAGGGTGTGCATGATCATGCTCCGCTGAGTCGGCGCAGATGCGGCCAGGTGAGGAAAGCCTCGGCCTCAAGGGCGGCGACCGCGATGCGGGGGAGGTCCCGAGTGGCCGGATAGACGACGAAGCGCGGCACCCAGGTCGGCTGGAACTTGGCGTTGAACCGATACAGGCTCTCGATCTGGAACCAGCGAGAGGCAAACAACAGCACCCTGCGCCACGCTCGCAGAAACGGTCCGGCACCGAGGCGCTCTCCGCGTTCCAGGGTCGACCGAAAGGCCGCAAAGTTGAGGGAGACGCGCTTGACGCCGAGCTGGAGGCACGACCTCAGCGCGTCCACGATGAGCAGCTCGTTCACGCCGGCATCAGCGGTGCGATCGCGGCGCATGAGATCCAGGGACATCCCGTCGGGACCCCATGGGACGAACTGAAGGAACGCGCGCATGACGCCATCCTGACGTGCCACCACGAAAACGCAATCAGGGTCAGCAGGGTCCACCAGCCTGCCCAGGGCCATCGAAAAGCCGCGCTCGGTCTCGGTGCCCCGCCAGGCGTCGGCATCCACCAGAGCCCGGCGCCGCTCGCCCTCGGAGACATTGGCGCCTCGCAGAACCTCCGTGGTGTAGCCGGCTCTCTCGATGCGCTTGACCATCTGCCGGACGTTGCGCATCGGCCGGCCCTCGAGGGAGAACGCTGCCACGTCCACCACCGCCTCGTCGCCGAGCTCCAGCGCGCTAAATCCCGTCGCCCGACACCAGATGAGGCCGGCCCGCTCCGAACAGCCGATCACCGCGGGAGTCCAAGCGCGCAGCTCGGCCTCGGCCAGGAAGTTGGTGATTGCGCCGGGCCAGGCCTCCGGGTCCCCGATCGGGTCACCACTGGCCAGCATCACACCGGTGACGACGCGGTAGGCGATCGCGGCCTTGCCCGAGTCGGACCAGACCACGCTCTTGTCCCGACGCAGGTTGAAGTACCCGAGAGAGTCCGGGTTGTGCTCAAGGAGGATCCGCATGGTCGCTTCCTCGGCATCGGTCAGCTGCGGGCGCGGCTCCTGAGGACGCAAGGCGAGATAGATCGTCGTCAGGATCGTCATCAGACCCAGCCCGAGCAACACGGCGCCCTCGACGTCCGCGGCGCGCTCATCGCTGAAGACCAGCGGGCCGTTGAGGCCCAACAAACCGCTGAAGACCTCCTGAACGATGTCCCACCAGCCGGGCGGCCCCCCCACCACACGATGGCGCATCAGGGTCACCATCAGCACACCGACGACCAGGCTCGCAGCCGTGAGGACGAAAAACGTGCGTACAGCCCGCCAGCGGGTCGTCGGGTCTCCCAACGCCCGGAACTCCGCCCGATAGGCGATCAGGGCGATCAGCACCACCAACGACATCGCGACCGGAATGAGCTCGAGCTTGGCCGCGTGCAGGACCACACTCACGGCCAGCAGGGTCAACGCCGCCCGCCAGGCCCGGCGCTTGCGTCGCCTCAGCCCATGCGCCAGTAGCAGCAGCAATATGCCAGACACAACGGTCGCTGCAGAGGCGGCGGCCACGACACCTGGCAGCAGGTCGGTCAGGGGATGCAGCCGATGCCGCCAGCCACGCGCCAGACCGTAGGCGATATCGCCAAAGCCGATCAGGTAGGTGAGCGCACCCACCACGGCGGGGGCCCGTGAACGACGCTGGGCGAAGCCGCCCAGAAGTGATGATGCCTGCGAGGACCTGCGCGATGGAGCGCGATCGCTCACCGGCTGCCCCCAAGCACCAGCGCCATCGCCTCGGCCCGGGTCGCGGGATCACGCAGCTGGCCGCGCACGGCCGACGTGATGGTCCGTGAGCCCGGCCTGCGGACGCCGCGCATCGACATGCACAGATGTTCGCACTCGATGACGACCAGGACGCCCAGGGGTTTGAGGTGCTCAATCAGCGCGTCCGCGATCTGAGAGGTCATCCGCTCCTGGACCTGCGGTCGACGTGCGTAGACATCGACCAGTCGCGCCAGCTTGGACAAGCCTGTCACCCGCCCGTCTCGGCCGGGGATGTAACCCACGTGAGCGACGCCGTGGAAGGGCACGAGATGGTGCTCGCAGGTGCTGAACACCTCGATGTCGCGCACGAGGATGAGCTCGTCGTGACCGAGCTCGAAGGTCGTCGTGAGGACATCCTCCGGTCGTTGCGCCATGCCTGCGAAGATCTCGGCGTAGGACCTGGCCACCCGCCCGGGCGTCTCTTTGAGCCCCTCGCGATCGGGGTCCTCGCCGATCGCGAGCAGGATCTCGCGAACCGCGCGCTCAGCACGCTCCAGATCAATAGGAGCTGGGGTCGACATGGCCGCCCTCTGGGACCTCGATGACGGCCGTCGCGGGGTGCTCGTCGTGGACCTGCTCCGCGGCAATGGTCACGTCCTGCACCTCTGCGGGGTTCGAACCATTGGCGGCGGCGACTTCGGCAGGCGTCTGTACCGGCGGCTGGTCGCTGACATGCCGACGGTCGCTGGACAACCAGACCGGACGGGCCGGACGCTTGACGATGTCAGTGAAGAGGAGGGCGAGCTGGTCTTTGCTCAGGGTCTCCTTCTCGAGCAGCTCGAGCACCAATGCGTCGAGAATGTGACGGTTGTCGTTCAGCGCATGCCAGGCCTCGTCGTGGGCGGCCTCGATCAGGCGACGGACCTCTTCGTCGACCACCCCGGCCACTGCCTCTGAGTAGTCGCGCTGATGGCCCATGTCCCGACCGAGGAAGACCTCACCACTGCCATCCTGACCGAGCTTGATGGCACCGATGCGCTCACTCATGCCATACTGCGTCACCATCCGTCGGGCCAGGGTGGTGACTTTCTCGATGTCGTTGCCGGCGCCCGTCGTCGGGTCGTGGAAGATCATTTCCTCCGCGACCCGACCGCCCAGGGCGAAGGCCAGCTGGTCGAGGATCTCGTTGCGGGTCGTGGAGTACTTGTCGTCCAGCGGCATGACCATGGTGTAGCCGAGGGCCCGACCGCGGGGCAGGATCGTGATCTTCGTAACCGGGTCCGTGTTGAGCATGGCCGAGGCGACGACCGCGTGTCCGCCCTCGTGGTACGCGGTGATCTTCTTCTCCCTGGCACTCATGATGCGGGTGCGCCTCTGCGGGCCGGAGACGACACGGTCGATCGCCTCGTCCAAGGCCTCGTCGTCGATGAGCTTGCTGTTGCCACGAGCAGTGAGCAACGCGGCCTCGTTCAGGACGTTGGCCAGGTCGGCACCGGTGAAGCCAGGCGTCCGTCGGGCCACCGCGAGCAGGTCGACGCCGGTGGCCAACGGCTTGCCCTTGCCATGCACCTGCAGGATGCGGTGGCGGCCGATCATGTCGGGTGCATCGACCGCGATCTGGCGGTCGAAGCGGCCAGGGCGCAGCAAGGCTGGGTCGAGGATGTCGGGCCGGTTGGTGGCCGCGATCAGGATGACGTTGGTCTTGACGTCGAAGCCGTCCATCTCGACGAGGAGCTGGTTGAGCGTCTGCTCACGCTCATCGTGGCCACCGCCGAGGCCGGCGCCACGGTGGCGGCCGACGGCATCGATCTCGTCGACGAACACGATCGCGGGGGCGTTGGCCTTGGCCTGTTCGAACAGGTCGCGTACCCGGGAGGCACCGACGCCGACGAACATCTCGACGAAGTCCGAACCGGAGATCGAGTAGAACGGCACGGCAGCCTCGCCCGCGACGGCGCGCGCCAGCAGGGTCTTGCCGGTGCCGGGCGGGCCGTAGAGCAGGACGCCCTTGGGGATCTTGGCACCCACGGCGAGGAACTTGGCCGGCTCGGCGAGGAACTCCTTGATCTCGAGCAGCTCCTCGACGGCCTCATCCACGCCAGCGACGTCGGCGAACGTGACTTTGGGGGTGTCCTTGTTGGCGAGCTTGGCCTTGCTCTTGCCGAACTGCATGACCTTGGAACCGCCACCCTGCATCCGACCCATCAGGAACCAGAACAGACCAAGGACGATGATCAGCGGGATGATGGTGGCCAGGAGGCTGAAGACCCAGTTCTGCTGCGGCGGGTCATCGGTGTAGCCCTTGGGCGGCAGGTGCGTCTTGATGGCCGTCACCAGGCTCTCGCCGCGCTGGGGGACGTAGTAGGCCATGACCTTGTCGGCCGCCTTGACCTTGCCGCCGTCGGAGTACGTCTGGCCCGGTTTGAGGGTGAGGTTGATCTGGTCCACACCGGCGAACTTGGCCGAGTCCACGCGGCCCTCGTTGATCAGCTGCTCGGCGGCATAGGTGTCGATGCGGGTGAAGCTGCCGGAGTCGGCAACGGAGAGCCAGAGCACGCCGATGCCGAAGATGAGCACGACCCAGACGACCGGGGTGCGAAGGATGCGCTTGAAGTCCATGTATCTGCGAGGCTTGATGCCCCGTCCCTCCTGCTCATTCTGCCATGTCAACCGCGATGTGAGTCAGTGCGGCAACGGTCATTACGACGGTACACCGCACGGAAGCCGCAACAGTCTCGCCAGTCAAACGCCCGACATGGTGCTGGTGTTCCAGATCTCGATTCGGTGCCGTCTCAGGCGTAGACGTGAGGCGCCAAGGTGCCGACGTCGCGCAGGTTGCGGAACTTCTCTGCGTAGTCCAGGCCGTAGCCGACGACGAACTCGTTGGGGATGTCAAAGCCCACGTACTTGACGTCGACCTCGACCTTGGCGGCCGCGGGCTTGCGCAGAAGCGTCAGGATCTCCACCGACGCGGCGGATCTGGACTCGAGGTTGGACCTGATCCAGCTCAGCGTCAGCCCCGAGTCGACGATGTCCTCGACGATCAGTACGTCCCGACCGGTGATGTCGGTGTCGAGGTCTTTCAGGATGCGGACGACGCCGGAGCTCTTTGTGCCGGAACCGTAGGACGAGATGGCCATCCAGTCCATGGGAGCGGTGCCGGGCAGGGCGCGCATGAGGTCGGACATGACCATCACCGCGCCCTTGAGGACACCCACCAACAACAGGTCTTTGCCCTCGTAGTCGCGCCAGACGTCGGCAGCCAGCTCACCTAGCCTGACCTGAATCTGCGCTTCGGTGACCAGCACACGTTCTAGGTCAGCTCCCATATGGGCGGCGTCCACGGCATCTCCTTGAGGTATCTCTTCGGGTGATCAGTCTCTTCGGGTGATCAGTCTGTTCGGGTGGCGGGTGTGCATGGGCGGCGAGCGAGGTCAACGCCCAGCTTGGGTCTTTCGCCTATTCAACCGGACGAGTGGGCGCGACGAACACCCGACCGCCGCTTCGGCCGCCTTGGACATGACCCGGCAGATCGATCGGTCCCTGACCCCGCCAGCCGGTGACCAGGGTGTCGAGTGCCTCGACGTGAACCGCGGACAGTGACCCTGGCGGACACCCTGCCTCGAGCGCGAGCAGGCGCCAGACGCGGGTGCGGATGGCCCGGGGAAGTGCCAGGAGCGCCGGCGCCTCGATGGGGCTCTGCCCGATCTCGTCACGGGCTTGGGCGGCCAGGTCGTCGAGGGCATCGGCGTCCTCACGCAACAGATCAGCCGAACGCGCCAGCGCAGCAACGGTTCCCTGCCCGAGCTCGGTCTCCAACACGGGCAGCAGAGCACGCGCACGAACCCGCCCGTATGCCGGGTCGCTGTTGTGCGGGTCCACCCACGCCGTGAGCCCGGCCGCGTCACAAGCGGCGAAGGTGACAGCCCTGGCCACCCCGAGAAGGGGACGGACATACTGGCCGCGGCATGCCGGCATACCGGATAGTGAGCGCGCGCCGGAGCCCCGGACGAGGCCCAGGAGAACCTGCTCAGCCTGGTCGTCGCGGGTGTGACCGAGCATGACTGCCACGGCGCCGACCCGTTCGGCGACGTCTTCGAAGGCCCTGTATCGCGCGTCCCTGGCATGCGCTTCCGGGCCGGAGCCGGCGGAGGCGACCTGGACCGTGACAACCTCGACGGGGTCGAGCGACAGCAGGCGCCGGCACTGGTCTGCGGCTCGATCGGCCACTGCCTGCGAGCCCTCCTGCAGACCGTGGTCGACAATCACGGCGCCGGCGGTCAGCCCGGCCCGGGGCGCCTCGAAAGCCACCGCCGCCGCAAGGGCAAGGGAGTCCGCGCCACCACTGCAGGCGACAAGCACCAGGCCGCCCGGTGTGATCTGCCCGATCTGTGCGAGCGCCAGTCGCACGGCCACCCGCGTGGCAGCGATGGCGGGATGCGGTCCGGTCACCTGTCGCCGATCATCCGTGGACGCGGCGGACCCAGGTCGCGGGGCTCTCGATCTCTTCGGGCAGCGGCAACGTCTCCGGCGAGGTCCACACCGCATTGAAACCGTCGGTGCCAACCTTGTCCGTCACCGCGCGGACGAACAGTGCGCCGTCGCGGTACTGGCGCATCTTGGCCTCCAGCCCGAGCAGTCTGCGCAGGATCTTGTCGACGCCGCTGACGTCCTTGCGTCGTTGCTGGAACCGTGACCGAATGTGCTCGACGCTCGGCACGATGGCCGGCCCGACGTCATCCATCACGACGTCGGCGTGGCCTTCGAGCAGCGCCATGATGGCCGTGACCTTGGCGATCTGGGCGCGCTGCTCGGGTGTGGCGAAGATGTCGGTCAAGCCGTTGCCGCCGCTCCGGAGCGCGTCAGGAAGGTTCTGGGCGAGCTGCTGGAGCTTCAGGCCGAGCTGCTCGGGGTCGGGCGCGAGATCCAGCGAGAGCTGACGGGCAGAGTCGATCACGTGTTGACGCAGCCACGGCACGGCCGTGAACTGCACGCGGTGGGTCTCCTCGTGCAGGCAGACCCAGAGCCGGAAGTCGGCCGGGTTGACGCCGATCTCTGCCTCGGTGTACAGCACGTTGGGCGCCACGAGCAACAGCCGTGGCGTCGCATCGGGGGCGAGGTCGTACTGACCCAGGATCTTGCTCGACAGGAAGGACATGAGCGCACCCGCCTCGGCGCCGGTGACCTTGCCACCGACCTCCAGGACCAGGTTCGGCGGGGGCTGTGCCGGGGTCTTGCGCTTGGCGACCATGGCGGCGAGCACCGGCTCGAGCATGGACTGCAGCGAGTCCACGTTGGCGTCGATCCAGCCTGGACGATCCACGATCAGAACCGGGCTGCTGTCAGCCGGTGAGTGCATCCGGGCCGTCTCGGCGACCGGTCCACGAGATCGTTCAGCGGCCGAGCGGAGGGCACTGACGATCTCATCGGCCTGGGCGGACGTGACCTTGGGGCCTGCCGCGACCATGCGCCGGCCGGTGGCCTTGGCGAACGCCCAGTCGACATAGCCGCTGGTGTGGATCCCTCTTGGTGGCTGCGAAGCCGTATCCGGTGACGTCACGATTCCCATGTCCTCCTCAGCCTCAGCCGCACCCGCACGATGCTAGCGTTGCCACGAACCGATCCAACGCCGCCCGCGCGCTCAGCGTTCCCACTCCGGGCGGGATCCTGTCCGCCAAGATGGCGAACACCAGCAACCTGCCGTCCCTGTCCACGACCGTTCCGGCAAGGGCGCTGGCACCGGTCAACGTGCCCGTCTTGGCCCTGACGACACCGGCAGCAGAGTGCGCTGAGCCTGTGAGGAACCGGTCTGCCAACGTCCCGCTCAGACCGGCGACCGGAAGCTGAGCCACGATCTGCTGCAGAGCTGGATCCTTGTCTCCGGCGGCAAGAACCAGCACGTCCCCCAGCGCGCGCGCCGTGACGAGGGCGCCACGCGAGAGTCCGCTGGTGTCGATCAGTGTGACGCCCTCGGTATGGATCCCCTTGGCCGCCACCTTCTCCTTGACCCATCCGGCCACGGCGGCGAACGAGGCGGATCTGCCTGCCTTGTGGGCGGCTTGACGGGCCAGCGACTCGGTCAGGGCGTTGTCACTGTTGCTCAGAGCCAGCGCAAGGACGTCGACCAACGGTGCGGAACGAACCACACCAAGATCGGGCGCTCCCTTGGGTGAGGCCTCCCAGTCGATGGCCGGGGCCACGGTGACGCCATGGGCGACCAGCGCTGTGCGGAAGGCACGCGCCGTGCTCGAAACGGGATCGGTGAACGCCACCTTGCCTGGTCCCGACCGTTCGGTGGAGAGTCCGAGCATGGCGACCGGACCGGTCAACCCTTGGTTGATGTCCGCGGCCAGCCAGCCCGGCGCATACCTGGGGCCCGAGACGTATCGCTCGTCGATGCGCAACCTGACGCTGGTGATGCCTTGGGTCTTGAGTGCCTGCGAGGTCTGCTCGGCGAGATCGGCGAGCCCGGCCCGACCAGCCACGGCCAGGGGGTTGCCCTTGCCCGGGCTGAGCAGGGTGTCACCGCCAGCGACGAGGATCACGTCGGTGACGTGGCCGGCGCTGGCACCGCGCACCGCCCTGGTCGAGAACGTCAGTGCCGGGTCCAGCGTCGTCGCGATAGCAGTCGCGGTGAGCAGCTTGACCGTCGAGGCCGGGGTCCGCGGCAGCTGCGCCGAGACGTCGAGCAGGTGATCCCCGGTGTGCGCATCCCGAACGGTCAGGCCCACCGACGGGCCAAGCCCGGAGTCGGCCAGGGCGCGGGCCAGAGCGGCAGCCAGACCGGCCCTGGTCGGTTCTGGCGCCGCGTCGGCGAGGGCGGGCAGGGGCGCCGCGACGGAGCCGGCCACCGACGGGATCGGCACCCCGGTGACGGTCCCCGTGGGAGAGGCCGTCGGTGTGACGGTCGGGAGCGCCTGCGGACCACTCTGTGAGGGAGCCCGGTCGAGGGTGAACAGACCGGGGACCACGTCGTAGACATCCGCCGTGAGGTAGCCGCCGACGGCCAGGGAGAGGACGCCGAGGGCGGCGAGACCCCTGGAGACGGAGCGCACAAAATCCCCCTGTTCGTGATTCGGCTGGGATACGAGACACTTACGACCGAGCCTAAGCCAATCCCCATCGAAGGACACCGCTGTGGAGTACGACGTCACGATCGAGATCCCCAAGGGACACCGCAACAAGTACGAGGTGGACCACGCGACAGGTCGCATCCGACTCGACCGGTTGCTCTTCACCTCTACGCGCTACCCGGCCGATTACGGATACATCGAGGACACGTTGGGCGAGGACGGCGACCCTCTGGACGCTCTCGTCCTGCTCGAGGAGCCGACGTTCCCAGGGTGTCTGGTCGGCGCGCGCGCGATCGGCCTGTTCCACATGACCGACGAGGCCGGCGGCGATGACAAGATCCTGATGGTGCCCGCACATGACCCCCGGGTTGCCCACATCACCGACCTCGAGGACGTCAGTGCGTTCGACCGGCTCGAGATCCAGCACTTCTTCGAGACCTACAAGGACCTGGAGCCCGGCAAGTCCGTTGAAGGCGCCCACTGGGGTGGCCGCGCCGAGGCTGAAAAAGTCATCCTGGAGGCCATCAACCGTGCGGCCGAAGCGGGAATGACCACGACTCGCTGGAGCGCGCCTCACTGAGGACGCGCCTCACTGTGGAGGGGTGCGCTCGCTTACGGGTTCACCTACGGCCGGCCGCCCTCTGGCACGATGTCGCTACGCCAGATTGAGGCGTAGCGCACGTTCTTGCCCGTCCCTGGCGCCTCGATCATCTGACCACCGCCGACGTAGAGGCCAACGTGGTGGCTGGACGCCCCGGAGCCACCATAGAAGACGAGGTCACCCGGCTGCAGGTCGCTGAGCGGCACCCGACTGGTCTCGGCCCACTGCCATCCGGTGTAGTGCGAGAGGCGCACCCCGGCTCGGGCCCACGCCGCTTGGGTCAGACCTGAGCAGTCCCAGGAGTCCGGGCCTGCGCCACCCCACTGGTAGGGCTTGCCGATCTGGGCCCGGGCGAAGGCAAGGACGGCAGAGACGTCGCCATGAGCAGGGACCGGGCTGTGCGTCACGGGAGAGGTCGTCGGGTCAGAGGCCACCGGGTCGGGCGCAGAGGCACGCCGGGCGGCGTCCCTGGCCGCACGGGACTTGGCCGCGGCACGGGACTTGGCCGCGGCACGGGCCTTGGCCGCGGCACGAGCCTGCGCGTCCGCCCGAGCCTTGGCAGCGGCACGAGCCTGCGCTTCGGCACGAGCCTTGGCGGCTGCTGCGGCGCGGCGCTCAGCATCGGCCTTGAGCCCGGCCTGCCGCTGTCGCTCAAGCGTGACCGAGGTGTTCCGCAGCGTCGCAAGCTGGGCGATCATGGCGTTCTGCTGCTTCTTGACGCTTGCGGTCTCGGCCGTGGCCAGGTCCACCTGAGCCTGGGCAGCAACCCTTGCGTCCTCGGCCGCCTGGGCAGCGGCCAGCTGCTGCGCCTGGGCCTGGGCCGCCTGGCGCCGAAGGACGCCGGCCACCACGGACGACGCGTCGGCGTCCTGCATGACCTGGTTGCGAATGTCGGTGATCAGCTGGATGCCGGCGGCACGGTCCAGGACGTCCTGGGGACCCTTGCTGGACAGGAACGCCTCGAGCTGACCGAGGTTCCCCCCCTGCATGTATGTCGCGGCGGCAAACTGACCCAGCTTGTTCGAGGCGATGTCAGCGATCTCCTGCGCTGCCGCGGCCCGCTCGCCGGCGGCCTTCGCCGCGTCGGTGGCTTGTTCGAGCAGCAGGCGCGCCAGGTTGTACTTCTCGGCCGCCACCTCGGCGGCTGACTGCACTTCTTCCAGACGCGCATTGGAGGCCTTCAGCTGGCCCTCGATGACGGATATCTGGGCCGCTTTGTCCCCGACGGCTGACTGGGCGGCCTTGACCTGACCCGCCGAGGGGTAGACGGGATCTGCGTGAGCGGTGAGTACGGGAGCGGTCACGCCAAGCGCAAGCGCGGTACCAGTCGCAATGACCAGCTGGAACCGGATGAGCCTGCGGGTGCTCGGCACTGGGTACGCCTTTCGATGGACAACCGTCAGTCATTTAGCGTAGAGGTGCAAACCACTCTGGGAACACCAGTCACACGAATGCGACCCAAGAAGGGCCCCACCGCCTACCAGCAACATCAGCGTCGGCGAATGACAGCCATGTTTTTCTGCAGGTCACCTATCTGGCGATCCCCAAGAACCTTCGCCGAGCCCAATGCATCACAAATTGGTAACGACACGGCTCTGCGGCAGCTGCGCACGTCGGGCCTTGCGCCGGAAGCGCAGGATCTGGACCACACCGAGCACCCACACGATGTATTGCACGGACATGGCGGCACGGAACGAGTCCACCGTGTAGGTCGAAGGACCACCTGGCGCCACCTGGTCGAGCACGATACCGATCAGGGCGACAGTGCCCAGCGAGGCAACGAAGCCACCGACGTTGACGATCCCGGTGGCGCTGCCCAGACGGGTGGGTGGGTTGAAGGTCCGCGCCAGGTCGAACCCGACCATCGACCCCGGCCCGCCCACTGCGAGGACCACCACGAGGACCACCAGCAGCCACAGGGGTGCGCGTCCGGGCCATACGAGCACGACTGCCCAGACCGTCATGATGGAGCCGACGATCCACAGGATCAGCGTGGATCGTGAGTACGGCCACCGCGTGACGAACGCACCGATCAGCGGGCTGGTCACGACGGCGGTGACGGTCATGACGATGAGCAGGCCGCTGGCGGCACCCGGGGTCAGGCCCTGTCCGGAAACCAGGAACGGGAACCCCCACAGGAGCGCGAAGACGGTGGCGCCGAACTGCGCGGAGAAGTGCGACCAGAGACCGAGCCGGGTCCCGGGCTCTGTCCACGCCAGCTTCAGCGCCCGGCCAACTGCCCTCATCTTAAGCTCGTCCCGGTGGTGGTCCGTGTAAGGGGAGTCCCGCACGACGACGATCAGCACGATCCCGAGAAGGATGCCAACACTTGCCGCCGAGGCGAACGACCGTGTCCAGCCCAGGTTGTGCAGTGCTGCAGACAGGGGCGCCGTTGCGGCGACTGCGCCGACCTGCCCCAGGACACCGGTCGCTGGGTGACCATGGCGGTACGTGCCGGCGGGAACCACAGGGCGACCAGCTGCATGAGGCTGATGAAGATCATTGCGTCGCCCATGCCGACGAAGACCCGAGCCGCGACCCCGGCACCGAACGTGTTGGCGAAGGCAAACGCGAACTGGCCGGCCGTCATCAGCACGACCCCGGTGATCAGCAGCTTCTTGGCACCAACGCGGTCCAGGATGGCACCGACAGGGATCTGCATGGCCGCGTACACGAACAGCTGCACCATCGTGAAGGTCGCGAGCTGCGCGGAGGTGATGTGGAACCGCTCTGCCGCGATGAGGCCGGCGACGCCCAGCGAGGTGCGGTGAAAGACCGCGAGGATGTAGACGGAGGTGGCCGCAGCCCAGACCATCCACGTCTTTCGGCCACCGAGGCGGTAGCGCAGGGTCGGGTCGGTGGCGACGTCCCCCACGCGATCTGGTGACGTCACGCAGAGGTGTCCGTCTGCTGCCCCAACCGAACGCAGCAACGTGAGTGGCCCGGTTCAAGGCGTGCCTGGAGGCCCGTCGCGCCGAGACCCTCCAGGACACCCACCAGCAGATGCAGGTTCATGCCGCAGACCAGCTCGGCCTGCTCCTGGGCAAGGGCGTGGAACGGGCAGTTGTGAAGGACGATGTTGCCGGCCACGGACCGTGGCACGAAGCCGTGGTCCTCCAGCAGACCCATGAGGACGCCGGTCGCGCCCGGGCCAGCCGGCCCGCCGGACCGTTCGCGCGCCATGGCTCGACCGAGGTCACGTGCCTGCCGGTCAAGAACCTCACGAGGACGCTCACCGGTTTGCTGGGCCTGAGCCATGGCCCCGGCAAGGAGCCTCCCGGCGAGATCGTAGTCACGGGGCGGCAGCGAGACCGCAACGTCGCGAGTCGAACGCTGATAGAGCTTGGCTGGGCGGCCCGCGCCCGGGCCGGTGCGTCCGGTGCGGCGTCCGTAGGAGACCGTGAGCAGCCCCAGCTCTGCCAGACGGTCGAGATGGAAGGCAGCCGTACGCCTCGGGACGTCAAGCACGACCGCCACGTCGTCACGGCTGACCGGGGCGCCCTGCGCGCCGACGTGGTCATAGATGCGCCGCCGGGTGGGCTCATCCAGACTCGCCACAGCCGAGACATCCGCCGAGGCGCCCGCGGTCACCTCACGAGCGGCCCGACCAGGGGGGGCGGAATGCATTCCTGGCGCCATGACTTACATCCTTACACCGAATTTCTTGTTGACGAGACCCCAACTCTATCTTCTAATGTCAACGTAACACGTTTTTAGAAGGGACCAGGATGAGCATCGCAGAGCTCGAACACCCGACCCCGGCCAAAGACCGGGCCCAAGACGCCGGCCGGCGGCTTCGTGTCGTCCACGACCGCGAGAAGGTCAACCTGCCGGCCGCAGAACGTGCCGTCCGCGACCTGCTCTTCGCGCTTGGCCGCGATCCCGCCTCACCGCACCTGGCGGACACCCCCCGCCGGGTCGCTGAGTCCTTCACCGAGATGCTGACACCTCGTGAGTTCGACCTCACGACCTTCCCCAACGACGAGCACTACGACGAGCTGGTGCTGGCCAGGAACATCCCGGTGCACTCACTGTGCGAGCACCACATGTTGCCGTTCACCGGGGTCGCTCACGTCGGCTACCTGCCCGGTGAGCGCATCCTCGGCCTGTCCAAGCTGGCGCGCGTGGTTGAGCTGTTCGCCCGGGACCTCCAGGTGCAGGAGCGGCTTACAGTTCAGGTCGCGAACTGGCTGCGGGAACACCTTGCGCCCAAGGGAGTCGGCGTGGTGATCGAGGCCGAGCACATGTGCATGTCCATGCGTGGAGTCCTGGCCGGCGGATCGACGACCATCACCTCCTCGGTCCACGGTGCCCTTCGCGAGGATGCGCGCTCGCGACAGGAGTTCTTCGCCCTCACCAGGGGTCAGTGATGGCTTCGGAACAGACCTTCGTCATCGTCGGCGCGAGCTTGGCCGGAGCCAAGGCGGCCGAGACGCTGCGCATCGAGGGCTTCGACGGCCGCGTGGTGCTGATCGGCGAGGAGACCGAGCGCCCGTACGAGCGCCCCCTGCTGTCCAAGGAATACCTTCGCGGGGAGAAGCCTGCCGCCAAGCTCTACGTCCACGACGAGGGCTTCTACGCTGACAACGACATCGAGCTGTTGACCGGGACACAGGTCGCATCGTTCGACCCCGCGATGCACGAGCTGACCATGAAGAACGGCAGCCGTATGCCGTACAGCCGGCTCCTCCTGTCCACGGGCGCTGTCCCGCGGCGCCTTCCATTGCCGGGCGCGGACCTTCCGGGGGTGCGGTACCTGCGCGACATGGGCGACTCGGATGCTCTTCGCACCGCGATCGGAACAACCAGCCGTGTGGTGGTCATCGGTGCCGGCTGGATCGGCTCCGAGGTTGCCGCCTCCGCCCGCGAGCTGGGCGCCGAGGTTGCGATCGTGGCCCCTGATGCGGTTCCGCTCGAGCGGGTTCTGGGACAGGAGCTCGGCGCCGTCTACCGCGATCTGCACGCTGAGCACGGGGTCGACCTTCACCTGTCCACGCAGATCTCGGCGATTGTGGGAACCGTTGCCGCACAAGGCGTTCGAACGACAGACGGCTTGATCATCGAGGGCGACCTGGTTGTCGTGGGAGTCGGCGCATCGCCGCGCGACGAGCTGGCGAGGGACGCCGGGCTGGACGTCGAGAACGGCATCGCCGTCGACGAGTTCCTGCGCACCAGCGCCGCTGACGTCTTCGCTGCCGGCGACGTCGCCTCGACGTGGAACCCCAAGTACCAGAAGCGAATTCGCATGGAGCACTGGGCCAATGCCCTCAACCAGGGCCAGACCGCGGCGCGCAACATGCTCGGCCAGGGCACGGCATACGCGAAGCTCCCCTACTTCTACTCCGACCAGTACGACCTCGGCATGGAGTACAACGGCTTCGCCGCAGACTGGGACCAGGTCGTGGTTCGCGGGGATGCGGCGGGACGAGAGTTCCTCGCCTTCTGGCTCAAGGACGGGCGCGTCCTGGCCGGGATGAACGCCAACGTCTGGGACCAGGGCGACGGCATCAAGGCGCTCATCCGCAGCGAGACAGCAGTCAACCTCGATCGCCTCGCGGACCCCTCGGTCCCGCTCGCCGACCTCGCATAGCTACTGCCGGGCCTCCGTGGACACCGCCGGCTGCGGCGGCACCGGCGAGGTGCAGGTCCTGCACGTCGGCCATCAGGTCCAGGACACGTGGTATCCAACGTATACCCCACGGGGTATACTGTAGGTGACGAATGGAGCAAACCTTGACACCCTCATCCTCCCCCACGACCTCCCCCACTCTCCTTGAGCGACTGCGACAGCTGTTCGGCGGGCAGCCAGCCGACGGTCGCCTCGGTTCGAAGGTCAAGGCCGAACAGGCTCTTGACCTGGTCCGCGACGGGGCCACCCTGCTGGACGTGCGAGAGAGCAGCGAATGGAAGTCCGGGCATGCACCCGGCGCCCTCCACGTCGCCCTCGGCAACATTGACCAGGCGCCACGGCGTCTTCACCAGGGTCGACCCATCGTCGTGATGTGTGCCAGCGGGATGCGCTCACGCACCGCAGCAAAGCACCTGCGCGGGCTCGGGTTCGATGCGGCGAGCCTGACCGGCGGACTGGGCGCCTGGCAGCGCGCCGGCGGGGCCATCCGCTGATGACCTCGACCACTGGGCCCACCCCCACCGACGGCGGCATGCGGATCGTTATCGTCGGAGGCGTCGCTGGCGGCATGAGCGCCGCGGCCCGCGCCCGACGTCTGGACGAGCACGCCGAGATCGTCGTCCTCGAACAAGGGGCCTACGTCTCCTTTGCCAACTGCGGCCTGCCCTACCACCTCTCCGGCGAGATCGCCGAGCGAGATGCGCTCCTGTTGCACACCCCCGCGTCCCTGGCCACGTCCCTGAACCTGGACGTGCGCACCGGCCACCGGGTCACCGGCATCGACAAGCACTCCCAGAAGGTCACCATCACGGCCGGGGAGGACACCTACACCCTGCCGTATGACGCCCTGCTGCTCTCCCCCGGCGCCGTCGGAGTGCGTCCGCCCATCGAGGGCCTGGACCACCCCGCCGTACACACCCTGCGCACCGTGCCCGACGTCGACGGACTGCGGCAACGCATCGAAGAGCTGTTGGACACGCGAGGCGAGACCGGGCAAGCCCCCAGCGCCGTCGTCATCGGCGCCGGCTTCATCGGTCTCGAGGCCGTTGAGGCCCTGACCGCCCGCGGCCTGGACGTCCACCTCGTCGAGCTGGCCGACCATGTCCTGCCACCCCTGGACGCCGAGCTCGCGCCACTGCTGGCCACCGAGCTCGCCGCACACGGGGTCGACCTTCGTCTGGGCGTTTCCGCGCAGACCGTCACGCCGGTCGACGAGTCAGTCGAGGGCAGCTCGACCGGCGCGGTGAATGTCACCCTGTCCGACGGCGCCACCCTGGCCGCCGACCTGGTCATCGTCAACGTCGGCGTACGACCCGCCAGCGCCCTGGCGGCCAAGGCAGGCCTAGACCTGGGCCCGACCGGCGCCATTCAGGTCGACGGCGACCAGCACACCTCCGACCCCCACATCTGGGCCGTCGGCGACGCCGTCGAGGTCACCCAGGCCATCACCGGCATACGGATGCCGGTGCCACTGGCTGGTCCGGCCAACCGGCAGGGACGCAGGGCAGCCGACTCGATCTGCGGACGCCGCACCACGCCCCAGGCCACCGTCCTGGGGACCGCGATCGTCCGCGTCTTCGGCCTCACCGCCGCAACCACCGGCGCCAACCAGGCCACCCTGCGCCGGGCTGGCATCGCCCACGAGGTGATGCACATCCACCCCGGCGACCACGCCGGCTACTACCCCGGATCCGAACAGGTGCACCTCGTCGCCAGCTTCGCCCCCGATGGCACCCTGCTCGGAGCCCAGGGGGTTGGCCGCGCGGGCGTGGACAAGCGCATCGACATCCTCGCCACGGCGATCCGGGCCGGTATGACGGCCGATGACCTCGCCGAGCTGGAGCTCGCCTACGCCCCGCCGTACGGCTCCGCCAAGGACCCCGTGAACATGCTGGGATTCGTTGCCCAGAACGTCCTCGACGGAACCATGCCGCAATGGCAGGCCCAGGACCTGGACCACGCCATGGCAACGACCCTGGTGCTGGACGTACGATCGCCGTCGGAGTTCGCCGAGGGCCACCTCGAAGGCGCCCTCAACATCTCCCACCTCGAGCTGAGACAGCGACTGAATGAGGTCCGCACCGCGGCGGCCGGACGCACGGCGAGCGTGCACTGCGCCAGCGGCGTCCGCTCCTACCTCGCCACCCGGGTGCTGCTCGGTGAAGGGTTTGACGCCCGCAACCTCTCCGGCGGATGGCTCACCCTTCGAGCTGTCCATCCGAACCTCTGATACCCGCCCGTCGATTCTTCCCACCAGGAGCCAGCACGATGCACCTGCACCTCACCCGATCCTGGTCCGCCCGAATGGCAGCCGGCGCCATGGCCGTTGGTGCGATCACAGGAGTCAGCGCCTGCTCGTCCAGTGAGCCCACCGGCAGCTCGGCCTCACAGGCAACCGGTCAGCACATGACCGCCAGCGACTTCTCAACCGCCATAGCCAAACCCGGCACCATCGTGCTCGACGTGCGCACCCCGGCCGAGTACGCCAGCGGCCACCTGCCACAGGCACAGAACATCGATATCGAGGCCGCTGACTTCGCGACCCGGATCACCACGCTCGACAAGAACGCCACCTACGCCATCTACTGTCGCAGCGGAAACCGTTCTGGCGTAGCGCTGGAGCAGATGGCTGGTGCTGGCTTCACCCACCTCTACGACCTCGCCGGCGGGATGGGCGCCTGGCAGGGCATGGGCGGACCCATGGTCATGGGCGGTTCCTGACCCTCGGAGAACCGTCGTCGGTAACCCTCCAGTAGCCTCCGAATGCACGCAGGCGCTGACCAAGAGGGAGGCAAGGCATGAGCTCCGAGATCACTGAGGTCGGCGCCGATGACGCCGAGCTCTTGCCTCGGGACGTGCTCCAGAACTCTCTTGACTCCATGGCCGACTGGGCCATACAGATCAACGAGCGCGAACGAGCTCTCGAACAGCGGCTGCAAGCCTCACCCGGAGGGCGAGGGGGTCCTCGCCGACAGGGGCCAAGGAGTCATTTCGGGCGTCATCGCGAAGAAGCCTGATCGTGACCCGAATTCGGTGGATAGCGCGTCCTTGAGACAACGGACGTTGGACGCTGACCACGCACGTTCGACGGTGGGCAAGGTTGTTCGCCGGTGGGTCGGGCTTTGCGAAGCCGCCCTGATTACGGGGAAGTTGCCAGAGCGCTCGCATATCCGGGGGTAGGTCTTGGCGTAGACAATCTGTCGGCGTTTCGGAGCGGAGCAGCAGTGGACAAGCAGTTCTACCAAGGTTTGGGCATCGTGTACCGGCCACGGTGCGGGGCCAAGCCCTGCGGAGCCCGGACGGAACGATTGTGGGCTCCGTCGAGGTGTTCTCCTCCCGGCTGTCCAACCCCTACTCGGGCCAGCGCCGGGTCCGCAAGGACGATTCGCTGGATCCGGTGACCGGTCTGCCCGCGCGCCGCATCGGCGAGCTGCACCTGCAGACCCTGATGCAGGCGGTCGCCGAACGGACAACCACGCTGGGCGTGCTGTACATCGACGCGGACCACTTCAAGAACGTCAACGACACTTTCGGACACCGCACCGGCGATGAGGTGCTGCGCATGGTCGGCCAGTCCCTGGCAAACGGGCTGCGACACGGCGACATCCCGGTGCGCTGGGGCGGCGAGGAGTTCCTGGCACTTCTCCCGGGAACGGACCAAGTCGGCCTACACGCCACGGCCGAACGGGTGCGGATGCTGGCCGAGAACTCTTGGATCCAAAAAGGCGAGGCCCAGGCACGGGTGACCGTCTCGGTCGGCGCCACGATGGCCGTCCCTGACGAGACCGCCGATGACCTTATCGATCGCGCCGACGGGTTCATGTACGCGAGCAAGCAGGGCGGTCGCAACCGTGTCACCACCGACACGGGGGAACTGGCAAGCTTGGCAGAGGCACCCATCCTTGGCACCGCCATCCCCTGGCAGATACCAGTTCTCCGCACCTGACCTGGCGATGCCGTGATCAGGGTCTGACGTGGATCCAGTCCTTTCACGCGACGCGAGGACAGGAACAGGTCTTGGGAGGTCATCACGAAGAAGCCTGATCGGCTGCGAGAAGGCAGCCAGTGTGAACGCGAGAACCCCAGGTCAGAGTGTCTCTGAACTGGGGTTCTTCGCGGAGCCGCCTATCGGAATCGAACCGATGACCTATTCATTACGAGGTCATTGTCTGGGTCGCTGGTGGTCGTTGATAGTCGTGTAAACCGTTGGTATTGCTCAAGCATCGTCGTTGGGGGCAACGGTGATTTAGTGCCGTCATCGGTCTTTTTGTGTACTGGCTGTGTACTGGAGCCGACAGTGGGAGCAACACATGACCACAAGCCGCGGGCCGTTTGTCCAGCTCCACCTCTACGCAAG
This sequence comes from Dermatophilaceae bacterium, assembly GCA_035654835.1. GTDB lineage: Bacteria > Actinomycetota > Actinomycetes > Actinomycetales > Dermatophilaceae > UBA4719. The sequence goes on along the minus strand of DASRVZ010000145.1, from coordinate 1,997 downwards.
GCGAACGATCATGCCCACCATCCTGCACGACGACAGCGCTACCCAGCAGCCTGACCGCCGTCCACTGACCTACCCGCTCGCGAGATCAAACCGACCGGTGGATCGAGGTGGGTTCGTCGGTAAGGATGAGTGACGGGCTCTTGAGGATCAGGCGGGCGAGGGCGATGCGTTGCTGCTCGCCACTATCGCTGCAATCCAGCGGGAGCCCTACTTGTGATCTCGGACATCTGGCGCTGTGACGGCCGCGAAATACTTCCCCTCATGCTTGATGACAGCGCATCGCGCGGGTGCCACGAATCCCGTGGCACCCGGTACAGCGAGCGTCATTTCGCCCACTATGACGCGTCCATGGGTGCATGCGTCTGCACTTGTGATGGCGGTCGGCCGATGACGGGTGAGGATCGGCTTGTGGTCTTCGCGATCCCTCGACGCGGATCACCTGTCAAGGGCTACCGCTACCGCCGCCCGACACACGCGCAACTATGACGCAACGACCGACCCCGACGCCGGTGACGGGTCGGATCCCATCACCGGCGCTTTGCCGGGCCTGGCGAGGGTGGCACCCTCTGCCGAGGTCAGACGACTGTGAGGGTTGCGCGCACCGTTGTGGGGTTGGTGAACAAGTCCAGCACGGGGCAGTGGGCGTCGACCGCTGCCTGTAGTTCGGCGTACCGCTGGGGCGTCTCTGGGCCGCGGACCTGAACAGCCACCCGGACCTGACCGAATCCGGCGCGGGTCTGCTCGTCGAGACCGAAGAACCCACGCACGTCCAGGTCGCCCTCGATCGAGATGTCGATGTCCTCGACCTCGATGCCAAGCTTGACGGCCCAGAACCGGTAGGTGACGGCTTGGCAGGAGAGCAGGCTGGCCAGGGCGTACTCGACCGGGTTTGGGGCGTCGTCTTGGCCGCCGAGGGTCGCGGGCTCGTCGGTCTGGATCGTGTGCCGGCCCAGAGCGATGGTGGTGGTGACCAGCCCGGTGCTCGAACCGCGTGCTTTGAACACCGCTGCGGCGGCGGTTGGGTCGGCGTGGACGGCCAGCTCGGTAGCGTCCAGAATGGCGGCGAGTGGGCTGGTCGTGGTCGTGTCAATGGTCATGGGCGTGCTCTCCTTCAGGTTCGTGTCAGTTCTTGGCGTCGCAAGGCAGATCGGGACGACGGCGGTGACGTGCACAGGCACCTCGGTCACGCACTTGTGTCGACCCGGGGGCTTCCGGTGGCCGGGATGGCTGGGGGCGATGTGGCGTTATGGGAGCCGACACAGGGCGCTGCGGTAACGGCCCAGGTCTATGTGGCGGCGGCGGAACAGCCGCTCACGAGTTCGTCGGACTTCCTGCGGGTGCACGAGTTTCATCAGGTCCTCATCGGTCCTGGCATTAGCACCGGCCCACGGTGGGGTGGTTGCTGCGACGTCAACGAGCCAAGTCTCTCGGTCGCTCTGGATGGTGGCAGTGATGCAACCGCAGGTGAATGGCGTGCGTCAAGTAGTGGACGCCGTTTCTCAGTCCGCGAGACAAGCCGATCAGCTCTGCGGTGCTGCGGGATGTCCTGGCCCGGCCTCCGCGCCACCGGTACCAACACGGCCCTCAATACCGGCACTGGGACCCAACCGCTCATGCCGATGTGAGGGCGCATCTCCTGAGTGCATAGAGCCTCGTGCATGTGAATGGTCAATGCTATTGCGCCAGCCAGTGACTCGGTGGATCTCACCGGTTGCGCGCCGAGTGCACCTGCTTCGCAAGCAGGCCCGCCTGGGTGTACCTGCGGGCGAGACCTAGGTCCACTGGGCGTGCTTCATAAGGGGTCCCCCGGATCTCCACCGGACGAGTCCTACGGGACGCACCTTCGCGTGCACGGTCCAGACCTGTGCCGCTGCAGTATCAGGTTCCGCCATCGGGAGCGGTGCGAGCAGATGCGGTTCGGAGATAGTCGGGAGAATCGGCCTAGAACGTGGCGTGCCGGGTTAGACGGTATGTAGGTGCCCGCTGATCTTGCGGGC